>JBKEDN010000154.1:0-51740 GCA_047975435.1 Draconibacterium sp. | reverse complement strand
ACTGTTTGTCCCTGTTGCTTTGTATCTTGTCCTCATTGTATAAGAATATGCTCCTAAGATACTATTTACTATTATAATAGGCTGATTGGTAGATTTTTAATTTTTAGAGGTTTCCTAAAAGGTACATCGCACCCATTCAGCCGCGAATACAGGAAATAGAAGCCATTCCGACAGCGCAGGCCGGGGAGTTGCACCCTGTATTAGGAACCGATGGTCCGTCAGAATTAAATGAGTTAAATATCAGAAGGCCGAAACTGGGATATCCGGCGGTAGTTTATACCGATAAATACAGCGATCCCATCCAGCGTCTTCTGAACCAGTCGAATTTGAGTTTGGATGTAGATAATTCTGACCACAGCCACAATGCAGAGCACAGGGTTGGTTTGGGAATTGCCGACCCGGATGTGAATCAGGTGGAAATCACGGTTGAAATAGAAACCTTAAAACTCGATAAACTGAACAGTGTAAACGGAAAAGATGATTACGTACATTTATATACCACCCGTCGCTTTTTTCCTGATATTAACGGCGATGATGATAACTATGAAGCCACTTTAAATATTCCGATTGAATACAAGGATGTTGAAGGGCCTGATAAGGTACTAAATGTTGGCAATGAAATCAACCTGGTGCAGGATTTAGGTTTGTCGGATGATATCGATAATCTTCCTCAACTGGTTTTACCAACAGCCCGAACCGTGCGACTTACAATCCGGGCAGTTTGTGAAGACAAAGCGGATGAGAATGATACGCTTGGATACTATGGAGTTATTGATGATGCGAACAAAACAATGGATGTAAGGTACGGCGAAGCTTTTGCTGTTGAATTATATAAGCCGTCGGACGATGAAACCGGCTTGCTGGCACAGACTCCGGGAGTCCCGAATCTGCAGGCCTTGTATATGCGGCCGGATACCGCAACCGTTTTTGACGGTAAGCTGACCACTTTGTTCTTTGGTAATGAACTTATTGCCCAAAACACCAATGTAAAACAATTGGCGGATCAGTTGAGTTTGGAAAGCAGTGGTTTAACGCTCAATGCGCCAAAAGGAAAGCGTGTTGTATTCGCATGTTCAAGCCGGATACGTCATACGCTGGCTCCGGATGGATCTTCAATTACTTTTGCATCAAAGTCTGATTTATTTAATCACTGGCTGTGCTGCGTTAATTTCGAATTAGACCGGGACTGGATGTGGGATGCGCTTGAAACGGATAGTTTTATTGTCAGACGGACAAAAGGCTTTACCCACGATAATGAACCCGAAGAGGAAGATGCAGAAATCGGGCGTATAAAAATGATACGCACAGCCTCCTTTGAATCGCTGGATAATCCGCAACGAAATTCTACGCAAATTGTATTTATTGACGCAGTGGAACCCAAAAAGGATCCGCAGGCAGCAAATCCATTTCCTGATACGATTGATGTTAGTTACACACTTGAACCCCGGTTTAAAACGGATCATGCTACAGAGCGGGATGAACCTGTTGCTCTGCAAATGACTTTGCCGATTACCACTCCACCGGCTCAAATTCCTAAAATTGTTTCGGCTGGTTTTGCCCTTTCACCCTATGTTCGCGATGAAAAATATCAGAATTCAGAATCGCGTAAACGTTTTCTCTGGATTGAATTTGCCGATTCGGTAGAAGATCCCCAGGATACCTATTTTGCCCGGGTTCTGGTTAATTCTCCCGATCAACTGATCAGTAATAATCATCCTTCGCTTTTTGTAGGTCAGCAGGAGCCGCCACTACCGATTGACCCGGAGTTGATACGTATTATTTCTCCCGCATCGTCCAACGATCTGGCTGGTTTAAATGCCATGCAGCCGATGGTTAAAAGCACGTCGAGCGATAAACATTATATTCTTCCACTTCCCACTGGATTACATGCAAACAGCGATGAAATGTTTGGGTTTTTTACCTATGAATTCAGGCTTGGACATTTTGAACGGCCTGCAGTTAACTCTGATACAGAACCGGAAAAAGTATGGACGACAGCCCAGGGACGTTTTGGCAGAAGGTTAAAATCACAGGGAATTCAACATCCGGCGCCGGCACTCTCTTGTATGCCTAACCGCGACAAGGACAAACTTTGGGTAACCGCTCCGTATGCCGTGGCGGTGCATAAGGGTAAAAATGTAACGGCCGATCCGCCAAGAACCGAACTTTGGGCTTTGTTGTATGCACAGGTAAAACAAGCCGACAACAATGACTACCGGAATATTTTACTGGATGACCGTCCGCTTGACTGGAGGATTCAGATTGAAAATGAAAAAGAGAAAAATACCTTCGAAAAGTATTCGAAAGAGGAATTGCAGTTACTCAGTAAGATTACTTTAAAGACACAAAAAGGACAAACTTCCGTATCGCCGGCAAATAACTTTATTAAATTGGTCGATTTTACTAAGAAAAATAAAAGCTCTACAAAATACGGAACAACGGTTTGGACGAATATGGAGGTTAACCAGTTTCTTTCCATTTTTGGCTTACCCAAAGATGCAACACTAAGTGTGGTGGTAGTTGAAACGCTCCCGCAGATCAATAACATATTTGAGCATATCTCGGGGCTGAATCAACCGCAGGTAGCTCAATCCACAGCAAACCTGTTAAGTGATGAACAGAAAGCAACATTCAGCCGCGAGTTTAACAAAAGATTTAGTGCACGGACAGCAGCGTTTGCGACGGTTGACGTTCAGCAAAAACCAAGTCCGGTGAGTGACGAACTTGGACACCACCGAATTTTGCGAACTTCGCGTTTAACCAAAGTGCCCGACGTTTGCTGTACGGGTTGTTGAGGATCCGAAACCTGGAGTGCGCATGGTAAAAAAAGGGAAAACTTTCGTCTTCCCTTTTTTTACCAGTGGTGCCACTCGGCCCCGATGCTTCGGGGGAACCAAGGACACACGGATTATTCTTTAAATCTGACAAGCAAATTGTCAACTATATCAGGATAGTTTTTCAATTTATGATAAAACTTTCTGCTTTTCATCCTTTTAATAAAACGTTCGAATTTTAGAGCCTGCGTTTTTGATTCGCACTTAATTTGCAAAAAGAGTTTCCAGTCGTTTGTAAATTTTGTACTTGCATGATGATAATGCCCGGAATTATGTTCTACTATTCTATGCGGAATATTCACGGTCTCACCCACATAAAACTTGTCGGAAGAAGGACTGTAAATAATATAAACAAAATGTGCCATTTCAGGGAGTTAAAAATACAACTTTATGCTCATCTTTTGTTTGTAATGCTACTCGGATCCGAAAGTTGGAGGAACCTGATTATAAATTGATCCGGAACGAAGTATGCTCGGGACAGAAAAAACAAAAAGGGAAAACTTTCGTCTTCCCTTTTTTTACCAGTGGTGCCACTCGGAATCGAACCAAGGACACACGGATTTTCAGTCCGTTGCTCTACCAACTGAGCTATGGCACCTTAAAGATTGGCTGTGTAAGCAGCACCCCTTTATTTTGGTGTTGCAAAAGTAAATAATTTTTTGGAACACCAAAGAAAAATTACAGAATTTGAAAAAATTTCAATCCTCGGTTTTCTACGCCGGTATTGAATGTCATCATTTATTTGATTCCCGGGAAACACGACTTCGCAATTAAATACTTTTCTTACTTTTGCAGGCTGATTATAAAGCATAATGGTAGAGACTGATTTTCTGACACATACACTGGGGAATGGGATCCGCATCATCCATCAGTTTACCGACTCGCCTGTAGGGCATTTGGGAGTGCTGATTAATGCCGGGTCGCGTGATGAATTGGAGAAGGAACACGGACTGGCACATTTTATCGAGCATTCGGTGTTTAAGGGAACTCAAAAGCGAAAGGCTTTTCATATTTTGAGCCGAATTGAGGGAGTTGGCGGTGAATTAAATGCCTATACAACCAAGGAAGAAACTGTTTTATATGCCACTTTTTTAACTGAATACTACGAACGTTCAGCCGAGCTGTTAAGCGATATTCTATTTAACAGCGTTTATCCCGAGAAGGAATTAAAGCGCGAAAAAGAAGTGGTGGTGGAGGAAATTAACTCGTACAAGGATTCGCCTTCTGAACTTATTTTTGATGAATTTGAAGAGCTGGTTTTCGACGGCCATCCCATTGCTAGAAATATTCTGGGGACTAAAAAGAATGTCCGGGCTTTTACACGCAATTCCATTTTCAGCTTTATCGAAAACAATTACCACACCGACCAAATGGTAATCAGCTCGGTGGGAAACATTGATTTTGGCACTTTGGTGAAGATGCTTGAAAAATATTTTGGTATTGCACCGGCCAAGCTCAGAGGCAATTCGCGGATAAAATTTGAAAATTATAAACCGCAGCAATTACAGGTTAAAAAAGACACTTTTCAATCTCATTGCATCATCGGGAATACTGCGTTTGATGCCAACCATCCACAGCGGACTGTTATGGTTTTGCTGAATAATATTTTGGGTGGGCAAGCGATGAATTCGCGTTTAAACCTGGCGTTGCGCGAACGTCGTGGAATGGCTTACAACGTGGAGTCGGGTTATACGGCTTATTCCGATACCGGGCTTTTTAATGTGTATTTTGGTACCGATAAAGAAAATCTGGATAAAGCACTGGTACTGGTTCAGAAAGAGTTTGATTTGTTGCGGAATAAAAAGCTGGGGGCGCTACAACTCAGCAGTGCCAAAAAGCAGCTGATCGGGCAGATTGCAATAGCCACCGAAAGTCACGACGACATGATGCTGACCATCGGGAAAAGCTACCTTTTGTATGATAAGGTGGATCCGCTGCGGGTGGTTTTTAAAACCATCGAAGAAATTACTGCCGAACAATTGCAGGAAGTTGCCAATCTTGTACTTGATAAAAAACAAATGAGCACCCTGGTTTATAAATAATCTCAAAGTCTTTGAAAATGAACCGGAAAAAAGATATTGATCAGTACATTTTGGATCACATCGATGAGGAGGATGCGATTTTAAAGGAACTCGATCGTGAAACACATTTAAAAGTCCTGGGTGCACGTATGTTATCGGGGCACCTGCAGGGACAAGTACTGGCCATGATTTCCCGTATGATCCGGCCCAAATACATTTTGGAGCTGGGAACGTTCACCGGTTATTCTGCCATTTGCCTTGCCAAAGGATTGCAAAGCGACGGAAAGATTGTTACCATTGAAATGGATGATGAACTGGAATCGCTTGCAGCAAAATACTTTCAAAAAGCAGGTATTCAGGATAAAGTGGAACAGCGCATTGGTTCGGCGTTGGAAATTATTCCAACCTTGAAAGAAAAGTTCGACCTTGTTTTTGTGGATGCCGACAAACGCGAGTATCCGGATTATTATAATTTACTGATCGACCGCCTGGAAAGTGGTGCCTTTATCATTGCCGACAATACGCTCTGGAGCGGAAAAGTACTTGATACTCTGCGCGCCGATGATCATCAAACACGGGGAATCCTGGATTTTAATACACTGCTTAAAAACGACAATCGCGTAGAGAAGGTGCTCCTTCCGCTACGCGATGGTATGACGTTGATCCGAAAAAAATAGATTTATTCGGTGTTCTTTTTTGCCTTAAACCTTGGTTTCCGGTTTCTGTTTCTGTTGTTATTCCTGTTATTACCGGAGGATTCATTCGACGCACCGTTTCCCTGGGCATCTTTCGTTCTTGCTTCCCGCTGGTTATTTTGTGGCCCCCGGCTATTTTTCGAGCGGTTATTTCTGCGGCGTTCGTTGCTTTTGTTGCGCGCTTTTTTCTTATCGAAACGATCGAGCTCGCCGTCAAGCGTAACTTCCATTTGGCTCGACTCTTTGACTTTACCTCCAAGCAGATCAATCTCCGGTTTTGTACCCCGTTTATTTTGCTGAATTATGTCTTTCACCTGCTTCAATGTAAGGTTGAAAGTTGTCCCCATGCTACCTTCAAGGAAATACCAGACTTCCTTTTTGAGGTAATCGGTTTTGAATGGTTTGGCGATGCCTTTGGCCAGTTCCAGATCAAGCAATTCTTTTGGAAACTCGTTGCCGGCTTCAATGTAGGCATCCAATTCGTAAAGCAGACAACATTTTAATTTTCCGCAGGCACCTGCCATTTTTTGTGCTGATGGCGATAATCCCTGTCGCAGGGCGGCTTCCGACGAAATACTTGAGAAATCAGTACGCCAGCTCGAACAACACAGTTCGCGGCCACACGACCCGATTCCGCCAACCAGCCCCGCCTCCTGACGGGCACCAATCTGTTTCATCTCAATTTTAATACGGAAATCACGTGCATAGATTTTAATCAGCTCGCGAAAATCAACCCGTCCTTCTGCGATGTAATAAAAAATGGCTTTTTTATTGTCTCCCCTGAATTCCACGTCGCCAATTTTCATATCCAGTCCCAGCTCAGCAGCTGCCTGCCGCGCCCTGATCATCGTCTCTTTTTCACGCCCGCGCGCTTCTTGTAGTTTCTCTATATCCGATTCACTGGCTTTTCGGTAAACCGTATTCAAGGTATATCTCGATGGGTTTTTGATACGAAGTTTAAACTGTTTTTCAGCCAGATAACCGGTTAAGGTCACTTCGCCTACATCGTGGCCGGGTGATGTGGCAACAACCACTTTGTCGCCTCTCTTTACAGGCAGCCCGTCTATGTTTCTAAAATACTCCTTCCGGGTAGTTTTAAATTTGACTTCAACAATATCTGATTTATCTGAGGTGTCCGGCAGATCGCTCAGCCAGTCGTATCCTTTTACTGTATTGGTCGAATCGTTGTTAAATGAACATCCGTTACAACTCATATATCCTCTCCACTTTTGGTCTCAGCATGTTACCATGCACTTTTAAATCAGTTGCATGACACGTTTTCTGAAAATATTTGGGTACAAAGATTGAAAAAAGAATTGAATATCGTAATTTAAATCCTTTCTAAATTAATACCTGTAAGTATGAATATGTCTGAAATTCTTTCTTCCATTAATGTTTGGGCAGTATTGGTAGCTGCCCTAGTGCATTTGTAGTGGGCTGGCTTTGGTACGGTCCGTTGTTTGGAAAATTGTGGATGAAGCTGAATGGCTTTACCCCGGAAATGCTGCGCGACGGCAAAGGCTTGTCGATGCCTTTGATTATGATCATCAACTACATTGCCACCGTTTTGGCAGCTTTTGCCATTGCCATGTTTATCGGCAGCGCAGCCGACATGCACTTTGGTATCTTTGCCGGTTTTATGATTGCCTTGTTTTGGATTGGCACCAGTCGCCTGAATGACGTCTTGTACGAACGACAACCATTTAAACTTTACCTCATTAACCTGGGGTATAATCTCGTAATCTATATTATTATGGGGGCAGTACTTGGCGCCTGGCATTGATTGACCTGAATGAGTTTGTAGGGCAGAATACAAAAGTGTTCTGCTTTTTTTGTTCCTTGTGTTGCTGTATTGTTGAAAAAAATCTTTGAACAATCAGGCTTCAGATTTCCTTTCCGTAGCTAAACTTTTATCTTTGTTTCGCTTAAAAACTGATTAATTTGACAGGACAGAAAAAATACGTGGAAACGCCTTTGATGAAACAGTATTACAACATCAAAGACAAGCATCCGGAAGCAATTTTGTTGTTTCGGGTAGGCGATTTCTACGAAACATTTGGAGAAGATGCTATTAAAGCCGCTGAAATACTCGGGATTACTCTTACCCGCCGAGCCAACGGAGCAGCGAGTTATGTAGAACTGGCCGGGTTTCCGCACCATGCGCTCGATACCTACCTGCCCAAACTGGTACGCGCCGGACAACGGGTTGCTATTTGCGAGCAGCTCGAAGACCCTAAACTGACCAAGAAAATTGTAAAAAGAGGGATCACCGAACTGGTTACGCCCGGGGTTTCCATTAACGACAATATTCTTGAAAACCGGGAAAATAATTTTCTGGCTTCGGTTCATTTTGATAAAAAACGTGCCGGCGTGGCTTTCCTCGATATTTCAACCGGTGAGTTTCTGGCAGCTGAAGGTACACACGAATACGTTGATAAGTTGCTGACTTCCTTTCAACCCAAGGAAGTACTGTTTCAGCGCGGGCGGGGAAATGATTTTCAGGCCTTGTTCGGATCAAAATATTACACTTTTAACCTCGAAGACTGGGTTTATACCGGCGATGCAGCCCACGACCGGCTGACCCGCCATTTTGAAACCAGCTCACTAAAAGGTTTTGGCGTGCAAAGTATGCAACTGGCGGTAATTGCTGCCGGGGCGGTTTTGCATTACCTCGATCTTACCCAGCATCTTCATTTAAGCCACATTTCAGGGTTGAGCCGTATTGAAGAAGAACACTACGTTTGGCTCGACCGTTTTACCATCCGAAACCTGGAGCTTTTTGCCCCGATTCACGATGGCGGACGATCGTTGATTGAGGTGATCGATAAAACCATTTCGCCAATGGGATCCCGTCTGTTGAAACGTTGGATGGCTTTGCCTTTAAAAGAAATTGGCCCGATCAGCGAACGCCTGGAAGTAGTGGAGATGTTCCTGAAAAAAACGGAGGTTAAGGAAAATCTGGAAGATCATTTGCGGCAGATCGGCGATTTGGAGCGGCTTATTTCAAAAGTAGCTGTGGGAAGGATCAACCCGAGGGAAGTGGTGCAGGTAATGAATGCGCTAAATGCTATTGGCCCGATAAAAGAAGCTTGTGCCGCTGTTGAAAATCCGGCTTTGAACCGTTTTGCCGAGCAACTGAATACCTGTGGTTTAATACGCGACCGGATTCACAAAGAGATTGTTCCCGATCCGCCAACTGCGATCAACAAAGGAAAAGTGATTGCCGAAGGTGTTTCGGAGGAGTTGGACGACCTGCGTTCGCTGGCTTATTCCGGGAAAGATTATCTCGTAAAAATTCAGCAGCGCGAAAGTGAAAAACACGGCATCCCTTCGCTGAAAGTGGGCTTCAACAATGTATTTGGTTATTACATCGAGGTTCGGAATACGCACAAAGACAAAGTTCCGGCAGAATGGATACGCAAACAAACGCTGGTAAGCGCCGAGCGGTACATCACCGAAGAACTGAAAGAATACGAATCAAAAATTCTGGGAGCAGAAGAAAAAATACAGATAATTGAAAACAAGCTTTTTAACGATCTGGTGACCGCTTTGTCGGAATACATCTCTGCCATTCAGTTAAATTCAAATATTCTGGCGCGCATCGATTGTTTGTTGTCGTATGCTTCGTGCGCGGTTCAATATAAATATTTCAAGCCAGAAGTAAAAGAAACCACCGAAATTGAGATCAAAAACGGGAGGCACCCGGTAATCGAACATCAACTGCCGATTGGCGAATCCTATATTTCCAACGATGTAAAACTGGATCAGGACGAGCAGCAGATCATCATTATAACCGGGCCGAATATGGCGGGTAAGTCGGCTTTACTGCGACAAACAGCGCTGATTGTTTTACTGGCACAAATGGGAAGTTTTGTTCCGGCAGAAGTGGCTAAAATCGGTTACGTTGACAAGATTTTTACGAGGGTGGGGGCTTCTGATAATATTTCGCTGGGCGAGTCAACTTTTATGGTGGAAATGAACGAGGCCGCCAGTATTCTGAACAATGTTTCGAACCGCAGCCTGATTTTATTTGATGAGCTGGGGCGTGGAACTTCAACGTACGATGGCATTTCCATTGCCTGGTCGATTGTGGAACATTTGCACGAGCATTCGTATGCAAAAGCCAAAACACTTTTTGCCACGCACTATCATGAGCTGAACGAGATGGAAGGCGCTTTCCCGCGGGTGAAGAATTACAATGTTTCGATTAAGGAAGTGGCAAACAAGGTAATTTTTCTTCGGAAATTGGTACGCGGCGGTAGTAACCATAGTTTTGGTATTCATGTAGCAGCAATGGCAGGTATGCCAAAATCGGTGATAAAACGCGCCGAACAGATACTGAAAAAACTGGAAGGCGGCAAAGAAAAAGAAAACCTTGCCAAGCCCTTGGAAGAAATTGGCGAAAACCGGGAAGGACTGCAACTGAGCTTTTTTCAACTCGATGATCCGGTGCTGAAACAAATTCGTGACGAGATTAAGGGATTAGATGTGAATAATCTGACTCCAATTGAGGCCCTGAACAAATTAAATGATATAAAAAAGTTAACGGGCCTGAAGTAGTGTTCTGCTTAAATTACCTGTAAAATCTGGAGATTCCGGGACAAAGCCTGGGATTCGTTCGACTAAAGATTTGAAAATTTCAAATCTAAGTCTTACGAATTTTGCGAGATAAAAAAATAGCAATATATTTGCAACGCTTTTGAAAAACGTTCTTAAAAATACGCGAGAATAGCTCAGTTGGTAGAGCACGACCTTGCCAAGGTCGGGGTCGCGGGTTCGAGTCCCGTTTCTCGCTCATAACAGAAGGGAAGGAAATGTCTATCCCTAATCCGGAAACGGGTTGGGACGTCACCTGTCCCAATCGTTCAAAAACATAAGGATGCCCGGGTGGTGGAATGGTAGACACGTTGGACTTAAAATCCAATGAACATTATGTTCGTGGGGGTTCAAGTCCCCCCCCGGGTACCAAATGCGAGAATAGCTCAGTTGGTAGAGCACGACCTTGCCAAGGTCGGGGTCGCGGGTTCGAGTCCCGTTTCTCGCTCGTAAAGAAAGCTTCACATTTTTTTTGTGAGGCTTTTTGTCTTTATTAAGCTGCTTTCCTTTGAGTAAGAGTTTTCATTATAAAAACAAATAAACCAACACGAAGAACCAGCGAAGCCTGATTGTGTTGCTGATGGCATTTTTGCTACTTTATATACGTGTCAAACTACTGTTAAACCCAAGCCGGAATCGCAGTTTATCAGCATCAATGGCCCCGATCTGATCGCTCCCAACGGAAGCAAATTTTTTATTAGTGGAACCAACCTGGGGAACTGGCTCAACCCGGAAGGATATATGTTCCGCTTTCCGAAAACAAGTTCAGCACGACTGATCGACCAGGCTTTTCGTGAAATGGTTGGTCCTGATTTTGTTAATGAATTCTGGGAAAAATTCAAAGATAATTATGTTACCTGCGAAGGCAATGGGCCTAAAGCCCTGATCCTTATTTTGTGATCACTTTTATTAGTTTGCCCCTGGTTAACTGCTGGTTTAAATCTATGTTGTTAAGAAGTGCAAGCTCTTTGTACTGGTCTTTCGGAACATTAAAGTAAGCAAATGCATCGGCAAGCGTACTTGTTTTCTGAACTGTTTTTATCCGCACTCTGTCGGGCTTTACATTCAGTTTCGAGGCATCGGTTAAAGTTGAAAAGCCTTTCATGGTCAATTCAAAAGAAGACAGGTATTTGTTAAAGTCGGTATCCGAAGCAATCCCGTGAAATGTATAAACTTTGCCATCTTTTTCGATAAAATACGAACAGAGTTTAATGGTTTGTTGCTGCCCCGATTCGGCTTGCGATGTTTGTTGCGAAATTACTTCAATGGCGTTGCTCCCGTTCACTTTCACATCTTTACTTTGAATTACCGAAAGTTTCAGGTTAGTGATTGCTTTTTGCGAGGCAGCTGCCGGGGTAACATCATCAGAAAGCGAAAATATAATTCCTGCTTTTTGATCCGGTGCGGCTATCTGAACCTGTGTTGGGGCGTTTACAAGTGTCCATCCCGTTGGAAAAGCAAATTTGAATTTCAGGTCGGGGTGGTAAAATGTGTTGTTTTCAACAAAACCCTGACGCGGATCTTCTCCATACACAATCCCATCAATCATGCTGAGATAATCATTGGTGTCAACAATAAAATCTTTTCCGGGGTATTTCGCCTGCCATTCGTCACTAATCCGGTGCACGGTATTAAAACGATCCTCCGGATTAGGGTGGGTTGACATAAACGTAGGAACTCCAGCTTGTTGGCTGTCCATACTCATTTTGTCGAGCACCTGAAAAAAGTCAGCCATTTTATGTGCGTCGTAGCCAATTTTTGTAGCATATTCTACTCCCAGCCGGTCAGATTCACGTTCGTTCTCGCGGCTAAAACTCAGAAACAAAAGTTGCATTCCGGCCATGGCTTCATCAGCCAGTTCATATATTTCTTTTGATGCCAGCATTCCTCCCAGCAAAAGCGCCTGCCCAATGGTTTGGTTGGTTTGCTGCTGTGCTGAATGGCGTGCAGTTACGTGTCCCATTTCGTGTCCTAAAACACCGATCAGTTCTGCTTCGCTGTTAAACTGGGCCAAAATACCCCGTGTGATGTACAAATAACCTCCGGGTACCGCAAAAGCATTAACCACAGGTGAATCGAGAATGGTAAAATGATACTGGAGATTTGGGCGATGTGAAATTTTGGCCATTTCATTTCCCTTTTCCTGGATAAATTTCTGAAGCTGCGGATTGTCGTAGATCCCAAAAGTAGAAATAACCGAAGGATGATATTGCGCACCCATTGCAATTTCCTGTTCCTCTGAAACAAACATGATCTGCCGTTTTCCGGTAACCGGGTTTACCGCACACGACGGAACCAATAATACCAACGATGCGATCAGCAAAAGCGAGAAGATTGATTTTATAGCTTTCATAGTCTGAATGTTAGTTGCTGTTTATTTGTTTTTCGCTTTTCAATATAGAAATATTTAAAGCGAAGCTAAATGTTTATTGCTATTTTTATAAAACCGATGTGAAAATTTCTTCAAAATAGTAAACAACACATATGCTAATACAAAAAACTGTATTCCCGGGTTTATTATTGTTTGTGTTTTTTTTCAATGCAATTTCACAAAACCCTGTAATAAACAGAATTGATGAGGCTGATTTGCGCGAACATTTAACATATCTGGCTTCGGATGAGTTGCAGGGCCGCAGTCCGGGAACCAAAGTCAAAGGTCTTGAAATGGCTGCAAATTACATTGTTGAACAGGCAAAACGAATTGGATTGAACCCTGGTGTTCCGGGGTATAGCCAGAAAGTGCCTTTAATAACTTCGAGGCCCGATCCCGAAAGTTTTATTGAGATAACCAAAAAAGGGAGACGGATTTTTCGCACAAATGATTTGGTGAGCCTCGATGGCAGAATGACGAAAGAGGAATTGCACGATGCTGCCATTGTAATGGCTGGTTTTGGAGATATTTCTGATGAAACAGATGTAAGCGGAAAAGTACTGATTGCTGCTCAAGGGAAGGCAGAGGACTTTACTGAACCGGCAAGGTTTTTCTGGAACAACCGGAAAGAACGCGGAAAAATACTTGCCCTGTCAAAAAAGCAACCTTTGGCAATCATTGTTATTACCGATCCGCGCGATCGTAAGAATTATGTATTTCGCGAGATGAATGCCCGGAGTAATCGCGAACGCTACAGCCTGGCTTTACCTGAAGAGCCTGGAGGAATTCCGGTATTTGTTGCTTTACCGGGCCTGGCCGATAAAATATTGGGAGGCAAAGGAAAATTTGAAAAGTATCTGGGTGAAGTTGCTGATAAAAAGGTGCCGGGATTATTTCCTGTAGAACACCGGCAAATTGCAATTAATTCGAAAGTGATTCGAAAGGAAATTGAGGCGCGCAACATTGTGGGATATATTGAAGGCTCTGACCCGAATTTAAAAAAAGAATATGTGGTTTTTATGGCGCATTATGATCATATTGGAGCGGATACCAATGGGGATGTTTTTAACGGTGCTGATGATAACGGATCGGGAACAGTGGCAATAATGGAAGTGGCTGAGGCTTTTGCCGGCCTGAATCCAAAACCCAAACGCAGCATTGTGTTTTTGTGGGTTACCTGCGAAGAACTGGGCATGTTTGGTTCCTATTATTATACTCAGCATCCCGTATTTCCACTGGAAAAAACGGTTGCCTGTTTTAACCTTGATATGGTGGGACGTGTATTTGAACCAAGGGATACGGTGTGGATGAAATCACCCAAAAAAGTGAAAGATTTTGATGGTTTGTTTACCCTTTCAAACAACGTGTGGCCTGAGTTGGCAGAACTCAATCGGCAAAAATGCGCCGAATTAGGCCTGGTGCCGGATACCAGTTTACCGGATTATTTTATCAGGGCCAGCGACCATTATAATTTTCACAAAAACGGGGTGCCAATTCTGAATTATGCAACAGGGTATCATGCTGATTACCATAAAGTAGGGGATGATGTTGATAAAATCAACTTTGCTAAAATAAAACGCGTGGCAGACCTCTGTTTTTTGATGGGGCTCGATATTGCCAACCGGCCCGAAATTCACATAAAAAATACAGAGAAGTAATTTTTAAATACAAATGTTTACTCATCTAATAAACAACCAAAAAAATGAACACCAAATTTTTACTGACTTTACTTTGTCTCTCTTTTTCAACTGTTCTTTTTGCACAAAAGAAAGAGATAGAAACCATTACGGAGAACGATCTTCGGGCCCATCTTGAATTTATAGCAAGCGACAACCTGTTGGGGCGTGATTTTACCACCGATATTCCGGGAGTAGATTTAGCAGCCGATTATCTGAAGGCTCAGTGTAAACTAATGGGGCTGAAGCCGGGAGGTGACGATTATTTTCAATTCATTGATATGGAAATGACCAAACCTGATCTGGTAAACACATTTTTTCAGATTCAAAATATTGAGGGAGAGGCTATTAGAACTTTTAAGGATGATTTTTTTGCTCTGATGACGCCTCCGAATGGGGATACAATTGAAAATACAGTGGTTTTTGCCGGTTACGGCTGGTACAACGACCAAACCAAATACAACGACACTGAAGATATTGATGTAAGAGGGAAAATTGTTCTGGTGATGAGCCGGAATATTGAGCTTTGTGCCGATACTGCTTCAAAAAGTCTAGATTTTGCTACTGAAATGCGGAAGATGAATAAGATGCTGATGGGTGGCGCCAAGGCCCTGATTCTTGTTCCCGACCCACTGAATCCTGATCCAAAAGAATTTGACGGGGTAAAGAAATATGCCACAGGAGGAATGCTCTCGGTAAAAGGAGCCCGGAACAGAAGACAGGTATTACCGCTCAGCCTAATCTTTGGAACGCGTGAACTGGCCGATCAACTGTTAAAATCATCCGGAAAAACACTGGCTCAACTACAAACTGAAATTAACCAAAGTGGTACACCAAAATCGTTTGAAATTGAAGGAATAAAAGCTAAAATTCAGATACCAAAAGAAAAGACGTTTGTACAGGGAAAAAACGTAATAGCTGTTGTTGAAGGCAGCGATCCGGTATTGAAAAATGAATGCGTGGTTTTTACTGCTCATTACGATCATTTGGGAGTAAATGCCGACGGAGATGTGTTTAACGGCGCCGACGATAATGGTACAGGTACCGTATCGTTGCTTGAAATAGCACAGGCATTTCAAAGCATGAAAAAGAAACCCAAACGGAGCATTGTTTTTGCCTGGGTAACAGCAGAAGAAAAAGGATTGTTTGGTTCGGGCTATTATTCGGAACATCCGGTTTATCCGCTCGAAAAAACACTGGTGGATATTAACCTCGATATGGTGGGACGTTCGGCAGAAACCGATCCTCCGACTGATGCGGCGGCTGAAAAGCAATTAGCCGGGCCAAATGGTTTATATGTGATTACCGGAAAACAAAGTTCCGAATTCTGGAATCTGAGCAACGAAATCGGTAAGGAGCGAAACCTGGTGTTAAACGATAAGTTGTCGAAAGCATTTATAAATCGAAGCGATTATTTTCATTTTTACAAGAACAACATTCCGGTACTGGGACTTTCAACCGGTTTACACGACGATTACCACAAAGTAACCGATGAGGTGGGAAAAATCGATTTCACAAAAATGAAGCGTGTCGCACAATATGCATTTCTGGTAGCCGATAAGGTGGCCAACCAAAAGAATAGAATTGTTGTGGATAACCCGGTAAAGAAATAAAACAAAGAAGGCTGAATCAACCCGGGTCAGCCTTTTATTTAGTCGTCATTCCACTCTGAGATAATTCAAACAGTGGGGTGACGACTATGTTAAAGATTTGGGAATGTCGATCAACGAATATCGATTGCAGATTTTGTTTTCCGGATTTTCTTATCCATCAAAAATCCTGAATTGTTAATCATCATTCTGTGTTTAGCGCAGCTTTCAGCCCTTCGGTAGTTGTATAATATTTAGTGATCATATTCGGAACTTCCCATTCCGGTAGTTTTCCGTCAACCAGATATTTCAGGTATTTTTCGGTAACCTGGCCAAAATGTGCTTCATGACCAACTTTGAATTTTTCCGGAATATTTAGCTTCCATTTGGTATCGTCCAGTTTCTCCAGCGCAATTCCCGGATATTTGGCCGCCAGGCCTTCCACTGCATTATACAGCGAACCGGCAAAAGCTTTAACATCGTCACCGGTTGATTCAATGTAAAGCTGAGGTTTATAGCCTTCCGCTTCACCCTGTTGAATGACCAGGTTACATTTGGTCCCGCGCATAATGGAGTAGTGCGTATCACCTGTTCCCTCCGGCGCCTGGAAATTCCAGATAACCGAAGCTTTTGCATGAACACCTTTTAATGTATAGTTGATCTCGCCATTGGCAAATACTTTTAGCACATCGCCGTCCACATCTTTTTGAAGGTAATCGGGGTAAGCATCCAGCCCGGTTACTTTTTTGAACATCTCCGGGGTGAGTTCGGTAGCCCAGCGTTTGCCCGATAAAACCTGAACATCCGCTTTGCTCAAAATCACTTCGGGGAAAGCTTCCCACTGAATCAGGTCAACCAGGTGAGTGGTAACATCCACAATTCCTTCGCCCTGTTGTTTGGTATCGAAAAACCAGGCCGGACGGATCAGTGGATTTCCCGAAACATATTTAAAGAAGTGGTGGACACTTTCTTTAGTGATCGCCGGATTTTCTTCAGTTCCTGTTTGCAATTTGCCAAAAACTTCGGGCAGCACCGACAGCTCTCGTTGCAGGATCGTCGTAATTTCGTGGCGTTCGGTCATAATATCATACAGCAGCACCCCTTTTTCATCCGCCACTTTAAACGCCTCTTCCAATTTTGGAAACTCTTCGGGCGAAATTACCATGGGTTTGTCGGCCAGTACATTTATCCCGGCTTGCACCGATTTCAGGATGTAATCCGTTTTTTTTGCGTTGTTCCCGGCGGTAACCATCACATTCCCCGGTTTGTCATTCAGCATTTTTTCCAGATAATCCCTGCCGGTATAAACCTCTTCCTTCCAGCTTGTTGGATTTTCGTCACGTGTGTTGTAGCGCTCGATCAAAGCCAGGTGACTCAGGACATCCGGACCGTCGGGTGCATAAACATAAACCGTAGGATCCACCTGTTCAAACATATTTTTCTGAACCAGGGCGGCATGAAAATGCCCCGGGTCGAGTGTCATTATTTTTACTTCTCCTTTAGCGCCGGTAAACATAGGTTGATTTGTTTTTGAAGTCTCTTTGTTCCCGCCTGTGCAGGCCACAAGCAGAATACTGAAAATTACAATTACAGCAGTTGAAAATTTCATGTTTTTGTCTTTAGATTGATTTAATCCATTCAAAAATACAACTTTATTTTTATCGCAGATCGTTACTTGGATAAAGCAAGACTGTGGAAATTCAAAATTTGATAGGTTCGAAACTATTTAATTTATTTCAAAAGATATTTGTATATTTTTAAATTTGTTGGCTTTCAATGAAAAGTGAATCAACTATAACAAAACAATATTTCTTAAAATTATGAGAGCAGTATTTTCAATTCTACCAGTCATTTTAATAATGTTGATGGTATCGTGTCAGCAAAAACCTTTTGAGATTTATGTTTCGCCCAGTGGTGACGATACGGCATCCGGAAACAAAACAAACCCGGTGTTAACACTCGGCAGGGCGGCGGAGCTGGCCGGTGCTCAGACACAGAAAAAAACTGTTCATGTTTTGGTAGATGATGGAACTTATTACCTGCCGCAAACATTAAAACTTGATGCAAGTGTTTCGGGGACTGCCGAACATCCGGTTATTTTCAGAACACTTAATCCGCCCGGAGGTGTTGTTATCAGTGGCGGGCAGAAACTTAATCCCGACTGGAAGCCTTTTCGTAACGGGATATTCAGTGCCGCAATTGCAGAAGATGTTGACATCGATCAGTTGTATATAAACGGGCAACGCCAACGCATGGCGCGGTTTCCGAATGCGGTACAGGGGAAAAATGTTTTTGATACCTGGCCTCTGGAACATACCCGGGAACCCGATCCTGAAAAAGACCCGCTAACTCCTGAACGGATCGCCGGCTGGGCAAATCCTGAAGGCGCTTTTGTGCATGCCATGCACATTGCCCTTTGGGGCGACATGCACTGGGTGGTGAAAGGAAAAAACGCAGACGGGACACTTGAAATGGAAGGCGGCTGGCAGAATAACCGCCCGTCGCAGATGCACCCGCGCTACCGGATTGTTGAAAATGTGTTTGAGGAGTTGGATACGCCCGGAGAATGGTATTTTAATAAAAAGGAAAAAAGGCTGTACTATTATCCGCTGCCGGGTGAGGATATCGCAAAAGCAACAGTTGAAATTGTTCGTTTAAAACACCTGATTGAACTGAACGGGACAAAAGGGAAGCCTGTAAAAAACGTGCGCTTCGATGGATTTATCTTTCGCCATGCGGCGCGCAGTTTTATGGAAAATAAGGAACCGTTGCTACGAAGCGACTGGACAACCTATCGCGGAGGGGCTGTTTTTGTGAATGGCGCCGAAGATTGTTCCATCCTGAATTGCGAATTTGACCAGGTTGGTGGCAACAGTATTTTTGTAAACAATTACAACCGTAGAATAACAATCAAAGGCTGTTACATTCATAACTCAGGCGCCAACGGAGTGGCTTTTGTTGGCGACCCCGGAAGTGTGCGGAGCCCGCTGTTTCGTTATGGTAAGCAGGATTTTACTTCCATCGACCGCACCCCGGGCCCAAAATCGGATAATTACCCGTCGGACTGTTTAGTGGAAGATTGCCTGATTACGCTTACCGGGCGCGACGAGAAACAAACATCGCCGGTTGAGATTTCCATGTCGCACAAAATCAGGGTGAATCATTGTTCCATTTACGATGTTCCACGTGCCGGAATTAACATCAGCGAAGGGACTTTTGGCGGCCACATTATCGAAAACTGTGATGTGTTTAATACGGTACTCGAAACTAGCGACCACGGAAGTTTTAATTCGTGGGGGCGCGACCGTTTCTGGACTCCCAATATCAAAGAAACGGCAGAAGAGGTAAAAAAGAACCGTGAATTTCCGAAAATCGATATGCTGGAGAAAAATATCATCCGGAACTCGCGCTGGCGTTGTGATCATGGCTGGGACATTGATCTTGACGACGGATCTACCTGGTACGAAATTTACAACAACGTGTTGCTAAACGGCGGACTGAAAATGCGCGAAGGTTACTACCGCACTGCCACCAATAATATAATCATCAACAATAGTTTACATCCCCACGTTTGGTACCC
Organism: Draconibacterium sp.; assembly: GCA_047975435.1. Taxonomy (GTDB): domain Bacteria; phylum Bacteroidota; class Bacteroidia; order Bacteroidales; family Prolixibacteraceae; genus Draconibacterium. The sequence goes on along the minus strand of JBKEDN010000154.1, from coordinate 32,378 downwards.
CGAAAGCGGTGATGTTTTCAAAAATAACATTGTATATGGCGCTTATCGCCCGGCAGTGATGAATTACGCGCTGGGGGCCAATGATAAATGGGGCAGGGAGCTTGATTACAACCTTTTTGCAACCGACGAAGCGGACAGGCTCAAATTTGCAAAGAACGGATGCGATGAACATTCCGTAACCGGTAATCCCATGTTTGTTGATGCTGCGCACGGAAATTATACCATTCGCGAAAATTCGCCGGCGCTGGAGATCGGCTTTAAGAATTTCCCGATGGATGAGTTCGGGGTGAAATCGGAGCGGCTGAAAGCCATTGCCAAAACTCCGACGGTTCCAACATTGATCACAGGCCATTCAGAAAGAGGAGGCAAGTTGTTTAACTGGCAGGGAGGCAAAATGAAAAATATCGAAACGCCGGGCGATCAATCTGCGGCTGGTTTGGAATCTATTGCAGGTGTTGTTGTGATAGAGGCGCCGGCAAATTCGGCCCTTTCGTCACTGGGCTTAAAAGTGGGTGACGTTATCTTGAAATGTGATGGAAAAGATGTCCGTGACTTTGCCGGGCTTCTAAGTAGGTTGGAAGAAGTAAAGAATAAAGAGAATATAGTTCTTTCTATATTCAGGAATCAACATTCGGAGGAAATCGGAATATCAACCAACAAATTATCCGAAAAGAAATAAATTTGAATGAAAGGCTGATGTTGATCGGTCAAAACCTGATAAATGTGTAATTTCAAAAAACTTTCACAGCTGGCAAAATGAATTGAATGTCTATGAAAAAATTAACTAAACTAAAAAGCACGTTTTTACTTTTAATGGTGGTGTTTGCAGCCGCGTGTACTTCGCAATCCGATAAAACGGAACTTAAACTTTGGTACAACAAACCTGCTGATGCAATGGTGAAAGACAATCCGTTTATTGGGAAGGATGACCCGGAATGGCTGAAAGCATTGCCTCTGGGAAATGGCTCAATGGGAGTGATGGTTTTTGGAGATGTAAACAATGAGCGTATTCAACTGAACGAAGAAAGTATGTGGTCGGGGAGCCTGGATGATAACGATAATCCGGAAGCCCGTGAAGCGCAACAGGAAATCAGGCGTTTATTATTTGAAGGAAAGTACAAAGAAGCGACCGACCTAACCAATAAAACACAAATATGCAAAGGTGCCGGTAGTGGACACGGAAACGGAGCCAGAGTTCCGTTCGGATGTTTTCAGACACTGGGCGATTTACGCATCGATTTTGATAAAACCACCGGCTTTGAGAATTACTACCGCGAGCTTGATTTAAACGATGCGGTAGTGCGGGTGAATTATACGCAGGACGATGTGAATTTTCAGCGCGAAATTTTTACCAGTTATCCCGATCAGGTGATGGTTGCCAAATTTACAGCCGACAAACCGGGACAGATTTCTTTTAGTTGTACCATGGATCGCCCCGAGTGTTTTTCCACCTCTGCGGAAGATGACCAATTAATTATGTCGGGTGCATTGACTGACGGGAAAGGCGGTGAAAACCTGCGTTACATGGCGCGTTTAAAGGCAGTCGCTAAAAATGGCGAAGTCGTTTACAACGGTTCTCAATTGGTGGTGAGAAATGCCGATGAGGTGATTTTGTTACTGGCAGCTTCTACCGATTATGAACTGAAATATCCTGAGTACAAAGGGCGTGACTATGTTGGGTTAACCGCAAAAAGCATTGCGGAAGCTTCAAAAAAATCATACAAAGAGTTACTGATAGCGCACCTTTCAGAATACCAAAACTACTTTTTGCGGGTGGACCTTGATCTTACCCCGGCAGAAATTGAGCCGGTTCCCACCGATAAACGGATTGAATTATTTCGCGAAAGTAATTCGGATCCACACCTTGTGGAACTGATGTTTCAATACGGGCGTTACCTGTTGATTTCTTCCTCGCGCCCCGGTTGTTTGCCTGCCAACTTACAGGGCTTGTGGGCCAATAAAATTCAAACGCCCTGGAACGGCGATTACCACACCGATGTAAATGTGCAGATGAATTACTGGCCTGCCGAAGTCACCAATCTTTCGGAAATGCACCTGCCGCTTTTCGATCTTTTGGAGTCGTTGGTAAAACCGGGCGGCAAAACGGCTGAAATCCAGTATGGTAACCGTGGCTGGGTAATCCACCCGATTACCAACGTGTGGGGTTACACCGCCCCGGGCGAATCTGCAAGCTGGGGGATGCACACCGGGGGAAGTGCCTGGATAAGCACACACATCGCCGAGCACTACCGTTTTACAGGTGACAAAGCGTTTCTGAAACGTATGTACCCTGTTTTACAAGGCGCTGCCGAATTTTACATCGACTGGCTGGTAACTGATCCTGAAACAGGGAAACTGGTTTCGGGGCCTGCCGTGTCGCCCGAAAATACTTTTATTGCCCCCGATGGAAGCCGCAGTCAGATTAGCATGGGGCCAACACACGACCAGGAAGTGATCTGGCAATTGTTCACCGACTTTATTTATGCATCAAATGAACTGGAGATTGAAGATGATTTTGTACGCGAAGTTAAGGAAGCTAAAAATGAACTGGCAGGGCCAAAAATTGGCTCCGATGGCCGGCTGATGGAATGGGCGCACGAATTTCCGGAAGTTGAACCCGGGCACCGCCATATTTCGCATTTGTTTGCGGTGCATCCCGGAGAACAGATCAACCTCTGGGATACCCCTGATTTAGTGGCTGCGGCAAAAAAATCGCTGGATTACCGCATTGCCAACGGTGGCGGGCACACCGGCTGGAGTGCTGCCTGGCTGATTAGTCAGTATGCCCGTATTTTTGACGGTAACGATGCCAAAAAGAGTCTGAATACCGTTCTTCGCAAAAGCACTTCACCAAACATGTTTGGGCAGCACCCGCCTTTCCAGATGGATGCGAATTTTGGAACAACCGCCGGAATTGCCGAAATGTTGTTACAAAGCCATGCAGGCGTATTGCACCTGCTTCCTGCTCTTCCCACAGAATGGCCCGAAGGGAGTGTAAAAGGCCTGAAAGCCCGTGGTGGTTTTACAGTTGACATTAGCTGGAAAGACGGACGCCTGGTTAACGCAAACATTTATTCCGAAAAAGGAGGAAATATCCGCCTGCTTTATGGAGAGGATTCTTCCGAATTATCATTAAAAGCAGGTGAAACTTATATTTACAAGATGAATTCTTAACAATAGGATCTATGAAAATTCAACAATACATTCTTCTGATTTTTTGTTTGCTGAACCTAAGTGCATTTTCGCAAAAAACAGGAAATACAATTCAGGTAAATCCGAATGATGATTTGAATGAAATCGTGCGGAAATCTACGCTGGTTATTCCCAGTGATCGCCAGTATGAATGGCAACAGCTTGAATACATTGCTTTTATCCATTTCGGGCAAAACACCTTTCATGCGGTTGAGTGGGGAAACGGGAAAGAAGACCCCAAAGATTTTTATCCGACCGGACTGGACGCCAATCAGTGGGTTTCAGTAATAAAAGATGCCGGAATGAAAATGGCCATGCTGACCGTGAAACACCACGACGGATTTTGTTTGTGGCCCACGCAAACAACGGATCATTCGGTAAAAAGCTCGAACTGGAAAAACGGGAAAGGCGATGTGTTGGGAGAGTTGGTGGCTGCTGCCCGGAAACAGGATATTAAAGTGGGCTTGTACCTGTCACCGGCCGATCTTCATGAAATTGAACGCCCCGGCGGTACTTACGGAAATGGTTCGAAACCGCATCCAGTAAAAATTCCTTCCGATCCTGAGTTGCAGAAAAGCGCAAAGAAAGTTTTTGAATACGAGTTAGACGACTACAATGCGCTGTTTATGAATCAGCTGTATGAAATTCTTACACAGTACGGGCCCATTGAAGAAGTTTGGTTCGATGGCGCCAACCCGAAACCCGGTACCGGACAGATCTACGACCGGAAAGCATGGTACGATATGATCCGTCAGCTACAACCCGGGGCGGTGATTGCCATTAAAGGCCCCGATGTACGTTGGTGCGGGAACGAAGCCGGGCACACACGAAATGCAGAGTGGAGCGTTTTGCCTGTGCCCACTGTGCCCGAAGATTATGACTGGCCTGATAAAACGAAAGACGATCTGGGCAGCCGCGAAAAGCTGAAAGATGCCAAATATTTGTACTGGTATCCGGCTGAAACCAACACTTCCATACGTCAGGGCTGGTTTTACCGCGATGACAAACAGTATGTGAAAACGGTGGAGCATTTGCTGGACTTGTGGTATCGCTCAGTAGGCGGAAACACCGTGTTATTGCTGAATTTAACTCCCGACCGTCTGGGTTTGATCCCCGAAAAAGATGCAGCCCGTTTACGCGAAGTGGGGAGGATCATTAAAGAATCGTTTCAGGATAATCTGGCTAAAGGAGCACAAACAAGCGCTTCGGCGGCAATGTCCGGCCACGGAGCAGAATTGGCAACCGATGGAAATGAAAACACTTTCTGGAAACCGGAGGACGGAACTACCAGTGCATCTTTAACAATTGATCTGGGTGCAGAAAAAGAATTTAATGCTCTTCTTTTGCAGGAAGCCATTCGCACGCAGGGACAACGTATTGAAGTTTTTGCCATTGATGTTTGGGAAAACGGAAGTTGGCAGGAAGTTGATCACAGTACAATTATCGGTTACAAAAGTATCCGTCGCATTCCGATGGTAAAGACTGATAAAGTGAGGGTCCGGATATTGGAATCGCGTGTAGCGCCGACACTTTCCGAAATTGGAATTTACAAAACCATTGAGTTGTTCGAAAATCCTCAGATTGTTAGAAACAGAGTAGGAGTTGTTAACATTCAATGTTCTGTTGAAGGCACACAAATTCATTTTACAACGGATGGAGCCGAGCCCGGGAAAGATTCGCCGGCTTATCAAAATCCTTTCGATCTTCCCCGGGGCGGGAAAGTAAAAGCCATTGCTTATGCTTTGAATGGCTCGGGGCAAAGTGAAGTTGTTTCAGCAGACTTTGACATCTGTTCTGCCAAATGGAAAGTTACCAGGGTTTCTTCAGAGTTGGAAGGAAATAAAGCATTCAACGCAATCGATGCCGATCCTTCAACCGTTTGGAAAAGTGAAGAAAGCGGAAGTGTTCCGTTTGTTGAAATAGATTTGGGTGAGGTGTTAAAATTGAAAGGCTTTACGTATCTACCGGATGCAAAGGATAAAAATGGAATTTGCCTGGAATATAAGTTGGAAATCAGCCGCGACGGTAAAAAATGGGAAACTGTGGCCATCGGGGCTTTTGATAACATCAAAAACAACCCGGTGCTGCAGGAAGAAAGTTTCCTCAAATTATATCCGGCGCGTTTGGTCCGTTTTACCTGCCTGAAAAGTTTGGGAGAAGGCAAGCGTTTTTCCGCAGCAGAAATAGGAGTAATAACGAAGTAAAAACGGTTGCTGTTTTATTGACCTGTTTATTCTTCACCAAGCAGCCATAAAATTCCCCCGCGAATATGCGCTCTGAAAGTGGGGTCGCTGTAAAATTCCGGAGCATGGCCCAGGGCAGAAAACCATTGTCTTCCTCCTTCGAAGCGGTGGCACCAAACCAGCGGAAAAGATTGGTAGAAAGTGTTGCCCGGATATTCGCTAAGCTTGTCGTCTTCCAGCGTATTCAGGTCGGCCACCATTAAAATGTGAATATCCGGATTCAACTGATCCGATAAATAACATTCATCTTCCACCGTCCATCGTTTGGGCAATGGTTTGGTTGACGGATGTTCGGGGTCAACCACCAGCACATCAAACGATTGAAATTTTGGGTGGCGCACAAATTTTCCACCGATTAATTGCACAAACCAGGGCCAGTCGCGTTCAGCAGTGTTGGCTGCATGAATACCGCCAAATCCTTTTCCGCTCCTGCAAAAGGCCTGGAAAGCATCTCTTTGTTTCTGCGTTTCGAACACTTTATTGGAAGCATTGGCAAAAAACAGGGCATCGTATTTTCCCAGGTTTTCTTTGGTCATAATTTCCGGATTGTCCGACACATCATACAGGATTTGCTCCTTGTCGCAAATCTCCTGAATGGCTTTTACACTTGCTGCAATATTGGCGTGTACATAACCCTCGCCGGTTTTGGTATAAATCAGAATGTGCTTTCCTTGCACCATCATTTCCTGACTGAATGCCACTGCCTGAACCATGAAAACGAACAAGGTAAAAACAAGTAATTTTTGCATAAAATGCGTTTTAGCCGGTTTTATTAATCTGTTTACTCATCAATGAAATATTTAATACGGCTGTCGAAATTGGTGTAATGTATGTATTTCTTGTTTTCCATCCACATCACCACGGTTTTTGCATCTGCCGATTTATTTCGCGCCACATACGGCCTTACCTGGTCATACTGCGAATTGCTGGTAATCGGAGTGATTTCCCAATTTTCTCCGCCGTCGGATGTAACATATTTCTCAATTTCAAACCGCTTGTTGATTTGTCTTGACAGGTAAACCGTTCCCGGATTGGCCGGATCAAAAGTGAGGTTGCCCATATAGTGCGGTTCGCGCTCGGTTTCACCTTCGGGTGTTTGCGGAAACCAACGGCCTGCCTTACAGATTTCATGATCTACCCAGTTCCCATTCTGCGCATTGTACCAGGCATAATGGTAGCGGTGGTCGGTTTCTTCCGGATGGCGCGAGTAAAGAATAACCGGCTGATCGTCTTTCACAACAATATCGGCAATCCACGCCCGGCCTGTTTCTTCGCTAGCCTGGTAAACCACCGAAGCATCTTTGGGCTCAAAGGGAAGATTCTCCAGATCACTGATTTTACTTCCGTCAGCTTTCCAGAAAGCGCCGTTTTCATAATAACAATAATAAACCGAGTTCAGTGGTTCGTTGCGCGGGTGGCCATCGGTAAAAATCATATGAATTTTCGATTTCCCATCCGAATAGTAATTTACGTAGGGACGATTTCCGGGAGTGAACGGATCATCACTCATAATTACATATTTCCCACTCCAGCTATGTCCGTTGTCTTCCGAAATAATCAGGTTAGGTTTAAATCCGGTCCAGCGCCCAAAAACAAACAGTTTGTTGTTTTCAGCAGAAAGTACAAACGGATTGGCGTAAGTATAAGTTTCGCGCGGGAAGCGCTTTAAAAGATCTTCGTTGGTTGGCTTAAAATCCATAGGCTCTCCAAAAGAACTGATATCACTACCGTTGGTCGTTGTGTTCATGATTACTCCTTTTTTTGTGGAATGCCAGGTATATATTGCCAGCACATTTCCATCGGGCAGAACAGTGAATGCCGGGTTGTCGTGATCATCGAATTCCAGTTGCGGATAAAGCATTTTATATTGCTTCTCACCTGAATTCAGATCAATGGAAGCAGCTTCCACCGAACCGTCTTTTTTTACCCAGCCGGTAATAATTTTTTTATTGTTGTAATAAATGGCACGCGGGTTCGAAAACCAGCACCAGGCACCATCGTCAGTTAAAGTCTCTGTTTTTAACGTTTTAGCTGTTTCCTGCTGAAGGTTTTTCTTTGTTGATGAAGAACAAGCGGTTATGAATAGTGCAATGAGGAGGATGATAAAAAAGTGAAATTTCATGGTTGATTTTATTTTAAACTACGAAGATATCAATCTAAGTTAAATAGGCGAAAAGAAAGTGCTTGTTAGGCACTTAAAGTTGCAGCACTATTTTTTCAATGTTTTTTTTATGCCCCGGGTAGAAGCTGCCATTGTTTGTTCGTCATAGTTTGCGGTTTTGTTGATGCTTAAAGATAATTGTGACCTGCCGATATTAAAATTTTCGGAAGGATATTCTGCCGATTTTTGTGTGTGATCAGAATCAGAATGATAAATTTGTGGAAGCCACCTGTATTTCGCAAACAAAGCTGTAAGATGGTAAGCATGAAAATATTTCTCTCAACTCTGATTTGTTTCTTCTTTTTTTATCCCTTGTTTAGCCAGGAAATCGAATTTCTTCCTGACGACTGGCAGAATCCGGCCGTTTTTGAAAAGGGGCAAAATTTGCCACATGCTTTTCATATTCCTTACAGTTCGCGGGAACGGGCCATTCAGGATTTACCTCGGAAATGTGAGAATTATCAACTGCTTAACGGAACATGGAAATTTCTTTGGGTGGAAACAGCCGGTAAGGTGCCGGCAGATTTTTGGGATCCCGGGTTTAAGGTGAAAGATTGGGATGAAATAACGGTTCCGTCAAATTGGCAAATGGAAGGCTACGGTCACCCGAAATTCCGAAATGTTGCCTTATCGTTTGAAAGCGATCCGCCGAAAATTCCGGAATATTACAATCCGGTTGGTTGTTACAAACGTACGTTTGAGTTACCCGAAAACTGGAAGGAGAAGGAAGTGATGCTTCGTTTTGAAGGTGTGAAATCGGCTTCTTATGTTTGGGTGAATGGTGAAAAAGTGGGTTACAACCAGGGCGGTTTTGAACCAGCGGAATACAACATTACTCGTTTTTTGAAGAAGGGCGAAAATGATCTTTCGGTAGAAGTGCTTCGTTTTTCTGATGGTTCTTACCTCGAAAACCAGGATATGTGGCGCTTGTCTGGCATTTTCAGGGATGTGAAATTATATGCACAGCCTCTTACCTACATTCACGATCATTACGTTACCACTGATCTTGATGAAGAATATAGGGATGCTACTTTGACAGTGGAGCTTGACCTGACAAACAAACTGCCCGAAAAAAGAGAAGTGAGCATTGAAATGGATGTGTTGGATGATGAAGGAAGATCGATTTTGGCAGAAGGCATGCAACAGGAAACACAGGTAGTTGATTCTGCAACAAGTCAAAAAGTAATGCTGTCAACTTTGGTTGTCGATCCTCCCAAGTGGTCGGCCGAATTTCCCCATCTTTTTCAATTGCTCGTTATACTAAAAGACAAAGACGGAAATACCTTGGAAGCGCTTTCGCAAAAAATCGGTTTTCGCGAAGTGGAATACAAGGATCATATTCTCACGGTTAACGGGGCTCCTGTAAAACTAAACGGTGTAAACAGCCATATGCACGATCCAAAACACGGGCAGGCTGTTCCGTTGGAAACATTGCGGACTGACCTGGTTTTGATGAAGCAGCACAACATCAACTGTGTGCGAACCTGTCACTACCCGCCAACACCCGAATACATTGCCATGGCCGACGAACTGGGAATGTACATTTTTGATGAAGTGGGAGATGAAGCGCACAACAACATTCATTTGTCAGAAAATCCTGCCTGGACTGAAATGTATCGCGACCGTTCACGAAAACTCGTTTACCGCGATCGCAACCATCCGTCGGTAATTGTGTGGAGTGCCGGAAATGAGTCGGGTAGCGGAGAAAATATTCAGGAAGTGATTAAAACAGGCAAAGCGATCGACCCGAGCCGCCCCGCGTGGATGTACGGTGGAAATACCTTTTACATTCCTTTTGAAGACATTGTCGGGCCGCGTTACTGGAGCCCAATTGATTATAAAAACCTGGCGGAAGGAAAGGTGCTTCCGGAGAATGACCAGCGGGCTTCGTTTATGGATGAATACCTGGCTGCCACCGGAAACGGTTTGGGCGGAATGGATGAATACTGGGAATACATCTGGAAATATCCGAGGCTGACAGGTGGCGCCATTTGGGACTGGATTAGTCCGGGAATTGAAACACCGCGCCGGATTCTGAGCGATCTTTCAGAAGCTAAAAATGACGGACAAATTATGGGGCGGCCTGTGTTCACCGAAGGAAAAAATAGCTGGGGACTCGAATTCTCGGGGCACGACGACTGGGTGGAATTTTACCGCGATCCAAGCCTTGATATCACCGAAAACCAGCTTTCAATTTCGTTTTGGGTGAAACCTTTCGAGATACCGCAGCCCAACACTTTCATTGCCAAAGGCGAGCACGGATACGGAATCAGAATGGAAAATCCGAAAACCTTGGAATTTTATATTCAAAGTGGCAAACGTATTTCTGCCAAAGCCAAAGTAAACAGTGATTTTTACGGAAACTGGCACCACATTGCCGGTGTTTACGATGGACGGAACCTGCATCTTTACATCGATAAAAAACAGGTAGCCTCCGGTTCTTTCAGCGGAAATATCAGTTCAACGCCGTTCCCGCTTTGTATTGGCCGCGAAGCTGAAACACAAGATCAGGGTGAATATTCCGGCCGACTTTCAAAAATGGTGATCGACGATGTAAAAATATTCCCGGAAGTTGTCAGGATTGAAAGTATTGAACAACAAACCGATGGCGCTGTGTTGCGTCTCAATTTTGAAAAGGATACCACTGCCGGCTCATTTTATGCCGTTGGGTTGGGAGGAAGAGCTTATGGAATTGTTTGGCCCGACCGCACTCCGCAACCTGAAATCAACCAGATAAAAAAATCGGGTCAGCCTGTAAAGTTTGAGGCGATTGATATGGAAAACGGAAGGATTCAGGTAATCAACCGTCATCAGTTTAAAAACCTGGAAGACCTGGAAGGTAGATGGGAGCTGAGTGTGGATGGAAAACCTACGCAGCGTGGAATTTTTGAGTGTAAAGCTGCTCCCGGAGATACCGCAGAACTTACGATTGATTATCGCCGTCCTCGCATTGGTTCGCAGGAAGAGTGTTTGATGCTTGTTTCGTTTGTGCTGAAGGAAGATCAAAGCTGGGCTCCGAAAGGTCACGAAATAGCCTGGGAACAATTCAAGGTGCCAACCAACCTGTATTTTGTGGAAGAAAAGACAAGCGAAGGGAAAGTTTCTTTTTCAGAAGATAAAGACAAGGTTGTGATTTCGGGAAATGATTTCACCTATGTGATTGATAAACACACTACCCAACTTTCTTCGCTTCAATTTAAAGGAACGGAACACCTCGAAAACGGGCCGGTGTTTAATGTGTGGCGTGCGCCCACGGCCAACGATACGGATCCGTGGGGGAGTTATATGTTTAGCGACGATAACCGCACGCCCGGTTATGGACGTAGCATCGATAATCAGTTGCGGGCGCTGGGTATGCGTGACCTGGTGACGCAGGTAGATGAAGTGAAAATAACTCAGCTAAATGAGAAGGAAGTAAAGGTGAAACTGAAAGTATTTTCGAACTCTTCGCTTCCGGCCAATCGCAGGTTAGCATGGGGCGGTTTTTTCTCTGCTTTTGAACGAAACGAAACCTGGACTTTTTCGGCTAGCGGGAAAATCGATCTCGAACAGGAAATTATTCCGCACGGACCAATGCCGGATATGTTGCCCAAAATTGGTTTGCAATTCGAACTGCCGAAAGCATTCAGCGCAGTTGAATATTACGGTCGCGGGCCGTTTGAAAACTATCCCGACCGCAAAACCGGGGCAAAAGTCGGTCGCTACCATTCAACTGCCGATTCCATGTATGTTCCTTACATTATTCCACAAGAATACGGCAACCGAAGCGATGTTCGCTGGCTAAAAGTAGAAAATGTGGAAGGGAAAGGTTTGCTGATAAGTGGAGACGATTTGCTGAACTTCAGTGTGCATAAATATTCTACTGACAATCTTTCGCGGGCAATCTATACTTATCAGTTAAAAGAAGCATCAAATACGATTCTGAATGTAGATTACGAAGTGTCGGGTGTGGGTGGAACCGCAATTCGTCAGTTGCAAAAGTACAGGATGCGCCCGGGTGTCCGAAATTACAAACTAAGTATTATCCCGTTCTGATTGAATCATTTTTTCAGTTAAATAAAAGAGCGTTCAAGCCGTTGTCATTAAAATAAATTGAAGCAAAATTAGATGTTAAAAAATAGCACAGTTTTATTCCTGATGCTTGTTGCAATTCTTCTGTTTAGAGTTACAGTAGAAGCAGAGCCAAAGCAAAAGCCCAACGTAATTTTTATCTATGCCGATGATTTGGGGCGTGGTATGTTGTCCTACGAAGGGCAGGAGATTGTAAAAACACCCCATATTGATAAGCTTGCAGACGAAGGGCTTCGTTTTAACCAGGTTCGCGGATGTATGTTTTGTGCACCTGCACGCGCCAGTCTGTTAACCGGTTACCACGATTGTAATACCGATAAGTGGGAAATTACCGGTGGTAGTGCCTACAAACAAGCATTTTCCGGAGAGGTGTCATCCGAAGAAATTTCGCGTGCTATTGAGAAACAAACGGGACACATAAGTGATTCAATCATTACAATGGCCGAAGTTTTCAAGAAAGCCGGTTATGTAACCGGAGAAGTGGGAAAGCTGGAATGGGGTTTTTCTGTTTCTTTTGATGAGATGAAACGCCATGGCTGGGATTATTATTACGGCTATCTGGATCATGTTATGGCACACGGTTTTTATCCGCCCTATATGTACGAAAATGGGAAAAAGGTTGATATCCCAGGTAATACACGCAAAGACTGTGGCAAAACCCGTGAGCGGGAAACGGCCGAAACTTACCGGGAGCGATGGAATATGGAGGGAAAAAAAGTGTATTCGCAGGACTTGTTCCTGGAGAAAATCCTCAGCTTTATCCGGGAGAATAAAAATCGCCCGTTTTTTCTGTACCATCCAACACAGTTGCCACATGGCCCGGTGGCAGTGCCTGTTGTTCATCCCGATTTTGAAAATGACAATCGACTAACGCAGATTGAAAAAGAATATGCATCGATGGTGAAATTGCTCGACGATAATGTGGGGGTGATTATAAAAGAGTTGAAAAAGCTGAAACTTGACAAAAACACAATCATTATTTTTAGCGCCGATAACGGGCATGAAATTTATTATTCGCAGGAAGGCCGGATTCTGAAGCCGGTACGAAATATGCTAACCGGTGAGCAATTCGACAATATCAATACAAAATTTTATTCAGAAACAGGGGGCGATGTTTTTAATGGAAATGATGGGATGGCAGGCCTGAAATACAATAACTGGGAAGGAGGAGTAAGGGTTCCGCTGATTATTAAGTGGCCTGGGATTACACCAAAAGGAAAAGCGGTGGATAACCTGGTTGCCAATTACGATTTGCTGTCCACTTTTGCCGATATCCTTGGCGTTGATTTGGAAGAGCAGAAAGATGGCTTATCGCTTTTGCCTGTTTTAACGGGGGAAAATCCGGATGCAGAACACGATTATACCGTTAATGCTTCTATGCAGGGTGGAATGCTCGTTACCAAAGACGGTTGGAAACTGCGCCATTTTTATCCAAAAAGTATTTTCCAGCTGTACTATCTCCCCGACGATTACAGGGAGGAGCACAACCTGGCAGAACAATATCCCGAAAAAGTACAGGAATTAAAGGGAATTTTATTGAAGGAGTGCAACGGCGATCTGGGGAATGGGTATTTTACCTATCAGAAATTTGTGCTCCCGAAGGTTCGGATGGAGCATTGATATTATTCATACCAAACCAAATCATATTTACGACAACAAGTATTCTCTATCGTTTTCCGATCTCACGTGAACCACTTCCCTTCGCCTGTCCAACATTTAAATCGCCCAATTCGGCACGGGCAGCTTCAACAACTTCCATCAGCTCAGCTGCTTTTTCGGGGTGATATTCAATTACGTTGTATTGTTCTCCCGGATCGCGCATCATGTTGTAAAGTTCGGGTTCTTCAACCTTCATGTTCACACGTGGGCCGCCGTGCCCATCTTTTCCCGGGCGGGTATTGTAAGAAGCCCATGTATGGGGTAAAACCAGTTTCCAATTGCCTTTCCGCACCGCATTCAGATTGTTTTTCCCGTAGTAGAAAAGGATGGTTTCGCGTGGTTCAGCATCTGTATCTCCCTTCCAGAGCTCAACAATACTGGTTCCGTCAATCTTTTTTTCGGGTAAATCGGCTCCTGAAATTTCAGCAAAACTGGGAAGAATATCGACAGCACAGGCAAGCTTGTTGCAGATTGTTCCGACGGGTGTTTTACCCGGCCATTTTATTATAAACGGAACGCGTTGCCCACCTTCCCAACTGGTGGTTTTTCCTTCGCGTAAACCTCCGGCCGACCCGGCATGGTTGCCAAAGTTCAGCCACGGACCATTGTCTGTAGTAAAAATAAAAACGGTGTTGTTGTCAATTCCGTTGTTCTCAAGTGCTTTTTCAATTTCTCCAACACTCCAGTCAATTTCCATCATCACATCGCCGTATTTTCCCTGCTCACTTTTCCCTCTGAATTTATCGGAAACACCCAGCGGAATATGTCCCATTGAATGCGGCACGTAAAGGAAAAAAGGTCCGTCCGCGTGGCGGTTGATAAAATCGACAGCTTTTTCGGTATAAAGCGTAGTGAGTTTGTCCTGGTCCTGCATGCTTGTGATCCGTTCGCTGATTTCGTTACCGACAAAAACCGGAAGCTCGGGGAAGCTCCTTCTCCTGTGTTTTTCAGGAAGGGGATTTCCCACATTATCCAGCGGCCACATATCGTTGGAGTAAGGAAGTCCTACATATTCGTCAAAACCATTTTGCAGGGGAAGAAATTTAGGCCGGTCGCCAAGGTGCCATTTCCCAAAAATACCGGTTGCATATCCTTTTGTTTTCAGCATTTCGGCAATTGTTGTTTCGCTGGGGTTAATGCCCATTTCGCTATTGGGGAAAAGTGCTCCTGAAAAACCGATCCGGTTGGGATAGCAGCCTGTAAGCAGCCCCGCACGTGAAGCGCTGCATACCGGTTGTGCTGCGTAAAAATTGGTAAACCGCATTCCTTCTGCCGCCATTTTGTCCAGGTTGGGTGTTGTGTAACCCGTGGCTCCGTAACATCCCACATCGCCATAGCCCATATCGTCAATAAACACCACCACAAAATTGGGCAGTTTATCGTTCTCTTTTTTTAATGATTGGGTTGAACAGGCTGAGAATAAAATGAGCGAGATGACAAGTAAACAGATGGATTTCATATTAATAAGATTTAGTTGGTTCCCGAAATTAACGAATTATTCAAACATTGCTACACCTTTCCTGAATAATGCCGGTGAAGGAATTCAAAAAAACGGTTGATACGTTCCACTTTTGTGTCCTTGTTTTTTGTGTCTTCTATTTGGGCAATCCAGAATTTTTTTGATGAAACGGTTAATTTCTCAAAATATTTGGTCATTACCGGATCGTTGTCGAGTAGCCATTGCAGGTAATCCGGAACGGTAACTGTACGGGGCTTTGTGTTTTGTTCCAGTTCAATCTCCACCGTGTCTCCTTCCTGTTTGCCAATCGTATCCCTGATATCTTTTTTCAGAAGAAGCCAGTGTCCGTTTTTTCCGTTGGGAAGCAGGTTCATTGAGTAGTTTTTTCCCTCAATGCTAACTTTGCACCAGACGTGTTTATTGGTATTGAATTCTTTTCGACTGTCATACGGAAATTCAGCATAAACGCTGTTCATCGGGCCTTTTATCAGGGTGGTTTTGTAGCTGAACTTTTTAGGCATCTCCCAGAAATTTCAGGTTTCGTTTCAATCCGTTAAAACCTGCCCTTTTCACCGCTGAATTTTTGAAGAGCTCATTAAAAAGCGGGCGCTCCATATTTTTCCACTCTTCTTTATTTAGTTGAAGTAATTTGGGATGGGGAGTAAAAGAAGCTTCGTTGTGTGGTTCCGATTTCAGGTTCCAGGGGCAAACATCCTGGCAAATATCACAGCCGAACACCCGGCTTTCAAACTGGCCTTTCAATGACCCGTCCAGATCCCCTTTCACCTCGATGGTTTGGTACGAAATACATTTTCTGGCATCCACCACGCGGTTGGCAACAATGGCTTTGGTAGGGCAGGCGTCAATACATTTGGTACAACGTCCGCAGTGGTCGGTCACCGGTTTCGGGTTGTCGTACGGAAGTTCAATGTCCACAATCAGTTCCCCGATAAAAAAGAAGCTTCCGTGATGCAGCGAAATCAGGTTGCTGTTTTTGCCAATCCACCCCAGGCCGGCTTTTTTTGCCCAGGCACGTTCCAGCACCGGTGCCGAGTCAACAAAAGGCCGTCCCGAGCAGGGGGCAACTTCCGTATTAATAAATTCCAAAAGCTGACGAAGTTTGTCTTTCAGCACAAAATGGTAATCGATGCCATACGCATATTTTGAAAGAACTGGCGCATTTTTGTCGTGTTGAGTTTCTTTTGGAAAGTAATTCTGCAACACCACAATAATGCTAAGAGCCCCCTCAACCAAAAGTCTTGGATCGAGCCGTTTTTCCACATTCCGGGCCATGTATCCCATTTCGCCGTGCATTTCATTCGCAAGCCAGGATTCAAAATGTTCCTTTTCTTCCGCAAGAAAAGAGGCCGGGACAATGGCGCAATCAGTAAGCCCGAGCGCTTTTGCTTTTTCTTTGATTAAATCAGATATTTGTGTGGATTTCATTTAAAATCAAATATAAAAAACTTTCATTAATAGCATTTATGCGTGTCGCCGTTATTGATTTGGGAACCAATACCTGCAATTTACTTGTAGCCGAAATTTTGGATGGAAATTTCGAAATATTACACCAAAGTAAGCAGTTGGTAAAACTGGGCGACGATAAAATCCGCGACAATGAAATCAGCCCGGCGGCAACCGAAAGAACGGTTGACTCGTTTCGTAAACACAAAGATATTATCCGGGAACTGGGCGGTGTGGATTCTGTTTACGCAATCGCAACCTCTGCAGTTCGTACTGCGGAAAATAAAGCTGAATTTCTGGAACGACTTGGAGAAGAAAGCGGCTGGCTAGTGAAAATTGTAAGCGGCGAAAAAGAAGCTGAACTGATTTTTAAGGGGGTGTTGCTGGCTTTTACAAATCTTGATGTTCCTTCGGTAATCCTGGATATTGGCGGTGGGAGCAACGAGTTGATCCTGGCGCATAAAACAGATGTTCTCTGGAAAGAAAGCCAGCCAACCGGAATGGCGCGTATTATCAACCGTTTTAATCTTTCCGACCCGATCCAGGAAAGTGAAATCAAACAGCTGCAGGATTATTTTGCAGAGCAACACGTGCAGGCGATTCAGAATTGTAGTGAACATGCAGTTAAAATGCTGGTGGGTTGCTCGGGCGCTTTTGATACAGTGGCAGATATGATTGATGAGGTGGAACCCGGGACCAAACAACGCATTATGCAGGAAATAACGCCCGAAGATTTTTATGCGGTTTACCACCAACTAATTGCTTCAACCCGCGCCGAACGTTTGCAATTTAAAGGGATGGATTATGTGCGGGTGGATTTGATTGTTCCGGCTGTGATTCTGATTGAAACGCTGGTTCGTGAAATGGGCATTCAGAAGATTGTACAAACCGATTTTGCCTTACGCGAAGGGGTTGTTTTTGAGTTGATGGAACGCCAGTAAAATATTGACATAGTCGGCGTTGTTCAGATTAATTCATCCCGGCTTTTAACTGCTGCAACTCCACTTTCATCTCATTTACACTTTTCAGCAGTTGTTGAAGATCGCTTTCGGGTTCCGGTATCTCGGTGTTCAAGTAGCACACAAACTTCCAGATTTCTTTTACCTCAGTTACCGGTAATTCGTACGGTTCAAATTGCGTATTCAGCGAAATCATTTCCAATGATCTTTTTTCTGCAATGTCATTTTTCACCAGTTTAAAAACAATACCCTCGTCGCGGGTAACCACAATACAGGCTTGTCCCGATTTTACGTCCATAAAATCCTGGACAAACTCACCGATCACCACCGAACCACCGGAAATGGGCAACATGGAATCGCCGGTAATGGTAAACGCCCGGTACTTTTTTTCTTTCGACAAAAACGGCAACTGAAAAACCGGTAACTGCCCGATGTATTCAGGATCGGCAAAGCTGCTTACATAACCCGCCTGTGCTTTTTCGTTTACAAACTCAATGTTGTCGTTGTTTGCAGAATCAACCGTGGTGGCAATAACCCGGAGGTTGGTTCCGCGGATAAATACATCAAAACCGTTTTGCAGATCGGTGAACTGCATTTCTGAAAGCCGACCCAGATCAATATTGATCAAAGTATCGATGGCAATGCCAAAGTACTTTGAATAAGCCTGCAACTGGGGTACCGTGGGCTGGCTTACTGAATTTTCGTGTCCGTTTACGGTAGTCCGTTTCAGTTCAAGGGCGGCAGCCACATCGTTCTGAGTTCGTTGTTTTCGCATACGCAATAACTTAACGTTACTTCCGAAGTAGTTCATAAATAGTATATTAAAAATTAATCACCGCATTTCTTCTTCAAAATTAAAAATAATTCTTGTTGAAACAGAAGAAATGATTACTTTATTATCGTTTGATATGATAATATTATTATCGGAAAATTATGAATGATTCAGTTTCTGAAAAACTAAAAATACTTTCCGACGCTGCCAAGTACGATGTTTCGTGTGCATCGAGCGGAAGTACGCGAAAAAATACCCGAAATGGAATTGGGAATGGCGCTTACGCAGGTATTTGCCACAGCTTTACCGATGACGGGCGTTGCGTCAGTCTGTTAAAAATTCTGATGACCAACCACTGTATTTACGATTGTGCTTATTGTGTTAACCGCCGTACCAACGATCGTCCGCGGGCCACTTTTACCCCGCAGGAGATTGTTGACCTTACCATTGGCTTTTATCGCCGCAATTACATCGAAGGGTTGTTTCTAAGTTCCGGTGTAATAAAAAACCCGGATTTTACCATGGAGCGGATGGTACAGGTGGCTAAAAAGTTGCGGACAGAGGAAAACTATTACGGATATATTCATCTGAAAGCCATTCCGGGAGCGGGTTACGAGTTGATCCAGGAAGCAGGCATTTGGGCCGACCGCCTGAGTGTGAACATGGAAATTCCCACGGAACCCAACCTGAAAAAGCTGGCGCCCGAAAAAAATTACCCTGACATTATTTCGCCGATGACACAAATACGCGACTCCATTTTGATCAGTAAAGAAGAACGCAGAAAGTATCGAAACGCAAAGCAGTTTGCGCCGGCGGGGCAAAGCACGCAGTTGATAGTGGGCGCTACGCCGGAAACTGATCGCGAAATTATCTTGCTTTCGTCGGGCTTATATAAAAATCAGAACTTAAAGCGGGTGTATTTTTCGGGTTATTTGCCAGTGAACGATTACGACAAACGGCTTCCGGCCATAACCAGGCCTCCGTTGGTACGCGAAAACCGCCTGTACCAGAGCGACTGGCTGATGCGTTTTTATCATTTTAAAGCTGAGGAAATTTTAACTGAAGATCATCCTTTTCTGGATTTGGATGTGGATCCGAAACTTGGGTATGCCCTGCGAAATATGCACCTGTTTCCGGTTGACATTAACAAAGCCGATTACGAACTGATTTTGCGGGTACCGGGAATCGGCGTACTGTCGGCACAAAAGATCATCATGGCACGTTGTCATCGACGACTTACCACTTTGAATCTTAAAGAGCTGGGAGTTGTGTTGAAGCGGGCCAAATATTTCATTACCTGCAACGAGCTACCGGCAAAATTCTCCGATTGGGACCCGGTTCGTTTAAAGCGGCAACTGGTGATAAATTCGCATTCGAGTTACAGAAAACCAACCGACACACAACTGAAGTTGTTTGCCGATTTTAAACCAACGTTACATTAGATTAGAGTTCAGGGTTTAGAGTTTAAGGTTGGGGTCGGCGATTTGTAGTCGCCTTCAAATCCGGCATTTAGCATTAAAATTTCCCATACAAGGTTATGAAAATTTATACTTACGACCATACTTTTGAGGGTCTGTTGACGGCAGTGTTCGAGTGTTATCGCCGAAAAGACTTTCCGGTTGATATTTGTTCGAGGTACGTCAGACCGCGTTATCTTTTTTTGGAAAATGTAGATATTCAAACCAATCCGCAAAAAGCAGAGCGGGTTTGGAAGGGAATTCAGAATAAGTTGTCTGCTGCCAATAAACAACTGCTGTTTTATGCTTTTTTGTCGGAAGAAGAGGGGATTGAAATGCGGATTTACCGGTTTTTGAGACGCCTGTTTAGCGGATACATGAACCTGGAAACCGATTTGGGCGATTCGGATGTTAATTACATTGTGCAGTCGGCACAGAAAGTAAAGAAAGAAGCCATGCGAATTTTGCAGTTTGTACGTTTTCAGCGAACAAAAGACGGAATGTATTTTTGTGGCATTGAGCCAAAATTTGATGTGCTTCCGTTGATTGTTTCGCACTACCAAAAACGATTTGCCGACCAACGCTGGCTGATTTTAGACCTGCAACGAAACTACGGTGTTTTTTACGATAAAAACAAAGTGGAAGAGGTGGAGATATCAAAGAAACAGTTTAATGCTTTTAACGGACAGGTAAAACCGGCTTTGCTGGATGAGGAGGAAGATTTTTACCAGAAGTTGTGGCGTTCGTATTTCAAGCACATCAATATTGAAGAGCGGAAAAACCTTCGCTTGCAATTGCAACACATGCCCCGGAGATTCTGGAAGTACCTGCCTGAGAAACAGACTATAAAATAAAAGAACCGTTCTCTTTCTTAAAAGAACGGTTCTTTATGAAGTGATTAAAATATCGTGTTTATTTTTCTTCTGTTTTTGTTTTTGGCAATAACAGGTTCAGGATAATGCCAACGGTTGCAGCTAATCCAATACCGGCCAGTGAGAAGTGACCGTAAGAAATAATAGCGCCACCAATTCCAACGGTAAGGACCACCGAAACAATTACCTGGTTGCGGGTTTCTCCCATATCGGCTTTTGAGTCAACCAACGTTTTGATACCGATAGATGCGATCATTCCAAACAACAACAACATAATACCACCCAAAATAGCTTGTGGAATGGTTTCGAGAAAGCCACTGACTTTTCCTACCAGCGAAAATACAATGGCAGTAATTGCGGCAATTCTTAAAACAAACGGATTGGTAACTTTGGTAAGCGTAATGGCTCCGGTTACTTCAGAATAGGTGGTGTTGGGAACGCCACCAAAACAACCGGCAATGGCGGTAGCAATACCATCTCCGAGCAGTGTGCGGTGAAGTCCGGGTTTTTCAATGAAATTTTTGTTGCAAACACCTCCAATGGCATACATATCGCCAACATGTTCAATAATTGGAGCAATGGCCACCGGAATCATATACAGAATAGCATGCCAGCTGAGTTTCGGAGCTGTGAATTCAGGAAACGAAATCCAGGCAGCTTCTTTAATTGCCGTATAATCCACTTTCCCCCAGATTAGCGCCACAATATAACCTACGGCAATACCAATAAAAATCGGGATTAATTTGATCATCTTCTTCCCAAAAATTACAACTGAAATGGCCGTTGCCAAAGAGATGATTGCCAGTATCCAGTCGGTTTTTGCCATGTCAACCGCAGCCGATGCCAATGACAAACCGATAATCATGATTACCGGACCTACCACAACCGCCGGGAAGAGACGTTCTACAAACTGAAGTCCGCGCAGTTTTACAAGCGCAGAAACGATTGCATATACAATTCCAACGGCAATGATTCCGGATAATGTTCCGGCCCAGCCATACAATCTGGTTGCTTCGACAATGGGGGCAATAAAAGCAAAACTACTTCCTAAAAATACAGGAACCTGGCCTTTGGTGATGAAATGAAAAATCATGGTACCAATGCCTGCTGTAAAAAGTGCTACAGCGGGATCGATTCCTACCAAAAGTGGCACTAAAACGGTAGCACCAAAGGCAACAAACAGGAATTGAACACCCAATACAGTGTTTTTTAAGGTTAGTTGCTCGCGAAAAGTTTTTTCAGTCATACTTCTTTTTTTTGCGTGGTTTTTATAAAAAAGACCCGCTTCAAATAGAAACGAGCCTTGTTGTTATTCATTAATTCAAAATCGCTGCGGGAATCTCTTTTATGGGCTTTATTCGAACGGATTTAATAAACAGGTCGCCGCCTTCTGACTGTAGCTGAATTTTGCCCGATGTCAGTGGTTTAATTTTCCCGTCTTCATAAATACCGGTGTTGGTATTCACCATTACGGTTTTCCCGTTGATAACATGTACACAGGTACGCCCAACAGTATAAAGTTCCACGGTATTCCATTCTCCCAAAGAATTCTCGGCATAGGCAGCTTTTTTAATCCCTGCTCCTGCAAAATCTTTCCCAAATTGAGTTGATTCACCGCCTTTGGTATAAACAAACGTATCGTCGGCTTTTGATACTTCGGTTTCACAAACGGTATTGTTCATCAAATAGGTATCGCCAAGATTTTCGTGCATTAGCTGGCATTCAATGTTTGTCATCCAGGTGCCAAAAGCAGCGCCAAACTCTCCAAAACTGTGGTAAAGCAGTCCGCTGTTTCGTTTGGTGTAAACCTGGTTGCCCCACTTAAATACAACTTCCAGGTGATAATTGGCAAAAGTGTCTATGGTTGCCAGCGAGCCATTTACTTCTCCCGAAATGTGGATCAGTTTTTCGCCGTTTTCTTCTACAATCTGAAATACTTTGTCGGTAGTTGCCTGTGCATGAAGGTTTTCAAAACTGTCAAGGGCAGTTCCGATGTAGGTCTCCCAGCCATCGAGGTTTTCTCCGTTGTATATTGGTTGCCAGGGTTTTTCGCAACTCCAAAGCATAAAAATAAAACTACAGAGGAAAAGCAAACGGTAAAAAGATTTCATGATTTTCGGTTTAGTTTAAAGTAAAAAAAACTGCCCCATAAATATAGGACAGTTTCTTAAATATTGTATTCTTTTTTTGTTAAACTGCTTCTGCTGCAATCAATTCTTTTGCTCTCTCAAGCATTTTAATATCATCCAACAATACAATTCCACCGTTCGGTCCCGGCTCCATATGGATTCCTACAGCTTTGCCACTTGTGTAGTTGGCACCTCCGAAATAATTTCTGACGGTTTCTTCTGTCACTTCAAACTCTTGTGCCATTTGTTTGATTGATCCGTCAGGTAAGCTGTCTTTGATTTTTCGCAGCTCGTTAAAAGTTATTTTTTTTTCCATATCGCTGAGATGTTATTGATTAATTATTATGGTTATTTTTTAAGAACGTTACACATACCTGTAAAATTAAAATTAATAATCTAATAATAAAAGATTAAAACTGGCGCAAACGGCAGCCTGCACACAAAGAATTTAAATAATGTAAAAAATAAAATTTACAACGATTTGTAATTGGCAGATAGTTAGTTGTTTGTGTTTTTGGGGATATGTTGTACAACAGGGTTTCTCAACATGGTTATTAACAATTTTTAAGCATCTCGCTTTATGGAAGAACTGCTTTGTAAATTGCCTCGTGTATTTCTGTCCGGATATTGAGTTGATAAAGCCTGTTATTTTCGCGGCTTGGGTAAACACGGTTCGACATAAAAACGTAGAGAATCCCGTTTTGGGGGTCGGCCCATGCAAAAGTTCCTGTAAAGCCGCTGTGCCCGAAACTGCTTTTACTGGCCGAAACAGCGGGGTAGGCATCAGCCAGGTCTTTTTTATTATTGTCGATCAGTGGTTTGTCAAAACCCAGCCCTCTTCGGTTGTTGTTTTCGGGAAATTGAATGCGGGTGAATTCATTCAAGGTTTCTTCCGAAATGTAACGCACTCCTCCAAAATAGCCTTTCTGAAGGTACATTTGAAAAAGTTTTGCCAAGTCGTTAGTTGTTCCAAACAAACCGGCATTTCCTGAAATTCCGTTCATCATTGCGGCGCCTTCGTCGTGCACAAAGCCACAAATATTTTCTTTCCTGAAAAGGTCGTCGTTTTCGGTAGGAACAATTTGCTGCATCGGAAAATGTTGATAGGCATTGTACGTAATGGTATAAGCTCCAAGAGGCTTGTAGAAAGTGTTTTTCAGGTACTGTTCGTAAGGTTGCCCGGTGAGTGTTTCAATGATTGACGGAAAAAGAAAAAAGCTAAGCCCCGAATAGGTATAGCGTTTCCTGGGGAGTAATTTCGAATTTAGTATCGTGTCCATCATTTGCGTCAGGTAATCCGGGTTCATATAAAGTTTCTCGGAAACACGAATACTGAATTCTTCGGATGGCTCGTGACGGAACACATGTACATCCAGATTTCCTTCTTTGTCGAGGGTGTTCGTCCAAAACGAGATATAAGGAGACAGCCGTGCCTGGTGTGCCAAAATATCGCGGATAATGAGATTCTCCTTGTTCGACCCGATAAAAACAGGCCAGTATTTGCTCAGTTTATCATCAATATTGAATTTCTTTTCATCTGCCAACTTCATAAGCGCAGGAAGCGGGCCGGTAACTTTGGTAAGCGAGGCCCAATCGTAAATGTTATCTTTTTCTACCGCTTGTTCGTTGTTGTAGGTCAGGTAGCCAAAACATTTGTGATAAATAACATTTCCGTCTTTGGCAACCAGTATCTGGCATCCCGGATAAGCTTTTTCTTCGATCCCCATTTTTGCGATGGTGTCTATTAGATCCAGTTTTTCGGAGCTCATTCCCACTTCTTCAGGAATAGTGTATGAAAATGTTTGGTTGGCTTGTACTGTAATTCCATCGTTCACCCGGAAGCGCTGATCTACGGTTACAGGTAGTTTGCCATTGGCGCCGAAAGCTCCAAAAATTAGTTGTGCCGACAACTCTCTGGCAATGTCGGTTCCCTGGTAGGCAAGAATAAGCCCTTTGGCATGATGAATATTGGTAAAGTGTTTTAATGCATATGCATTCCCGAGGAAAACAAATACCGACTTTTTTTCAGTAATTAAATCTTCAGCCGCTTTTTGTTGAATAGCGCTTACCCCGTAGTTTCCTGAGGGATATTTATGAATTCCTTCTATGGCAGCAATCACCAGCGAGTAATTGGAAAGTTTACTCCGGAGTTGTGCCCATTCTTTTTCGCTTGCATCTTTTGAAAGAACAAAATGATCGATTTGCGTATAATTGTCGAGCATTTTTTGAAAAGCAGTTTTTGAGGTACTTCCCAGGCTCACAGAAGCTATCTTCTCTTTTTCAAGATGCTGAACAGGGAGGATGTTTTGGTTTGCCAGAACAGTAAGCGAAGCTTTGATAAGTTTTCGCTGTGTTACTTCAAAAGAAGGTGCATTTAATTTTTTTGTCAGATTTTTAAGTGAAGCGGGGCGGTATTCTTGCAAACCTGCCCATTTTTTCATTGCAAGAATTTTGCGGCACTTTTCTTCAATTTCAGCTTCCGTTATTTCGCCTTTGTTAATTGCATCTTTTACTGCTGAAATTGCCTGTTCCAGATCGGGAACAAATTCCACCATATCATTACCTGCTATTAAAGCTTCTACTTCAGCCCGGCCGGGTTCCGACCGAACTCCTTTCATACTAATTGCGTCAGTAACAATAAAACCCCGGAACCCGATTTCGTTTTTTAGATAAGCGGTAACTACTTTTTTGGAAAGGGAAGATGTTTTTCCGGATGGATCGAGCGCAGGAACAGACAAATGTGCGGTCATTATTCCTGACATTCCTTTTTCAGATAAATAACGGAACGGATACGACTCAATCGAATCCAGCCTTTCTTTTGAATGTGGCACAAGCGGAAGTGTAACATGCGAATCTGTTTTTGTATCGCCGTGCCCGGGGAAATGTTTGGCCACCGGAATTACGCCTGCATCCTGCATTCCCTTGGAAACCATCCAGGTTTTTTCTGCTACGTTTCTTTTATCTTCGCCAAACGACCTGAAATTAATAACCGGATTTGATGGAGTGGTATTTATGTCGGCAACCGGTGCAAAATTTATCTGGATTCCCAACATTTTGAGTTGTTCCCCAAATTCGAGCCCCATTTGATAAATAAGTGAAGTGTCCTGAATAGCTCCAAGACTTTGCGCATATGGATACTGAATGGTACTGTCGATCCGCATAGCCGGCCCCCATTCGCCGTCAACAGCAATCAATAAAGGTGTTTTCGATACAGCCTGAAACTGGTTAATCCACGAAGCGGTTTTTACGGGTGTCCCTTGCATAACAAGTACTCCTCCGGGTTTTAAATCCCGAATCTTATCCAGTACCGCGGCTTTGCTAGCTTCGTTTTGTTTTGGGTAAGCGGTAATCATCATCAGTTGGGCAATCTTTTCGTCAAGGCTTAGTTTGTCTATTTGTTCGTTTACCCACTGATCGTTTTTGAATTCAGTAAAGGGCGGATCGGCAGCCTGTGTGCCGAATGTCAGAATAAGGCATAAAAGTAAAAGAAGAAAATATTTCTTAGGCGTTGGTTTCATTTCTAAATTGTTTTCTTTCTAACTCATTCGATGAAACCCGTCTGAACACCCAATTGTTTAAATGCTTTGTTTTCTACAGGCTTCAAATTTCAGAAGGATGAGTGCTTCGAAAGTATTATAAATCTATCTTCGTAATCACAAATGTAAAATTTAATAAGAATGTTCAGAATAAATATAAGCCTGATTTTATTACTTCTTTTTACACATTGTTTGGGAATCGGGACAAGCAAAATTATTGTTGGGACCGATCAGCCTGAATCTTACCTTTCTTTAATGAAAGGAAAAAAGATTGGACTGGTGGTGAACCATACTTCGCGCGCAAAAGGCAGTCATCTGGTCGATTTTCTTTTAAGCGAAAAAATGGATGTGGCGAAAATATTTGCTCCCGAGCACGGTTTTCGCGGTGATGTTTCGGCAGGGGGAAGAGTAGATGACGGAACAGATGCAAAAACCGGTATTCCGGTGCTTTCGTTGTATGGCAAAAACAAAAAGCCAACAGCAGAACATTTGGAGGGGATAGATTTAATGGTATTTGATATTCAGGATGTGGGATGTCGTTTTTATACCTACATTTCAACCTTGCACTTGGTTATGGATGCATGTGCCGAATACCATGTTCCGCTTATTGTGCTGGATCGCCCCAACCCGAATGGTGATTATGTTGCCGGCCCGGTTCGTGAAAAAGGTTTTGAATCTTTTGTTGGCATGGATCCCATTCCATTGGTTCACGGGTGTACGGTAGGTGAACTGGCGCTGATGATTAATGGTGAAGCCTGGCTTGAAACAACCGAAAAATGCAGGTTGACAGTGATTCCTGTGAAAAATTATGATCACACAATGTCTTACTCGTTACCGGTGGCACCATCTCCCAATTTACCCAACGATCTTTCGGTGCGTTTATACCCTTCGTTGTGTTTTTTTGAAGCAACCAGCGTTAGTGTAGGGCGTGGGACTGATTTCCCTTTTCAGGTGCTGGGAGGCTTAAATCGTAAGTTAGGAGATTTTGAATTTACGCCAAGGAGTATTCCCGGAGTGGCTGTAAACCCATTAAATCGGGGGCAGAAGTGTTACGGAATTGATCTCCGTACTCTTGATAATGTGCCGGCGTTTACACTAAAATACTTTCTCGATTTTTACAAGCGGTACGAGAACAAAAGTGAATTTCTGAGCCGTGAAAACTGGTTGAATCTGTTGGCAGGTACCGACTCTTTAATTCGGCAAATACGGGAGGGAAAAACAGAAGATGAGATTGTTGCAAGTTGGCTGGCCGGCCTGGAGGCTTATAAAACAATACGGGAAAAGTATCTTTTGTATCCTGATTTCGAGTAAGCGATTGTTTAGATTTTATTGTTCATGTAGTAATGATTTTAGTAACTTTGGGATAAGGGCGTAAGCAATTCATAATAAAATCGTAATAATTTGAAAATTATTAGGTGCAGATTGTCAGGAAATGTTAAAAATTGTAAATTGAATTTTTATATTTGCATACTAATTTGCGCATAAAACCGTTGTAAGACTAAAGAAAACTAAGTTGGCCAAGTATCTATTCTACATATTTTCGGTAGTAGTGTTACTATTTTCCCTTTATTCGTGTGAAGATGAGGGGTATATGTCATCGTCTGATGCACAGCTTCAGTTTTCTGTCGATACAATTGCTTTCGACACCATATTTACCAGCATTGGTTCCACTACCCAGCGTTTCACCGTTCGAAATCCGTACAATGATCCCGTATTAATTTCAAGCATTCGTTTGGCTGGCGGTGAAATGTCGAATTTCAGGTTGAACATTAGCGGAGAGAAATCGAACGAAGTTTACGAGGTGGAAGTTCCGGCGCACGACAGCATTTATATTTTTGTGGAGGTAACAATTGATCCAAACGGGCAAAACCTGCCAATGGTTGTTCAGGATTCGATTCTGTTTTCTACCAATGCAAATTTGCAGGATGTAAAACTTATTGCCTACGGACAGGATTTTGTGCTGGTAAAGGAAGAAAAAATAAAAAATACAACCTGGACAGCCGATAAACCTTATTTGGTTTATGGCTACGCTTATGTTGATAGTTTATCAACCTTAACGATACAGCCCGGTACGCGGATTCATTTTCATAAAGGGGCAGGACTGTATGTTAAAGGGACGGTTGTTGCTGATGGTACATTTGATCAACCCATCCAGTTTATGTCTGATCGTCTGGAAGATTCATACAAGAATGTTCCCGATCAGTGGAATGGTATTCTCCTGTTTTCCGGAAGCCATGATAACATATTTGATTTTGCAACCATAAAAAATGCGAATATCGGCTTGCAAGTGGGTACCATCGAACACGAAGGTTTTGCATCGGTTTCTATTAGCAATTCAACGATAGAGAACATGGCTTATGCCGGGTTATTTGCCATGAAATCGAAGATTTTTGCCTATAACGATGTTATTGCCAATTGCGGGTTTTATGCCGCAGCGCTGCTGGTGGGCGGAGAATACGAGTTTTATCATACTACTATTGCTAATTACTGGGGTAACCTGGGGAGCAAAGTCCGCTCAACCGCATCACTTGTTATATCGAATGTTTTGGTGGTAGAAGGTTCTGACGGAAGTTCTGTTTCATACAGCGGAGACCTTTCCAAAGCAACTTTCGGGAACAGTATTATTTATGGAAATACTTACAACGAGGTTGAACTGGGCGACAATGATGAAAATACATTCGAATATTATTTTGACCACTGTATTTTGCAGGTTCCAGACACCCTAAATACCAGTAATAAAAATCACTACAATTCAGTGTTGAAGGGAATCGATTACGACCCGTTGTTTGTTGACCCTTACGCTGGCTTGAATTATCAACTTGATACATTATCTGCTGCAATCGATGCAGGAAGCTCCATGTATTCGAAAATATTTCCGGTGGACATGCTCAATAAAAGCCGTACTTCGGATGAAGGACCCGACCTGGGAGCATATGAGCGTTATTCCAAATCGGATGAGGATTAGCCTTATTGCCATATTCTTTTCACTTTTTATTTTCAGAAGCCCCGCACAGGATCCGAAGCAGTTCTCAATTGTTTTTTATAACACTGAAAATCTGTTTGACTGGAAAAACGATTCAATAAAAAATGATAATGAGTTTACACCGGAGGGGGAGCGGCACTGGACTTACAAACGCTTTCAAAAGAAACTTCAGAATATTTCGAAAGTACTGCTTGCTGCGGGAGGATGGAATTCGCCGTCGGTGATAGGATTGTGTGAAGTCGAAAACCGTTTTGTGCTGGAGCTGTTGCTGAAAAATACGGCTCTAAAGTCAATCCCTTATCGAATTATACACAAAGAATCGCCCGATTCCAGAGGAATCGATGTAGCCTTGATTTATAATCCTGATGATTTTAATCCGATTGAATATCAGTATTATCCCTTGTTGGATGAAGACGGAACGGTACGAAAAACCCGGGAGATTCTTCATGTATCAGGTATGCTTGGTGCTGATACCATTCATTTTTTTGTGAACCACTGGCCGTCGAGATATGGTGGCTTGATGGAAACACGAAGTAGTCGGAAACTTGCAGCTGACTTACTGAAACAGAAAACAACAGAAGTATTTACAAAAAACAGGCTTGCAAAGATTGTAATTATGGGTGATTTTAATGATCAGCCAAACGATGAGAGCCTGGTGGAGCTGGGAGCACAAAAGTTGCCGGATGAACCCGGTTCCGAACTCTTGTATAATTTATCTTACAGTTGGATGGGAGATAAAACCGGAACTTTAAAGTACCAATCTCAATGGTTTGTATTCGATCAGATTATTGTATCGGGCGCGTTACTAAATGCTGATAAGAGCTTAAAAACTTCTCAGGAAAATGCAACGGTTGTTTCTCTTCCGTTTTTATTAGTTGAAGATAAAAGGTATGGAGGGCAAAAGCCTGCTCGCACTTACAATGGGTTTCAATATTCCGGAGGTTTTGGCGACCACTTGCCGGTAAGGCTTCTAATTGACTCAGATTAGTTTACCTTTTTAATCCTAACTCGCCGGCTTTTTTTAACATAAAGGCATAGGCTTCATCAAAATCGTTGTGGATTTCCCCATCCAGAATAGCATCTTTTATGGCATCTTTAATAAGGCCTACTTCGCGGCATGGTAATAAATTGAAGGTTTTCATAATTAGCTCGCCATCCACAGGAGGCTGGAAATTCCGGATAGCATCCTTTTCTTCAATCTCCTTTAGTTTTTTACGGACCAACCGAAAGTTCTTCATGTACCGTTTTACCTTATCGGCGTTCTTCGAAGTAATGTCTGCCTCGCAGAGTGTCATCAAATCGTCTATATCGTCACCGGCTTCAAAAAGCAGGCGGCGTACTGCCGAATCGGTAACTATCTCTTCCGAAAGCACAATCGGGCGCATATGCAGCTGAACCATTTTCTGGACATACTTCATTTTTTCGTTTAAAGGCAATTTCATACGGCGAAAGATTTTGGGAATCATTTTAACACCGATGAAATTGTGAGCATGAAAAGTCCAACCCTGGCCTTCAATAAACTTTTTTGTAGCAGGTTTGGCAATGTCATGCAAAAGGGCCGACCACCGTAACCAAAGATTATCTGTGTTCGGGACTATCCGGTCCAACACCTCCAGTGTGTGGTAAAAATTATCTTTATGCCCGATTCCGTTTACCACTTCAATGCCTTTCATGGCCTGCAACTCCGGAAAAATAATTTGTAGTAGCCCGGTTTCTTCCAAAAGTTTAAACCCTTTGGAAGGTTTGTCGGCCATCATAATTTTATTTAATTCATCAATGATCCGTTCACCGGAGACAATCTTAATCCTTTCCTTGTTTCGGGCAATTGCTTGTAATGTTTGATCTTCAATTTCGAAATTAAGCTGTGTGGCAAAACGAATGGCACGCATAATACGAAGCGGATCATCGGAGAACGTAATGTCCGGATCAAGTGGCGTTCTGATAATTTTATTCTTTAAATCCTCCAGCCCGTTAAAGGGATCCAGTAATTCTCCAAAATTTTGCTTATTCAGGCTAAGTGCCAGTGCATTTATGGTAAAGTCACGGCGATTCTGATCGTCCTCAAGCGTTCCGTTCTCCACGATAGGCTTTCTCGAATTCCGTTGATAAGATTCTTTTCGGGCGCCAACAAATTCAATTTCGAGGCCCTTAAACTTTAGCATTGCTGTCCCAAAGTTTTTAAAAACATTTACTTTGGGTGCAGGGTTGAGTTTTTCGGACACCTGCGTAGCCAGTTCTATACCGCTGCCAATGGTTACAATATCAATGTCTTTCGAGGGGCGTTTTAAATATATATCGCGTACAAAACCTCCAATAACGTAAGTATCCGCTTTTGCCTGAGCAGAAACGTCCGATATTATCTGAAATATTTTATGTTTCAATTCTTTCATTCATTCTTTTTTCAAGAATTACATGTAAATAAACATGAACTCTTATTTTATTGTGGCGTAATTTGATGCCTGACTTTTTGTGCCTATATGAACTGTCAAAAAGGAAGAAATGTTCAGTTGTTCTGCCATTTCCGAAAAAAATCGTGACAAAATTACAAGAAATTAGTTGAATTTAAGCGGTATCTTGTAAATTGAAAGCTTGGTATCATATTTGAATCGAAATATCTAAATATATAGATGTTTGAATTTTAAAAATAATTATATCATGTTGGAACATTTAACAAAAGAAACTTTCAAAGAAAAGGTTTTTAACTTTGAAGCAAACAAAGAGTGGAAATACGAGGGTGCAAAGCCTTGTTTAATTGATTTTTATGCCGATTGGTGCGGGCCGTGTAAAATGGTTGCCCCGGTATTGGAAGAGTTGCAAAAAGAGTACGGCAACAGCATCGTGATTTACAAGGTAAACACTGAAGAACAACAAGAGTTAGCAGGTATGTTCGGAATTCAAAGTATTCCATCATTACTGTTTGTACCACAGGATGGCCAGCCGCAAATGGCAATGGGAGCTTTACCAAAGCAAACGTTTGAAAAGGCAATCAGCGATGTGTTAAAAGTTGAAAAGCCACTTGCCAATTAATGCCAATCTGCACTTACTATAAATACAAGCTTGCTTTTCCGGTTTAATTTCGTTGAAATTCGGTTTTAAGTTTTATCCTGAAAATTAATCCCGAAAAGCAGGTTTGTAAGAAAATGTCTAATCTGCCCCTTCTCATTAATTTTATTGAAACGCAAAACATTGTCTTTTTTAAAAGCATATCAAATAGCGTTGAAATTCATCCCCAAAAGAAGCTTCATTCAGTTTAATTTTTACTTTTAAGAAGTAAATTGAGAAACAATACAATGGAATTTATTGAACTGCTTATCCCTTTTAGTCAAGTAAAGATTTATCTTTGATACATGAACGAGATTGAGAAATATCCAAGAGATTTTCAGGAGTTTATCACGCAGTTCAAATGCGAGGCTGACTGTTG
>JBKEDN010000003.1:0-8947 GCA_047975435.1 Draconibacterium sp. | reverse complement strand
ATAACAAGTAGTTAAAGCTTTCGAGTTTAAACGCTGAAAAAGCCTAAAATAATTCAACCCGATTTCAACTAAAATTAACTATTCTGCACATTCCGTTTTTTATGCTCTTTTCGTAACTAACTAATATTCAAGCATTGTTGTATTTCTGTTTTGTACATTTTGTTTTATCCCCCTTAGATCCGTATTTTGGAATAAAGCATTCACGATTTTATGCACAATCACCAATAGAGATAAAATAAAAGCAATTTTAGATCAACTCTCCCTCACTCTCTACGAGTAGCGAGGTACGATCCCGTGTACTCGCAGATCAGGGCGAGTCTATAATACTTTGAACCAGATTTTGCTATAATTTCGGAAAACTATCACAAAAAAAGAACCGTTCTCTTTCAAAGGAACGGTTCTTTGGTACTAAAGTCGTCACCCGACTCCGAGTCAGGTGACGACTAAAACCAGGAATTTATTTTTTTTCAATCCAGTGCGCAATCCAGTCGCCCACCTGCGAGGTTTTGTAAGCCGGCCCCTGTGCAATGTCTTCGGTTACAAAATTTTCGGCTAATGATGCGGCTACGGCATCACGAATGATTTTACCTTCTTCCATCAGGTTGAATGCATATTCAAACATCATCGCAGCAGAAAGTATAGTTGCAATCGGATTGGCAATGTCTTTCCCGGCAGCCTGCGGGTATGAACCGTGGATCGGTTCGAAAACCGAAGTGTGAATTCCCATTGATGCAGAAGGCAGCAATCCGAGTGAACCGGTGATCACACTTGCCTCGTCGGTCAGGATATCGCCAAACATATTTTCAGTCACCATCACATCAAAGTTCTTAGGCCACTGAATAATCTGCATGGCAGCGTTGTCAACAAACATATATTCCGTTTTTATATCCGGATAATCTGGCGCCATTTCCTGTGCTACTTCACGCCATAAACGCGAGCTTTCCAGTACGTTGGCTTTGTCAACCACTGTTAGTTTTTTGTTGCGTTTGCCTGCAAATTCGTAGCCCAGTTTCAGGATACGTTCAATCTCTTCGCGGGTATAAGTGTTGGTATCAAAGGCTGTATTTCCGTTGTCTTTTCTCCCTTTTTCACCAAAATAAATACCGCCTGTCAATTCGCGGATACAAACAAAATCGGCACCTTCTACCAATTCGCGGCGCAAAGGCGATTTGTGCAACAACGACTCAAAGGTTTCCACCGGACGAATGTTGGCATACAAACCCAGTTTTTTACGCATGGCCAGCAGTCCCTGTTCCGGACGCACCGGGGCTTTGGGGTTGTTGTCGAACTTTGGGTCGCCGATAGCGCCAAAAAGAACGGCATCCGATTTCATACACAATTCGTGTGTTTCAGCAGGGTAGGGGTCGCCTACCTGGTCGATGGCGGCTGCACCGGTAATTCCGTATTCGTATTCGAGTTCGTGATTAAATTTTTTTGTAACGGCTTTAACCGCTTTCATGGCCTGTTCAACAATCTCAGGACCAATCCCGTCGCCGGGAAGTATGGCAATGTTTAGCTTCATTTATTAAAATATTTGTTATTCCGGCAAGTTGAAGTAGATGCTTTGTTTATCGATTTCAATAATAAAAACCGAATTTTGATTTACTTTTTCTATTTCAGATATATGTGACGAGAAAATATTCAGCAACTCAAGGTTCGATATATTTCCCAGATTTATTTTAATTAATTTTTTGGGTGAGTTATTCAAATAGAAACTATCGCGAAAATCGGAATCTTTGGAAATCAGGATCAAATCATTTTCATCGGCATATTCACTGATTTTTGCATCCGAAGTGAACCATTTATCTAAAATGTTATTTACATGGATGGCTTCGTAACCAAGGGAATTGATATGTTTAACCAATTTGTAGGCAATGTGAACATCGCATAAAAACCTCATCATGCAACATCCTTAATGGGTTTGCCCGAAAGATTCAACTTTGCATAATTAAGGCTGGCAAGTATATCTTCCTTTTCCAGTTCCGGATGATCCTCAAGAATTTCGTTTGTACTCATCCCGGAACCAAGTAAATCGATGATAACTTCCACCGGCCACCTCATTCCCCTGATACATGGTTTTCCGTGACAAACACTTGGATCTAAGGTGATTCGTTCAAGATAACTCATTCCTTTTTTTATACAAATTTATAATTTTCACTTTCATTTTCAATTTTTCAGTCTAACTGATTGCACTCATGAGTTTATCCAGAACACCAGGTTTAAATTCGTTTTCAATAATGTTCAACATGCGGATGGTCGCTTTAATTGCCGCTGCATTCTGGTCGGGATCAAGGCCTTTGGTCTTAAACTCTCGTTTGTTCTGCCACGTGATTACGGTTTCAACCAGTGCATCGGTATGTCCGCCCGGAGGGATGGTAACTACATAATCCACCAGTTTTGGGAACGATTTGCCCAAACGTTTGTAGATTTTATGGAGCGCTTTTACAAAAGCATCGTATTGGCCGTCGCCATCGCTGTATTCCTCGTATTCTTTCCCGTCAATTTCAAGGGCTACATTGGCGACCGGACGTAAGCCCATGGTATAGGTAATGGAATAGTTAATTACTTTTACCTTCTGTTCAACCAGGTCGCTGTGGAGTACGTCGGAAACAATGTACGGAAGATCATCGTTCGTAATTGATTCTTTATCGTCAGCCAACTCAATAATCCGGTTTGTTACTTTTTTCAGGGATTCTGAATCCAGCTCGATTCCCAGATCTTCAAGGTTCTTTTTAATGTTGGCTTTCCCTGAAGTTTTTCCCAGGGCATACTGACGAATCCTGCCAAAACGTTCCGGTAGCAGATCGTTGAAATACAGGTTGTTTTTACTGTCTCCGTCGGCATGAATTCCACTACACTGCGTAAATACGAACTCCCCAATCAGTGGTTTATTGGTTGGGATACGGATTCCTGAAAACGATTCAACTAATTTTGATATTTTATTTAGTTGCGTTTCGTTCACATTGGTTTTCATCCCCAAATGATCTTTGATGGTTGCAATAACGCTTGACAAAGGTGCGTTTCCTGCCCGTTCTCCCAAACCGTTAACGGTAGTGTGTACACAACGGATACCTGCTTTCAGTGCGTGGAAAACATTGGCAATTGCTAAATCGTAATCGTTGTGTGCATGAAAATCGAAATCAACATCCGGATAACTTTCAATCATTTCAAGGCAGAAATCGTAGGTTTCATCCGGATCAAGAATTCCCAGTGTATCAGGCAACATAATCCGTCCTATTTTTTCTTTTTGCAAGGCAGAAACCATAAAATGAACATAGTCTTTAGAACTACGCATTCCGTTCGACCAGTCTTCCAGGTAAATATTTACCGTGATGCCCATCTCTTCGGCATTGGCAATTACTTTTTGCACATCGTTCAGGTGTTCTTCCGGTGTTTTTCTGAGTTGCTCGGTAACATGTTTGTACGATCCTTTGCAAAGCAGGTTTATCACCTTCCCACCGGCATCGGCAATCCATTGAAGCGATACTTTGCCATCAACAAAACCCAGCACTTCAATTTTTTCCAGATGGCCTTTTCCCGCAGCCCACTTCATCACACGCTGTGTCCCTTTAAATTCACCTTCCGACACGCGTGCCGAGGCAATTTCAATGCGATCCACTTTTACATCGTCAAGCAGCACTTTAGCAACGCTCAGCTTTTCGTGTTCACTGAACGAAACTCCCGAGGTTTGCTCACCATCGCGCAAAGTAGTATCCATGATGGTGAGCTGTTTTCCTGAAACTTCCACTGTTTTGCCTGTCATAAGCCCCTCCTTACCTCCCCAGGGGGAGGAATCTTTTAAATATTAAACTGTCTGTTTTTATCGTCAATCGATATTCCTCATTCAATAAAGTTCCCCCGGGGGATTTAGGGAGCTTCAAATTCTGCGATCTCGTCTTTCATTGCTACCAGGTAATCAATATCGTCCAATCCGTTCTGTAAACAATGTTTTTTGTACGGATTGATCTCAAATTCAGTTGATTCTCCTGTAGCTGTAATGGTAAAAGTCTGTTTTCCCAGGTTCACTTCAAAAGTGGTATTTGCATCTTTTTCTATGGCATCAAAAATCTTTTGAAGGAATTCAGGGCTAACAACAACCGGCAATAGGCCGTTGTTCAGGGCATTGCCTTTGAATATGTCGGCAAAGAAACTCGAAACCACAACGCGGAACCCATAATCGTAAATTGCCCAGGCAGCGTGCTCGCGGCTCGATCCGCTGCCAAAGTTTTTGCCTCCAACTAATATTTTACCTGAATAAGTTGGATTATTTAACGGAAAATCCGCTTTGGGCGATCCGTCTTTTTCGTAGCGCCAGTCGCGGAACAGGTTATCGCCAAATCCTTTGCGTTCCACTGCTTTCAGGAAACGCGCCGGAATAATCTGGTCAGTGTCCACATTTTCGATGGGCAGTGGCACTGCCGGTGTATTTATTACTGAAAATTTATCGTATGCCATATTATTAATATTTGAATGTTAGAATTTTGAATATTAGAGTTTCTTTTGAAGTGTCATTCGTGATTTAATAAGAATGGAAGCGATTTCGTGAGCTTCATTTATTAGAATCTGAATTTCATTTTCGTCTGAAAGTTTTTCATCTCTTGAAAATTCGAGCCAGAATTCACTCTCATCTGCTTCTTCAATCGAAATACTCATTTTTGATATAACAGAAGGAATTGTTTGTGCCACACAGGAAGCCCTGTAATTGGCAGCAACAGAAGTAGAAGACCGAATCAACTGATTTTGAATATGTCGGCCCAGTGAATTATATGGCAGTTTCAAAGAAAATTTAACACACTCATGCGCAAATTGCTTGGTGCGAAGCTTCATCTTTTCTTTAAATTGTGCCAACTCACTCATCCTGTTTTATTCTTACATTCTAATCTTCTAATCTTCAAGACTCCAACCTTCCAATTACATCAGTTCCCTTGGGTCGGTTACAACTCCTCTAATTGCTGCTGCGGCTGCTGTGAGCGGGCTGGCCAGTAAAGTTCTGGAGCCTGGTCCCTGACGGCCTTCGAAGTTTCTGTTGGTAGTTGAAACCGCATATTTTCCTTCCGGGATTTTGTCTTCGTTCATGGCCAAACAAGCCGAGCATCCCGGTTGGCGCAGTTCGAAACCGGCAGCTTCCAGAATTTCAACCAAACCTTCTTCGCGAATCTGGGTTTCCACCCGTTTTGATCCCGGAACGAGCCAGGCATCTACTCCCGGGGCTTTTTGCTTTCCTTTTACAAATTCGGCAAATGCCCTGAAATCTTCAATTCTTCCGTTGGTACAGCTACCCAGGAACACATAATCAACCGGTTTGCCTTTCATCGCATCGCCTTCGTGGTAACCCATGTACTGCAGCGATTTGGTATAAGTTGTTTTATCCGTTCCTTCCATTCCTTCTGAAGTAGGGATGCTTTGCGTTACCCCAACGCCCATTCCCGGATTGGTGCCATAGGTGATCATCGGTTCAATATCCGCAGCATCAAAAATGTATTCTGTATCAAAAACTGCTCCTTCATCCGATTTCAGTTCTTTCCATTTCGCAAGGGCATTGTCCCATTCTTTACCTTTTGGTGCAAACTGACGTCCTTGTACATAAGCAAAAGTAGTTTCATCCGGGGCAATCATTCCGCCGCGGGCACCACTTTCAATACTCAGGTTACAAAGGGTCATGCGGCCTTCCATTGAAAGTCCGGTGATTGCAGAACCTGCATATTCAATAAAATGGCCGGTACCACCGCTGGTCGATATTTTTGAGATGATGTAAAGTGCGATGTCTTTTGCCGTTACACCTTTTCCCAATTCACCGTTTACCGTAATGCGCATCTTCTTTGGTTTTGGCTGCATAATGCACTGACTGGCAAATACCATTTCCACTTCGCTGGTTCCGATGCCAAAGGCAATGGCGCCAAAAGCCCCGTGTGTGGAAGTGTGACTGTCGCCGCAAACAATCGTCATTCCGGGTTGGGTAAGCCCCATTTCCGGGCCGATGATGTGTACGATGCCGTGCCCTTCCGACTGCAAGTCGTGGTAAACAATGCCGTGCTCGGCACAATTCTGTTTCAGTTTTTCCACCTGGTTGCGCGACAATTCATCTTTAATCGAAAGATGCTGTTCCTGTGTTGGAACGTTATGGTCGGGCGTTGCGGTGGTTTTATCCGGTCGGAAAACTTTCAACCCGCGGTTTTTTAAACCTAAAAAGGCAACCGGACTGGTAACTTCATGAATCAGGTGCCGGTCGATGTATAACACGTTGGGACCACCTTCCACCTTTTTCACTACGTGAGCGTCCCAAATTTTATCAAATAATGTTTTTGCTTCCATAATCTTGATACTGGATTCTTGATACTGGATTCTCGATCCTCGATTCAGGATTCTCGATCCTGGTTTTAGATGCAGTATCTCCGTAAAATTTTTATTCTTTGAACTCTAAACTAACTCTCTACCGGCAATTTATTGATTGCATCCAGGAAGGCTTCTACCGAAGCGGTAATAATATCGGTGTGTGCCCCAAAACCGTGGTAAACCGATTCCTGGTATTCTACCTGCATGTGCACTTTCCCAATATCGTCGCTACCGCGGGTAATGGCCTGAACCAGGAATTCTTCGATGGCCACCTGGCGATGAATGATTTTTTTGACTGCTGAAATGGCTGCATCAACCGGACCATTTCCGGCCGATGTGGCATCGAACTTTTCTCCTGCAATATCCAGAATTACTGTTGCCATCGGTTTCAGGCTTTTTCCCGAAATTACCTGAAGGTAGTTCAGTTTAATCCGGTGTTCTTTTTTGGTAGCATCGCCAACCAGCAATGCAATATCGTCGTCGCGAATATCTTTCTTTTTATCCGCCAGGTTCAGAAATTCTTCATACACCTCGTCCAGCTTTTCTTTGCTTAACTGAAAGCCCAGCAATTCCAGGCGGTGTTTCAACGCTGCACGTCCGCTACGGGCTGTCAGCAGAATTGCCGACTCGTTGATACCTACATCTGTTGGGTCCATAATCTCGTAATTCTCCCGGTTTTTCAACACCCCGTCCTGGTGGATGCCCGATGAGTGCGCAAAGGCATTTCTTCCAACCACTGCTTTATTGGGTTGCACCGGCATGTTCATTAAGGTTGAAACCAAACGGCTGGTCTGGTAAATCTGCTTGGTGTTTACCCCTGTTTCAATTTGCAGCGCCTGGTAATGTGTTTTCAAGGTCATAACAACCTCTTCCAGCGAAGTGTTGCCGGCGCGTTCCCCGATACCGTTAATGGTAACCTCTGCCTGACGGGCGCCATTCAGCACTCCTGAAATGGTATTGGCGGTTGCCATTCCCAAATCGTTGTGGCAGTGGGTTGAAATAATTGCTTTGTGGATATTCGGAACATTGTCAACCAGGTATTTTATTTTTGCACCAAATTCGTGGGGCAAAGTATATCCAGTGGTATCCGGAATGTTTACCACAGTTGCACCCGCTTTAATAACCGCTTCTATTACACGGGCCAGGTATTCGTTACCGGTACGGCCTGCATCTTCGGCATAAAACTCTACATCTTCCACGTATTTTTTTGCATATTTTACGGCTTCAACGGCACGTTCGATAATTGCTTCGGGGTTGGAGTTGAGTTTGTGGTAAATATGAAAATCAGATGTCCCGATTCCGGTATGGATACGCCCTTTTTTGGCGTGTTTTAGTGATTCGGCGGCCACATCAATATCTTTCTGAACTGCGCGGGTTAAGGCACAAATTGTTGGCCAGGTAACCGCTTTTGAAATCTCTACTACCGATTCGAAATCGCCCGGGCTTGAAATAGGGAAGCCTGCTTCAATTACATCAACGCCTAATTCCTGCAATGCTTTGGCAACTTCAATCTTTTCTACCGTATTCAACTGGCAACCCGGAACCTGTTCCCCGTCTCGCAAGGTTGTGTCGAAAATGTACAGTCTGTCGCTCATTTTTAATTTATTTATCTGTTGTTATTTACTTTTCTTTAGCTGCAAGCCTCAAGCTACAAGTTTTTCAAGCTTCCGTCTTCTGACTCCCAACTTTCTATCATTAAAAAAGCCATCCTCTTTTTTGAGAATGGCTTTATTTATCCAATATCGTTAATCAACACACCATCCTCAATTCTGCCTTGTTAGAAGAAGAATACCAAGAAGAATGTTAATAATGGAAATGTTGAATTTCATCTCATTAAAATTGTTTGTTTCATTTGCATTCGATGTAATTCGCATGGATTTTTATACGT
The DNA here is from genome assembly GCA_047975435.1 of Draconibacterium sp. Taxonomy (GTDB): domain Bacteria; phylum Bacteroidota; class Bacteroidia; order Bacteroidales; family Prolixibacteraceae; genus Draconibacterium. The sequence continues at coordinate 726 of JBKEDN010000003.1, read as the reverse complement.
TTATGCGTAAATTTTCACATGCTCGTTTCATATCGTTTTCTTACGATTTCCTGCAAATATCAAAATATTTTTTTAAAATGAAAATAAAAGCGGCTTTTTTATGCGAAAAGTTAATATTCATACTGAAAGGTAGGTTTTTATAAGGGGTATTATTATCCGTGCTTATGAGTTATGCCGGCAAGAAAGGTATTTTAGGTACAATCAGTGCGGCAGCGGGAGAAAGAATGCTGCAAAACATATTGCCACCCGCGCAACCATTTGCTATTTTAAACATCTGTTAATCATACAAAACCAAAAACAACCAACCATGAAAAACGGTCCGTAGCACAACAAAGAATTAAAACCTGAAAAGATGCACCAAGCATATAGCTGAACCTACTCGCACTCCTGCCCGGTAACTACCGTTACCCTGAATACGAAAATGTACTTTGTACTAATTACTCACGACTAATTACTTTAAACATGAAATCGAAAAAGTTAAAACGAATTATCCTTTTTCTGCTAATAATGCCACTTTGTGTGTTACTGTTGGGAGCAGGCTGTGAAAAAGAAAATGAAGACCTTGGTCCTGGTATTTCGATATATAAAACCAGAGGAGATTATTTTAAACTGCTTATCTCCTTGGGTCAAGTTGTTTTTGTAATATCATTAAATGTAACTGGTGCTGTATCTACGGCTTGTTGCATCAAGCGATAAAATAGTTTTCCTCGGTATGTTGATAGCTTC
>JBKEDN010000103.1:0-14306 GCA_047975435.1 Draconibacterium sp. | reverse complement strand
ATAAACTGTTTGTCCCTGTTGCTTTGTATCTTGTCCTCATTGTATAAGAATATGCTCCTAAGATACTATTTACTATTATAATAGGCTGATTGGTAGATTTTTAATTTTTAGAGGTTTCCTTCAGTATTCCTGGGGTAATCTTGATTATCGTTTTTATGCGTATGAGAAAAGCCTTATTTCTTATGTAAAAGAAAATGCCAACCCGACAGGTGGAGAGGTAACATTCGAAATTGATACAGTCAGAAACTTTGTTCGTTTCAGGAACATTGAAAAGGAAATGATGGCCTGCAAGGTTGGAAATTGGGATTTTGTAACAGCAAAGACCGAAAAGAACAGTGTATATTCTTTTCTGGCTGTCTGAAATATTTCTATGAAAAGTATGATAATATTCCTGCTTCATACCGTTTGTATTTCAAAGTGAGCGACGAGCTGAGGTATTATTTGGACGAATGTTGTTCTTTAACAGAATCGTATCAGAAAGATAAAAAGTCATATCAATACGGAAGATTCGGTGATGGTGTAACTGAAAGATCGCTTGAATCACTTAAACTTGAAAAAAAGAAGATACTAGAACTTCTTTCGAATTGAATAAGCACAGGCGGGCTTCTGTCTTGTGAAAAAAAACTATAATACAATAACTTAAACCTATATGAATAGGAGATATTTAATTGTTCTGGTCACAATTATATTTTTACTCGTAAATCAAAATGTTTTTTGTCAAAACTCTTCCATTGTAGGTAAATGCATTGATTACAAAAAGGGTGATGAATTGCCTGGAGTTTGCATTTATTTTTATACTCATTCGGGCAAAGAGTTTGCTACAAATACTGGCATGAATGGAAATTTTGCATTAAAAACAGGAGATGAGTCAGGAGATACTATTATTCGATATTTTGGTTCTGAAATCAAAATACTAAACATTCCCGAAGGGCATAAGCAAATAGATTTAGGCAAAATTAGAATAGTGGAAAACTTTAATCTGTTTCTGTTTAATACGGACGGTAGCCTTGCTTATGTGGATAAAGAAACGATAAATGAGCTCAATTGCTTAAGAACGGAAATTCTGGAAGAATACCGAATCAAAGTGTTGGAAAAGGAACTGAAGCCTTATTTTGCATGGAATGACTTAATCTTTGATTACAGCAAATAAGGTTGTCTAAAATTAAACAGTGAAAAGCAAGCCGATAGCGGGTTTTATTATTGAAGCCAGTAACCTCCAACAAATAAGCTTGTTTTATCGAATTAGCAATAAAGGCAAAGTTGAGTTCCTGCGTTTCTGGAATAATAATCAGGATTTTGAAAAATTGACACTCCAGTGTCGATAACATTTTCCATTTATTTCCGGCCGCTGTTTATTTTTTTCTATCTTTCTCACACAAATCAAAATTATGGTCAAGTTCCCGTTTTATCAACAGTTTGATGCGATAGATTGTGGCCCCACCTGTTTGCGGATGGTGGCTAAATTTTACGGGAAACATTTCTCAACCGAATATCTTCGTGAAAAATCATACATCACACGCGAAGGAGTCTCTTTGCTGGGAATCAGCGATGCTGCCGAAGCAATCGGGATGCGCTCGATGGGCGTAAAAATAACATTTGAGCAATTGAAGAAAGAAGCTCCGCTTCCGTGTATTGTGCACTGGGGGCAGGAGCATTTTGTGGTGGTTTACAACATTTCCAAAGGAAAGGTGCAGGTGGCCGATCCGGCTTTTGGGAAACTGGAATATTCTGAAAAAGAATTTACCGCCAAGTGGCTCTCGACGCTTACCGGCGGTGAGGAAAAAGGTGTTTGTTTGCTTTTACAGCCAACACCCGAGTTTTACCAGGAACCGGAGGAGAAAGTCAGCCGTACCGGTTTTCGTTTTGTATTAAACTACCTGAAACCTTATCGCAAGCTCGTTATTCAGCTTATTCTAGGTTTTTTTCTCGGAAGTTTAATTCAACTGGTATTGCCCTTTCTTACGCAAAGCGTTGTGGATATTGGTATTAATAACCAGGACATTGGCTTTATTTACCTTGTGCTGCTGGCTCAGCTTGTATTGTTTATCAGCCGGATGTCGGTTGAATTTATCCGCTCGTGGATTTTACTGCACATCAGTACCCGGATCAATATTTCGATTATATCTGATTTTTTGATTAAGCTGATGAAGCTGCCACTGGGCTTTTTTGATTCAAAAATGATTGGAGACATATTGCAACGCATTGAAGATCACGACCGAATTGAACGCTTTTTAACCGCACAGTCGATAGGAGTGCTTTTTTCGGTTTTTAGCCTCGTGGTTTTTGCCATTGTACTGGCTATCTACAGCTGGAAAATCTTTTTTATTTTTCTGATTGGTTCGGTGCTTTATTTTGTCTGGATTTACATTTTTATGAAACGCAGGCGCGAACTGGATTACAAGCGTTTTAACAAGCTCTCGGAAAACCAGAGTAAGCTGATCCAGATTATCAACGGGATGCAGGAGATAAAGCTGAACAATTATGAAAAAGAAAAACGCTGGGAGTGGGAGCGGGTGCAGGCCGGCCTTTTTAAAGTGAGTGTAAAAAGTCTGGCGCTCCAGCAATACCAGGATGCCGGTTCTGTGTTTATCAACGAAACAAAAAATATTCTGATCATTATTATTTCGGCAACCGCTGTTGTAAACGGCGAGCTCACCCTCGGTATGATGCTGGCTATACAATATATAATAGGGCAGTTAAATACTCCGCTGCGGCAGCTGATTCAATTTATGCACAACGCACAGGATGCGAAAATAAGTTTGGAACGCCTGGCTGAGATCCATGACAAGAAAGATGAAAGTGAAGCCGGTACCAGCTATGTAAAAATGCTTCCTGAAAATAAAGGTATCAGAATCTCCAATCTTGTTTTTCAGTACGAAGGACCGCGTTCTCCAAAAGTATTGAACAACATTAACCTTGATCTTCCTGAAAAGAAAACCACCGCCATTGTGGGTACCAGTGGCAGCGGAAAAACAACTCTTATAAAATTGTTGCTTGGTTTTTATCCGCCGGTGGAAGGCGACATTAAAATTGGTGGTACACGGCTGGCCAATTTCTCACCCAAAATGTGGCGGGACAATTGTGGCGTGGTTATGCAGGACGGCTTTATTTTTTCTGACAGCATTGCCAAGAACATTGTGGTGAACGACGAAACCGTTGATCACGAACGGCTGTTGGATGCCGTGAAAATGGCAAATATTCAGGATTATATCGAATCGCTACCGTTGAGCTACAATACAAAAATAGGACAGGAAGGTGTGGGACTGAGCCAGGGGCAAAAGCAACGTATCCTGATTGCACGCGCTATTTATAAATCGCCCGAATACCTATTTTTTGATGAGGCAACCAATGCACTGGATGCAAACAACGAAAAGCTGATTATGGAAAATATGGAGAAGGTTTCGGCAGGAAAAACGGTTGTTGTAGTAGCACATCGATTGAGTACCGTTAAAAATGCCGATCAGATTGTTGTGCTTGAAAAAGGCGAAATAGTGGAACGCGGGACACACGATGAGTTAATTGAAGGAAAAGGAAAATATTATCAGCTGGTAAAAAATCAGTTGGAGTTGGGAAACTAATGACTATTAACCAATGACTGATGACAAGAAAATAGAGTTACGTTCCGGCGAAGTGCAGGAAATACTTGGTGGAGTTCCATCCCGTTTGGTAAGGTATGGAGTCCTGGTGTTTGCTGCCATTTTTGCATTGATTATCGTTTTCAGCTTTGTCTTTCATTACCCCGATATTTTGCGGTCGAAAATTGTGGTTACTACCGAAAATCCGCCTGCAACACTTGTGGCCCGTGCTACCGGAAAAATTGATCAGCTTTTTGTAAAGGATAAGGAAAAAGTGGAAGCCGGAGATATTATTGCGTTAATTGAAAATCCTGCAAATTACATTGATATACTTCATTTGCAAGGTTTGATTAACGAGCTGCAGCCCGCTTTTGATACCTTAAATTTTACACCCGACATACACCTGAGCAAAACACTTCAGTTGGGGCCTGTTCAGGAGTTTTATTCACAGTTTCTGACGCGTTTTCAGGAGTTAAAAGAATTCAATGCGCGTAATTACTATGTGTTAAAAGAAGAATCGTACAGAGAGCAGGTAAAAAATGCACGAATTTTATACGACCGTATGTGGGAACGAAAGCTGGCTGCCGATAAAGAATACCAGATAAAATTACGCAACTACGAGCGGCAAAAAAAACTGATTGCCGGGGAAATAATTGCCACTACCGATTTTGAAAAGGCAGAATCGGAAATGTTGGCAAAAAAGTCGGAACTAGATCAAATCCGATCCGATCTTGCCCAGCAGCAGATCGATATTGGTGTGCTTGATCAGAAAATTATTGAAAACGAAAAGGAATTCAGAGATTTTAAAATACAGTACGAGTCGGCCTTGCTCGAAGCTTTTAATAATACAAAAAGTGAAGTAAGCAACTGGTTTCTGACTTACCTGATTCGCACCCCCATTGGGGGAACGGTTTCGTTTAATAAGTTTTATGCCGAAAACCAGAACATCAGCCAGGGAGACCGGGTGTTTAATATTGTCCCGGACGATATGGGAAAAGTAATTGGTAAACTGGAGTTGCCCGTGCGTGGGTCGGGTAAAGTAAAAGAAGGGCTCGACGTGAATGTAAAATTCGACAACTATCCTTACATGGAATTTGGCCTGGTACGCGGAAAAGTAAAAAGTGTTTCGCTGGTGCCCGAGGATAATTTTTACATGGTTGAAGTAGAATTCCCAAACGGATTGCGCACCAATTACAACCGCGATCTTCAAATGCAGAATCAGCTTGCCGGGCAGGCCGAAATCATCACCGAAGACCTGCGGCTGATCCAGCGTTTCTTTAATCCGCTCAAAGCGCTTTGGAAAGAAAGGGTGAAGCAGTAATCAATTGGATTTTGTACCGGGCTTTCCTGATTATAATTTTATGCTTCGTTCCTGCTTCCGGCTTCTGTCTTTCCGCTTTCCACTCACCATTTCTCAACCCTCCGCTTCTAACTTCTTTTTTCCTGCTCCCCGCTCCAAACTTCTCTCCCTCAATCGCTTTCAATCTTAAATTTTTCAAAAAAAAGGTGAAAACCTATTGTGGATAAATTAAAATTCGTACTTTTGCGAGCCGTTTTTAGGGGAAAAGTGTGCTTTTCTCTCTCGAAACGATTGATAATTAAGGATATTTGCATACTTTTGCAGTCCGTTTTGAGAATTGATTATTAACTATATAAAAAACAGGTATTTATGCCAACTATTCAACAGTTAGTTAGAAAAGGAAGACAAAGCAAGGTTGATAAGAGCAAGTCTCCGGCCTTGGACTCATGCCCACAACGTCGTGGTGTGTGTGTACGTGTTTATACCACTACTCCGAAAAAACCTAACTCGGCAATGCGTAAAGTAGCCAGGGTAAGGTTGACTAACGGTAAAGAGGTGAATGCTTATATTCCGGGTGAAGGCCACAACCTGCAGGAGCACTCAATTGTGCTTGTACGTGGAGGTAGGGTAAAAGACCTTCCGGGGGTACGTTACCACTTAATTCGTGGTGCACTCGATACCGCAGGTGTTGAAGGACGTTTGCAACGTCGTTCAAAATATGGTGCGAAAAGACCGAAAAAATAAGAAGTAAAAACAAGTAAAAACACTGTTATTTATTAGTGGTTTGGTTGAGTAAGGGAATCTCTTTAATGTCTTCCGGAGATAAACTGAAGACCGCCTACGGGCAACCAATTTAGATAACGCTAAATAGTTTTAAAATGAGAAAATCAAGACCAAAGAAGAGACATTTATTACCGGATCCGAAGTTCAACGATATTTTGGTAACCCGGTTTGTCAACGACCTGATGGTGGACGGTAAGAAATCTACAGCTTATTCAATTTTCTACGATACAATGGATATGGTAGAAAAGCGGATGAAGGATTCTGAAGTTGCACCGCTTGATGTTTGGAAAAAAGCACTGGAGAATATCACTCCGGCTGTAGAGGTAAAAAGCCGCCGTGTAGGTGGTGCCACTTTCCAGGTTCCGATGGAAATTCGTCCGGAAAGAAAGACCTCAATCAGTATTAAGAATATGATATTATTTGCCCGGAAACGTTCAGGCAAATCAATGGCCGATAAGTTGTCAGCAGAAATTGTTGCTGCTTTCAACGAAGAGGGTGGAGCTTACAAAAAGAAAGAAGATACCCACAGAATGGCCGAAGCAAACCGAGCATTTGCACATTTCAGATTCTAGTTTAGAGACAATAGTATAGTTTGGTAAAATTTGATTAGAAAATTGGTTTAAAAATGGCTAAACAAGATCTGAAATACACAAGAAACATTGGTATCATGGCGCATATCGACGCCGGAAAAACAACCGTTTCAGAACGAATCCTGTTCTACACAGGTATGACTCACCGTATTGGAGAAGTACACGACGGTGCTGCTACCATGGACTGGATGGAACAAGAGCAGGAGAGAGGTATTACCATTACTTCAGCTGCTACAACTACTTTTTGGAACCACAAAGACCATCAATATAAAGTAAATATTATTGATACTCCCGGACACGTTGACTTTACTGTTGAAGTAGAGCGTTCGTTAAGGGTATTGGATGGAACAGTGGCACTGTTTTGTGCTGTTGGTGGTGTAGAAGCTCAGTCGGAAACCGTTTGGCGTCAGGCTGAAAAATACGGTGTTCCGCGTATTGCTTTTGTAAACAAAATGGACCGTCAGGGAGCTGATTTCTTTAATGTTTACAATGACATTAAAGATAAATTGGGTGCTAACCCTGTTCCTGTTCAGATTCCGATTGGAGCTGAAGAAAAATTCGAAGGGGTTATCGACCTCGTAGAAATGAAAGCTGTTCGTTGGTACGATGATGCCAATATGGGAACCAGCTACAGTTTGGAGGAAATTCCGGCCGATATGATTGAAGTGGCTGAGGAATGGAAAGAAAAATTAGTTGAATCGGTTGCTGAAGTTGACGACCATATTATGGAACGTTACTTCGAAGATCCGGATTCAATTACCAAAGAAGAAATGTTGGCGGTGATCCGTCGGGCAACGCTTGAAGGAGTAATTATCCCAATGTTGTGCGGTTCCGCTTTCAAAAACAAAGGTGTTCAGCGTTTGTTGGATGCTGTTTGTGAGTTTTTACCAAGCCCGCTTGATAAAGGCGAGATAACAGGTATTAACCCCGATACAGATAAAGAAGTTGTTCGTACTGCAAATGCTGACGAACCACTTGCAGCGCTAGCATTTAAAATTGCTACCGACCCATTTGTCGGCCGTTTGGCTTATATTCGCGTATATTCAGGTACCTTGCATGCCGGCGACAGTGTTTACAATTCTCGTACAGGCAAAAAAGAACGTATTTCGCGTTTGTACCAGATGCACTCTAACAAACAGAATCCTAAAGAAGAAATTGAAGCAGGTGATATTTGTGCCGCAGTAGGTTTCAAAGATATCCGCACCGGTGATACTTTGGGAGATATTAAAAACCCGATTGTACTGGAAAGTATGGACTTCCCGGAACCGGTTATTGGTATCGCCGTTGAGCCAAAATCGCAGAAAGATGTTGACAAACTGTCGAACGGTTTGGCAAAACTTGCAGAAGAGGATCCAACTTTCGTGGTAAACACTGATCCTGATTCAGGTCAGACCGTTATTCGCGGAATGGGTGAGCTTCACCTCGAAATTCTGGTTGACAGATTGAAACGTGAATTCAAGGTAGAATGTAACCAGGGTGCTCCTCAGGTTGCCTACAAAGAAGCCATTACGCAAGAAGTTGAATTGCGCGAGGTATTCAAAAAGCAAACGGGTGGTCGTGGTAAATTTGCCGATGTTATCGTAAAAGTTGAACCTGCCGAAGAAGGAAAAGTAGGACTGGAATTTATCGATGCTGTAAAAGGAGGTCGTATTCCACGCGAATTTATTCCTTCAGTTGAAAAAGGTTTCAAAGATGCTTTGTCGAATGGTCCTTTGGCCGGTTTCCCGGTTGATGCACTGAAAGTAACCCTGCTCGACGGATCTTTCCACCCGGTTGACTCTGATCAGCTGTCGTTCGAGATCTGTGCACGCCAGGCTTTCAAGAGTGCTGCATCAAAAGCCAAACCGGTACTGCTGGAGCCAATTATGAAAGTGGAAATTGTTACTCCTGAAGAATATATGGGTGACATTATTGGCGATTTGAACCGTCGTCGTGGTGAAGTAGCCGGCATGATTTCGAAAGGAAATGCAAAGGTAATTACTGCTAAAGTTCCGCTTTCAGAGCAATTTGGATATGTAACCGTATTACGTACGCTTTCATCTGGTAGAGCTACTTCATCAATGGAATTCAGCCACTACCAGGAAGTACCACGCAGCCTTGCTGAAAAAGTATTAGGCGACGTACAGGGAAGAGTTGATTTATTAAAATAATTATATAACAATTTTCTCTTATGAGTCAGAAGATCAGGATTAAGCTTAAATCGTACGATCACAACTTAGTTGACAAGAGTGCTGAGAAAATCGTTAAGACTGTAAAAACTACCGGCGCAGTAGTCAGCGGACCAATTCCGCTTCCTACTCACCGCAGAGTTTTCACCGTTTTGCGTTCCACCTTCGTAAATAAAAAATCGAGGGAACAATTTCAGTTGTCTTCATACAAACGTTTGATCGACATTTACAGCTCAACCGCAAAAACAATTGACGCATTGATGAAGCTTGAGCTTCCCAGCGGCGTCGAAGTAGAAATTAAAGTTTGATAATCTAAAGTAGTCGAAAAAAATGGCTGGTATTATTGGAAAAAAAATCGGAATGACATCCGTATTCAGTGTTGAGGGGAAAAACATCCCATGCACTGTGATTGAGGCCGGACCTTGTGTTGTTACACAAGTGAAGACCACAGAGACCGACGGCTATGACGCGCTTCAGTTAGCTTATGGCGACAAAAAAGAAAAGCACGCCACCAAAGCTGAGTTTGGCCACTTTAAAAAGGCTGGTGTTTCACCAAAGCGTAAAGTAGTAGAGTTTCACAACACCTACGAGGAAGCATTTGAACTCGGACAGGAAATTGATGTAACCATTTTCCACGAACAAGATTATGTTGATGTAATCGGTGTTTCAAAAGGAAAAGGTTTCCAGGGAGTCGTAAAAAGACACAACTTCCGTGGGGTAAACGATGCCACACACGGTCAGCACAACAGGCTGAGAGCGCCCGGTTCTATCGGTGCGTCATCATGGCCTTCACGCGTTTTCAAAGGTATGCGCATGGCTGGTAGAGATGGTGGAAAAACCATTACCATCGAGAACCTGGAAGTATTGAAGGTGATTCCTGAGAAGAATGTAATTGTGGTAAAAGGTTCAGTACCTGGAGCCAAAGGTTCATACATAATTATTAGAAAGCAATGGAACTAAGCGTACTGAATATACAAGGAAAAGAGACCGGAAGAAAAGTCACTCTGAATGACCAGATTTTCGGTATTGAGCCCAGCGACCACGCCATTTATCTGGACGTAAAACAATACATGGCAAATCAGCGCCAGGGAACAAGCAAGAGCAAAGAACGTGGTGAAATTGCAGGAAGTACCCGCAAAATCAAACGTCAGAAAGGAACCGGTACCGCCCGTGCAGGTAGCATTAAATCGCCTGTATTCCGTGGTGGAGGTACAATTTTTGGCCCGCGTCCGCGCAACTACGGCTTCAAGCTGAATAAAAAAGTGAAGCAATTAGCCCGTAAATCGGCTTTAACATACAAAGCAAGTGAAAACAGTATTTTGGTTTTGGAAGACTTCAATTTTGAAGCCCCGAAAACAAAAGAAATGGCAGCCTTGAAAAGCAATTTGCAAATCGCTGAAAAAAAGGCACTTTTCGTTTTACCGGCTGAAAATAATAACATATATTTGTCCTCCAGAAATTTACAGGACGTATCGGTTGTAACTGCTTCTGAATTAAATACTTATCAGATACTTAATGCAAAAACAATTGTTATTTGTGAAGGTTCTGTTGCGAAAATTGAAGAAGCATTTAAACTTTAACGGAGAAAAAAGATGGATATTTTAGTAAAACCATTGGTTACAGAAAAAATGAGCGCCCAGTCGGAGCGTTTTAACCGTTACGGTTTTGTGGTAGATCGCAGAGCAAGTAAACCGGATATTAAAAAGGCAGTTGAAAACCTTTATAATGTGACAGTTGAAAGCGTGAATACCATGGTTTATGGTGGAAAAGTGAAATCGAGATATACCAAAGGCGGTATTATTACCGGAAAAACCAATAGCTATAAAAAAGCCATTGTTACTTTGGTAGAAGGAGATAGTATTGACTTTTATAGTAATATTTAATATAAAATGGCAGTAAGAAAATTAAAACCAGTAACTCCGGGTCAAAGGCACAAGATTATTGGAGCTTTTGATACCATTACTGCATCTACGCCTGAGAAATCATTGTTAGAGCCCATTAAAAAGTCCGGTGGTCGTAACAACCAGGGACGAATGACAATGAGATATATAGGCGGGGGACATAAACGCAAATACCGTATTATCGACTTTAAACGCGATAAAGACGGTGTTGCAGCTGTTGTCGATTCCATTCAGTACGATCCAAACCGTACTGCACGTATCGCACTTCTTCAGTACGAAGATGGTGAGAAACGTTACATCGTTGCACCTAACGGGTTGCAAGTTGGTCAAACGGTGATGAGTGGAACCGGTGCAGATCCTGAAGTAGGAAATGCACTTCCCCTGGCCGAAATACCTCTTGGTACTTTGGTTCACAACATTGAACTCCATCCTGGCCAGGGTGGTATCATGGCACGTAGTGCAGGCACTTATGCACAATTGACCTCTCGTGACGGCAAATATGCAATTTTGAAATTGCCGTCAGGCGAAACTCGTATGGTACTTACAACCTGCAGGGCTACAGTAGGTACAGTTGGAAATACAGAACACAACATCGAGAAATCGGGTAAAGCCGGTCGCTCGCGTTGGTTGGGAAGAAGACCACGCGTACGTGGTGTTGTAATGAACCCGGTTGATCACCCAATGGGTGGTGGAGAAGGCCGTTCTTCAGGAGGACACCCAAGATCTCGCAAAGGTTTGCTTGCTAAAGGGTACAAAACCCGTTATAAGAAGAAAGCTTCCAACAAGTATATTGTAGAACGTAGGAAAAAATAGTAAAGAGGAATAATTATGAGTCGTTCATTAAAAAAAGGTCCTTTTATCGATTTCAAGCTTGAAAGAAAAGTGTTAGCTATGAATGATAGCAACAAAAAATCGGTAGTTAAAACCTGGGCCAGGGCATCAGTAATTTCTCCTGACTTTGTAGGACATACTATTGCAGTACATAACGGAAACAAGTTTATCCCGGTTTACGTCACCGAAAACATGGTGGGACACCGTTTGGGCGAATTTGCTCCGACCCGTACATTCAGGGGGCATGCTGGTAATAAGAAAAGATAAGGCATTTAAAATTTAAAAAGTAAGTACAATGGGTGCCAGAAAAAGACTAGCAGCTGAAAAAAGAAAAGAAGAAAAAAAGCAACAATATTTTGCTGTTTTAAGAAACTGCCCTACATCTCCTAGAAAGATGAGACTGGTGGCTGATATGATTCGCGGAATGGAGGTAAACAAAGCGCTCGACGTTTTGAAGTACTCCTCTAAGGAAGCTTCAGGCAGGGTAGAAAAATTACTTCTTTCGGCCATCGCCAATTGGCAGGCTAAAAACGAAGGAGTTCGTTTAGAAGAAAGTGAACTTTACGTATCTCAAATAATGGTTGATTCAGGCCGTATTCTGAAAAGGTTACGTCCGGCTCCCCAGGGTCGTGCACACCGAATCAGAAAACGCTCTAACCACGTAACGATTTACGTAGATAGTAAAGAAAGTGTTGTTGAAGAAAATCTTAATTAATACACATGGGACAAAAAGTAAATCCGATAGCAAATCGTTTGGGATTCATCAAAGGATGGGACTCAAATTGGTTCGGTGGTGACAATTATGGCGACAAGCTGGTTGAAGACCAGAAGATCAGGAAATACCTGAACGCTCGTTTAGCCAAAGCCAGCATCTCAAGGATCGTTATCGAACGTACCTTGAAGCTGATCACCATCACCGTTCATACTTCGCGCCCAGGTATTATTATTGGTAAAGGCGGACAAGAGGTTGACAAACTGAAAGAAGAGCTGAAAAAACTTACCAGTAAAGAGGTGCAGATCAACATTTTCGAGATCAAACGTCCTGAACTCGATGCAAAGATCGTAGCAAGTAATATTGCTCGTCAGATCGAAGGTAAAATTGCTTACCGCAGGGCTGTTAAAATGGCCATCGCTTCAACCATGAGAATGGGAGCCGAAGGAATCAAAGTACTGGTTTCGGGTAGGTTGAACGGAGCAGAAATGGCCCGCTCTGAGATGTATAATGACGGCCGTACACCGCTTCACACATTGCGTGCTGATATTGACTACGCACTGGCAGAAGCCCTGACTAAAACCGGTTTAATCGGTGTGAAAGTCTGGATTTGTAAAGGCATGGTTTATGGAAATCGCGACCTTTCTCCTAACCTTGGACAGAAATCAGGACGTCCGGGTGGAAATAAAGGCGGCGGCGGTAACCGTAGAAATAGAAGAAAATAGGGTTTAACACTCACAATCTGAAAAAGAATGTTACAGCCGAAAAAAGTAAAATTTAGAAGAGTACAGAAGGGCCGGATGAAAGGTAACGCACAACGCGGAAACCAGTTGGCATTCGGTTCATTTGGAATAAAGTCGTTGGAAGAGACCTGGATTACCGGTCGCCAGATTGAAGCGGCGAGGGTTGCGGTAACGCGTCATATGCAACGTCGTGGTCAAATATGGATCAGAATTTTCCCCGATAAACCTATTACCAAAAAACCTGCGGAAGTACGTATGGGTAAAGGTAAAGGTGCTCCTGAGGCATTTGTTGCTCCGGTTTCTCCGGGCCGTATAATTATTGAAGCAGAAGGTGTGCCATTTGAAATGGCAAAAGAAGCTTTGAGATTAGCTGCTCAGAAACTTCCGGTAAAGACAAAATTTGTGGTTAGACGTGATTATGTTGAAGAATAAAATTTGGTGAATCATGAAAATTACTGAAATCAAAGAATTGACGAGCAAAGAGATCGTCGAAAGGTTGCAGAACGAAAAAGAAACCTTGGTTCGCCTAAAACTTAACCACGCAGTTTCTCCGCTTGAAGACACTAATAAACTTAGACAAAGCAAGCAGACAATTGCCCGGTTAAAAACGGTTCTTCGCGAAAGAGAATTAAACGAAAATCAGAATTAATCAACGATGGAAGAAAATAAAGCAAGAAATCTCAGAAAAGAGAGAGTCGGGATCGTTGTCAGTGATAAGATGGACAAATCGATTGTGGTGGCTGAAAAACGTAAAGTTAAGCACCCAATCTATGGTAAGTTCGTGAATAAAACGACCAAGTTCCACGTCCATGATGAGAAAAATGATTGCCACGTTGGCGATGTTGTAAGGATTATGGAAACACGTCCTTTAAGCAAAACCAAATGTTGGCGAGTAGTTGAAGTAATTGAAAGAGCGAAGTAATCATGATACAACAAGAATCAAGATGTTCGGTAGCCGATAACAGTGGCGCAAAAGAAGTTCTTTGTATCCGTGTATTAGGCGGAACAAGGAAACGCTATGCTTCTGTAGGCGACACGGTAGTGGTTACTGTGAAAAGTGCATTGCCAAACGGCGGTATTAAAAAAGGTACCGTTTCGAAAGCAATTGTTGTACGTACAAAAAAAGAAGTTCGTCGCCAGGACGGATCTTACATCCGTTTCGACGATAACGCAGTTGTACTGTTAAACAATGCCGGAGAGATGCGTGGAACACGTATTTTTGGGCCAATCGCACGTGAATTGCGCGAGAAGAATATGAAAATTGTTTCACTCGCACCAGAAGTACTGTAATTAGAAAAAAGCTCAAAATGCAGAAAAAGTTACACATAAAAAAAGGTGACACTGTGGTTGTGATTACTGGCAACGACAAAGGCCGTAAAGGCCGTGTGTTGGAAGTAATCCGTAAAACCGACAGAGCAATTGTAGAAGGTGTAAACATGATCAAGAAACACACCAAGCCTAACGCGAAAGCGCCGCAGGGTGGTATTATTGAACAAGAAGCACCAGTGCACATTTCCAACCTAATGTTGGTCGATCCAAAATCAGGACAACCAACGCGTGTGGGAAGGAAATTGAATGACGATGGTAAATTAGTTCGTATTTCGAAAAAATCAGGAGAGGAGATTAAGTAATGGCTTACGTACCAACTCTTAAAAAGAAATATCAGGAAGAAATTATCCCTGCCTTAAAGCAAGAGTTCGATT
>JBKEDN010000014.1:0-8525 GCA_047975435.1 Draconibacterium sp. | reverse complement strand
AGTATTATGAATATTCAGGTGCCAGACCGGCTTGTTAAAACCTTCGGCGGGGACGTTCGTTTTCCGTGATACCCTATTGCACTTATTTACAGAATACGAGTTCGTATTTTGTATTTATTTCTCCCACATTTTAATAATTTACATTAACCATGTATTCATGTTAATTTGATAATTATGGCAAAACGCATTTTTGAAATCACCCCGAACAATCTTAGCTATTCCAATATTCAGGATATTCTTGAAAACGATGTAAAACTCGAACTTTCCGATATTTCTAAAGAACTCATCCAGAAAAGTAAAAAATACCTCGACCGGAAACTTGAAAAGTCTGAGAAACCATTGTACGGTATCAATACCGGCTTTGGTGCACTTTGCGATATTGAAATATCGAAAGAGGATTTGAGCAAACTCCAGGAAAACCTGGTGGTTTCGCACGCTTGTAACGTTGGTCCGGAAGTTCCGGCTGATGTTGTAAAACTGATGCTTTTACTAAAAGCTCATGCGCTTTCAAAAGGAAATTCAGCGGTTCAACTGATAACCGTTCAACGCATTCTCGATCTGTTCAACAATAATGTTCTGCCGATCGTTCGCGAACAGGGATCGCTCGGAGCAAGTGGCGATTTGGCTCCATTGGCTATGTTATTCCTTCCGCTGCTTGGTTTGGGAGAAGTAAATTTTGAAGGACAAACGGTAAAAGCGGAAAAAGTGCTCGAAAAATATGGTTGGTCTCCCATTAAACTGGAAGCCAAAGAAGGATTGGCCTTGCTGAACGGCACACAGTTTATGAGCGCCCATGCGGTTTACACGCTCCTGAAAACTTTTCGCATTATCGACCAGGGCGATATTATCGGCGCACTTTCGCTCGATGCTTTTGACGGGTTAATTGAACCTTTCTCGGAAAATATTCAGCGTATCCGCCCGCATAAAGGCCAGGCAGAAACGGCCAAAAATTTCAGGCATGTGCTGGCAGGCAGCGAAATGCAGGCGCGCAATAAAGAACACATTCAGGACCCTTACTCTTTCCGCTGTATCCCACAGGTACACGGCGCTGTAAAAGATGCAGTAAAATACGTTGCAAAGGTTATTGAAACCGAAATCAACTCGGTAACCGACAACCCAACCGTTTTCCCCGATGAAGACCTGATTATTTCAGGTGGTAACTTCCATGGAGAACCACTGGCACTTTCGCTCGATTTTCTAGCCATGGCATTAAGCGAACTCGGAAGCATCTCAGAAAGAAGAACTTACCGCCTGATTGCAGGAGAACGCGGGCTTCCGGAGTTTCTGGTGGCCAACCCGGGACTAAACTCCGGTTTTATGATCCCGCAATACGCCGCAGCTTCTATTGTAAGCCAGAACAAACAGTTTTGTACACCGGCTTCGGTGGATTCCATTCCATCGTCGAACGAACAGGAAGACCATGTAAGCATGGGCGGAAATGCAGCTACAAAAGCCTTGAAAGTAGCGCTGAATACCGAAAAAATCCTGGCCATTGAATTGTACAATGCCGCTCAGGCCATGGATTTCAGAAGGCCGGTAAAAACCTCGCCCTTCCTCGAAAACTTTTTAAAAGATTACCGAAAAACCGTAAGCTTTGTAGAAGAAGACACGTTAATGTATGTTGGTATTAATAAAACAGTTGATTTTCTGAATCATACCAAAACAAAACGTTTGGCGAGGTAATAATCTGACTTCAATTTTAAAACAGATTTGAAATAAAAAGAACTATCCGTTAACGGGCAAAATACTGATTAAAGCTTAATTAACTTGCCTGAAGACAATTCGGTTCCGTTTTGCGTTACCCGATAAAAATAAATACCTTTTTGTAATTCTGGCATGGAAAGGTCGATACTATTCGATCCCACCTCAACCTGTAATTTCATATTTCTCAACAACGAACCACCTGAGTTAAAAATGTTTAACTCGTATTCGAGCGAGGCATCACTTATAATTTTAAGGAATAGTTTAGACTGAAATGGATTGGGATAGAAAGATAGAGTGACACCATTATCAGTGATATCTCCGATACCAGATTTGACACAGGTCCCGGGAAGAATTAAATCCAGCTGTGTCAGACGCGAACCAATCCAATCTTTCAACCAGTTAATTTCATTTGCATAAGTATTGCCAACGTAATAATTTGGCCAGAGTTTTTGAGACAAAACAGGCCAGCGTTCGAAATTCCGGTCCACTGCACCACCAAGGTAAGTTGTAAGGCTATCAATTATTCCAAAAATATTTTCTTTAACCAGTGCTGTTTCCCGTAATTCTTCCCATCTGCACCTCATCGGGTTCGTAAAAACAGAATCGGACAGAAGTTTCCTCCACCAAAACGGAACCTCACCATAATCCTGCTCAATAACAATTTCTGAAGTTTGCCACCCATCGTAATAATCGGCATTTCCAAAAGCCAGATTATAATCCCAAATCGGCCCTGCATTTAGTTTTCCATTTTTGTCCTTGTTTAAAAATGTGCTCAAACGGTAGCCATCTATGTTTTTCGACAATTCGTTCAGAATAACATAATCATAAAAAGTTTCCGGGTTTATATAGTTTTGATATCCATCGTTTTCACCGTGTCTCTGGTAATACAAAGCTTGTTCAAAATCATCAACATAATTGTGTATATATTCTTTTTGTACGGGTTGAATTTCATCATATTTAGGGTATTCATACTGATAATAAGTATTTGAGCCTCTTGAGTTTGTGAATACAGACAACCAACCGTCGCCACCCGATCCGGTTAGTTTGTCAATTTTAATGATGTAGCCTCCGGTCAGGTCTTCGCCTAGAATATCATCTTCTTTCAACTTTGCAATATTTACGCGGTTTTTATCCCGCTTTATTTTTTCCATCAATACATAAACTCCAGCATACTCATTGTTCAGAAACAGCTCTACAAAACGACAGCGCGAGGCATAGGTATCGCTCATTTGATTTGCCAGGGTAAATGTCAACACATTTCGCATCAACGACTTATCAGAGTAAGGTGCATATAAAATCCAGTCTTCCTCCTCGGGCAAACCAAGTAAAGGAAAATCTACGCCTTCTCCATCGTTATTACGTAATTCAAAGCCGTAAGCTTTTTTAGGAAACGACTGAGATGTTGAGCCGCGAAGTTCGATCCCAATACTTCCCGAGAAATGATCTCGCGGATCCGATGTTGAATTGCTTTGGCCATTCCCTTTCCAGGCAATTTCCAGTTGCGCAGTAATTTTTGGTTCGTCGGGAATAACCTGCCCGTTGGTATTTAAATACACAATTGGCAAGAGGCTTGTAAAGCTTTTGTTCTGGGTTTTACCGCTAAAACAGGAGAATACAATAACAGAAATAAGTACGGCAATTTTGGTTCTCATCGGTTTAGTTTTTTGGTCGAACATAAAAAAAGCCCGGACAAAACACCGGGCTTTAAATTTAAATATTTTTTATCCGTTTACAACTCCCTGATCCAGATATTACGATAACTCACAGGGTTGCCATGGTCTTGTAAAACAATGGCTTTTGCCCCGTGTTTTTCAATAAAATATTCAGGAATACCAATGTATTCAGTTGGCCCCCGCAATTTTACATTATTTTGCACCAGCACGCCGTTGTGCAAAACAGTTACTGTTGGAGGAGTGAAGTAGGTTCCATCGTCATTAAAACGGGGAGCAGTATAAATTACATCATAAACCTGCCAAACTCCCGGCGCCTTGCAGGCATTTACCAGCGGTGCATGTTGTTTGTACAAACTACCTGCCTGGCCATTGCGATAAGTACGGTTGTTGTAATTATCGAGTACCTGCAATTCATACAGTTCCTGCAAAAAGATCCCGCTGTTGCCTCTTCCCTGGCTTTCGCCGACTACTTCTGCCGGGCTTCTCCATTCAATGTGCAGCTGAAAATCGTTAAAAACCCGCTTTGTTTTAATAACGCCTGCACCCGCTTTTACCGTGGCACAACCATCTTCAACAGCCCAGCCGGGAGCAGCTCCGTCTCCATTGGTCCACTCGCGACCCAGATCGGTGCCATCAAATAAAACGATTGCATCGGATGGTGCATCGGATGTTTTCTCCCCGGGCGTTACAACCGGAACCTCAGGGTCCCAGATTTCTGTCATTTCAGGTTTCATCTCTACCGATTCTTCCTGGGCAAATGCAAAAACTGCGGACAAAAGCAGTGCTACTGTCAATAAATTAAATTTTATCATGATTTAGTTTTTTAGGTAAAAAATTAAAGTCCAAGCTCTTCCATTATTTCATCGATTTTTGCATCTGCCTTTTGTTCTGCTTTTTCAAAATCGGCTCTCGATTTCAACTCGCCTTTTACTTCAAAATAGAATTTAATTTTTGGCTCTGTTCCCGACGGGCGAACCGAAATCTTTGTTCCTTCTTTGGTAAAAAACTGCAAAACATTGGATGTAATTTTCTGATCGATTTTTTTCTCTTCTCCTGTAATTAGGTTTTTAGCTACCAGCGTAGAGTAATCTTTCACCCACTCCATTGGCGATTCACCCAGTTCTTTTGGCGGATCGTTCCGGAATTTGGTCATGATCTGCTGAATTTCTTCGGCGCCTGTTTTCCCTTTCCGAACCACGTATTTCATTTTCTCGCGCGAGAATCCGTATTCGAGGTAAATATCCTGCAAAAGTTCGTACAGTGTTTTTCCCTGATCTTTTGCCCAGGCAGTAATTTCGGCCATTAAAGCACAGGATGAAACAGCGTCTTTATCGCGAACAAAATCAGAGGGCATAAAACCAAAACTCTCTTCGCCGCCACCAATGTATTTTTTCACACCTTCGTTTTCGCGGATTACTTCAGCAATAAACTTAAATCCGGTGTAAACATCATAATATTCTATGTTATTCCGGCGGGCAACTTCGGCAATCATTTCGGTTGAAACAATGGTTTTTACGACAAATTCATTGCCTTTCAGTTTCCCTTCTTTCTTCATATTCACAATAATGTAATAGAAGAAAAGCAGGGCGGTTTGGTTCCCATTCAGGATAATATATTCACCTTTCTCATTTTTCACAGCCACTCCAATCCTGTCGGCATCGGGATCTGAAGCCAGTACCACATCGGCATTTACTGCGGCTGCTTTTTTTGTTGCCATTTCCATTGCTGCCGGCTCTTCCGGGTTAGGAGAAACAACGGTCGGAAAATCACCACTTACCACATCCTGCTCCGGAATATGAATGATGTTGATAAATCCAAATTTGCGTAAAGCGGCGGGAATCAGTTTCACACCAGTTCCGTGAATGGGTGTATAGATGATCTTCATTTCTTTGTGCCGCTCAACCACTTCGGGCGAAATGGATACATTCTTAACATTTGCAAGAAATTTGTTGTCCATCTCCTCTCCCATTGTTTCGATCAGCTCATCCGGACCGTCAAACTTAATGTCTTCCGGTTTAATTTTTGCCACTTCGTTTACGATGTTTACATCGTGCGGGGCAACAATCTGAGATCCGTCTTCCCAATAGGCTTTGTAACCGTTGTATTCTTTTGGGTTGTGAGAAGCAGTAAGAATGATTCCACTCTGGCAACCTAATTCGCGAATGGCAAATGAAAGCTCAGGAGTAGGGCGTAGATCTTCAAACAAATAGGTTTTGATTCCGTTTGCTGCAAATATTTTTGCACTTGTTTCGGCAAACAAGCGGCTATTGTTCCGGCAATCGTGGCCAATGGCTACTTTTATTTCATCGAGATCAGCAAAGTTCACTTTCAAATAATTGCTCAGCCCCTGCGTGGCAGCTCCAACGGTATAAATATTCATCCGGTTGGTGCCAACGCCCATAATACCGCGAAGTCCTCCGGTCCCGAATTCCAGGTTTTTATAAAAAGCATCTACCAATTCAGCCGGGTCTTCAGCATCCAGCAGAGCCTGTACTTTTGTGCGCGTTTCGTTATCGTATGTATCCGAAAGCCATTCTTTTGCTTTCGCTTTTACTTCCATTAATTCATTATTTTCCATAACTATATTTTTTCAAGTCGTTGTAAACAAACATTTAAACTGTCTCTCCAATACGGTATCTGAATTCCAAATGTATTCCGAATTTTCGATTTATTCAACACACTGTAATGCGGTCGTTTTGTTGGGGTTGGAAACTGCTCACTGGTTAGCGGGTTTACCTTGCATTTTACTCCTGACAGTTCAAAAATAGCAACGGCAAAATCGTACCAACTGGTAACTCCTTCGTTCGAAAAATGATAAATACCGGGGACAAACCGCGAAGCATCTTTCTCTGATAAGCGAATTATATCAAGAACAGCAGCCGCCAGATCAGCAGCATTGGTTGGCGAACCGACTTGATCAAAAACAACTCCCAGCTCTCCTTTTTCACGGCCAACACGCAACATGGTTTTTACAAAATTATTTCCGTAAACCGAATAAAGCCAGGCTGTTCGAATGATAATCGACTCAGGATTTTGTACCAGAACATTTATTTCCCCATCCAGCTTTGTTTGCCCGTAAACTCCCTGGGGGTTTACTTTATCTTTTTCAGAATAAGGCTGACAAGCATCGCCGGCAAATACATAATCCGTTGAAATATGGATCAGTTTTATCTTGTATTTCTTTGCTACACTTGCCAATATTCCGGGGGCAAGAGTATTCACCTTTCGGGCAGTATCACTATCTGATTCAGCTTTATCAACCGCAGTATAAGCCGCACAGTTGATCAGGAAATCAATATTTTTACCGGCAATAAATTGATCGACAGCACTCTCGTCTGCTATATCAAGAGTGTCTATATCGGTAAACAGAAAATCCCATTCCGGATAATCTGAACTAAGCGATTTTATTTCGCTTCCAAGTTGTCCGTATGCACCGCTAACTAAAATTTGCATTTTAAAAACTGAAATTCATTTGAGCATTATCAAACAAAGGCGCCTCAAAGTCTTTCTCCGAAACAATTGCCTGTTTCTCATCTACTTGCCAGTCGATGTTTAGCTTCCGGTCAAAAGGTTGGATCGATCTTTCGGCTTCCTTGTTGTAATAGTTGTCGCATTTATAAGTAAAAATAGCTGTTTCGCTCAACACCGAAAAGCCGTGGGCAAAACCGCGCGGAATAAATAACTGTTTCTTATTATCCGCACTCAATTCTACTCCATACCACTTTCCAAAAGTAGGAGATCCGGTACGCAAATCAACTGCCACATCAAACACAGCCCCCTGAATTACCCGCACAAGTTTTGCCTGAGCAAATTCGTTTAACTGGTAATGCAACCCGCGTACCACTCCTTTTACTGATTTTGATTCGTTGTCCTGAACAAAAGAAGCAGAAACTCCGGCCTCTTTATAACGATTCTGTTGATAGGATTCAAAAAAATATCCTCTGCTGTCGTCAAAAACACGGGGTTCAACAATCAGCAAACCCGGCAACCCGGTTTCAATTATCTTCATCGATTTAAAAAGAAATAATTTGTTTTTCGGCCAGGTTTAAAAGATACTGGCCATATTGATTTTTACTTAAGGGTTTGGCTAATTCGATCAGTTGCTCTTTGTCAATAAACCCTTTTTTGAAGGCAATTTCCTCAATACACGAAACTTTTAAGCCCTGGCGTTGCTCAATGGTGGCAATAAAATTCGAGGCCTGCAACAAGCTGTCGTGCGTTCCGGTATCGAGCCAGGCAAAACCGCGGCCAAGCAGTTTAACATTCAGTCTTTCTTCGTCGAGATAAAGCCGGTTTAAATCGGTAATTTCTAATTCTCCTCGTTTCGACGGCTTTAAATTTTTGGCTTTCTGTACTACGTCGTTTGAGTAAAAATACAAACCGGTAACTGCATAATTCGACTTGGGTTTTTCGGGCTTTTCTTCAATACTGATCACTTTTCCGGTTTCATCAAACTCTACTACACCATAGCGTTCCGGATCGTTCACATAATACCCGAAAACCACAGCTCCATCCTTCAGGTTAGCGGCTTCTTCCAGGATTCCGCGGAAATTATATCCATAGAAAATGTTGTCACCAAGAATCATACACACATTATCGTCGCCAATAAATTCTTCACCCAAAATAAAAGCCTGTGCCAAACCATCGGGCGAGGGCTGAACCACATACGACAATTTCAGTCCCAGTTGCGAACCATCTCCAAAAAGATTCTCATAAAGTACAATATCGGTAGGAGTAGAAATAATCAGTATTTCCCGAATTCCGGCCAACATTAACACCGACAATGGATAGTAAATCATGGGTTTGTCGTAAACCGGTATTATTTGTTTTGAAATGGAACGGGTAATCGGATACAAACGCGTTCCTGAGCCTCCAGCCAGTATTATTCCTTTCATAATCTTTCTATTATATTGTTCAAAAGTCAAGTCACTTTTTTCAAAGTCCCAAATGTTTTTGAAACACAAATTAGCCTCAACCGTTAAGTTATTATGCGAGCAAATGTACCATTTTTGCGCCATTTGGCATTATTAAGAGCCTGTTTAAAAATTATCCATTTATTCTATAATGCGCCTTTTTCACTTATACTGCGTTGAATTTTCCTTAAATAGCTGAGGCTATTCGCGTCAAATCCGCCTTGTTTAAGCAAAA
>JBKEDN010000336.1:0-8492 GCA_047975435.1 Draconibacterium sp. | reverse complement strand
TCTCATTATTATGCAATCACCCAGCTTATCACAATCCAAAAAACATCCAAAAATCAAATTGCATACAAATTTACATCTGGCCGCCTAAAACAAGAGGCCGCCCTTTTGGGACAGCCTCATCACTACTATCCGGAGAAAATAGTACTTTTGCACCGCAAATAATTTTTGATTTGACTTCATACAAAGACATAAAAATCAGTGATTTCACATATCGATTGCCCGATGAGCGGATTGCAAAATACCCGCTAAAGGAGCGCGATAAATCGAAATTACTTACCTGGCAAGACGGTAAAACCGGAGAAGATATTTTTGAAAACTGCGTTGCTTATCTTCCTGACAATGCACTACTTGTATTTAATAACACGCGGGTAATCCATGCACGTTTATTCTTCAGGAAAGAAACCGGCGCCAAAATTGAAATCTTTTGCCTGGAGCCGGTTGAACCCGGTGACCACCAATTGGCATTTCAGCAAACCGAAGAAGTAACCTGGAAGTGCATGGTGGGAAATTCAAAAAAATGGAAAGATGGATTTCTGACACATACTTTTGAACTGGACGGCAAAACAATCAACCTGACGGCTGCAAAAATTGCACAGGAAGAAAACACTTTTCACATTCGGTTTATCTGGAACGGCGGTGTTCATTTTTCCGAGATCATTGAGCACATCGGGCAATTGCCGATTCCTCCGTATTTGAACCGTGAAACCGAAGAGACAGACGAAGAAACTTATCAAACCGTTTACGCCAAAATTGATGGTTCGGTGGCAGCGCCAACTGCCGGACTACATTTTACCGAAAGTGTTTTTGAAAACCTCCGCAGAAAAAATATCCAAACCCGTGAAGTGACCCTGCATGTGGGAGCCGGAACTTTTCAACCCGTAAAATCGGAAACCATTGACGGACACACCATGCACCACGAACAGGTTGAAATAACGGTTGATGTTTTACGGTCTTTTCTGGAAAATCCGGACAATATAATTGCAGTGGGAACTACCTCGGTGCGCTCCGTTGAAAGTTTGTACTGGCTTGGGCTGCAACTGGAGGAAAAGCGTTTCAACCCTTTTCATCCCGAGGTAAAACAATGGGAACCTTATGAAAACGAGGCCGGTATCAGCATTGAAAAAGCGCTGCAAAACATTATCTATTTTCTGGCAGAAAACAACGAAAAGGTCCTTCGTTTTTCCACCCAGATCATTATTCTGCCAGGGTATAACTTTAAGTTGATCAGCGGTATGTTTACCAATTTTCACCAACCGCAAAGTACGCTGCTTTTGCTAATCAGCGCTTTTTTGGGCAACGACTGGAAGAAAGTGTATGACTATGCACTGGCAAACAATTTTCGTTTTTTGAGTTATGGCGACAGTAACCTGTATTTAAAAAACATACAGTCCTGTTAAAAGGTGAGATTGCTTCGCTTCACTCGCAATGACCCGATGTTCATAGATTTTTATAAGGAGAGGCCTGGTTTCCGGCAATAGTGATTAAAAAAACAAATAACCAGACAGTATTATTAACTTTAGGTTTCGGTTTTACCTTCTGTTTCATTTCATAAAAAACATTCACAAATAATTACTTACGTTTGCACGCCCTTTTCGAAGGGTAAAAAGGATAAAAAGAAATAGAAAATGATTACAGTATCGAATTTAAGTATTCAATTTGGGAAACGTGTATTGTTTCAGGATGTTGACCTGAAATTCACACCCGGGAACTGCTACGGTGTGATTGGCGCCAATGGTGCAGGAAAATCAACATTTTTGAAAGCAATTGCAGGGGATATTGATGCCACAACCGGCTCAATTACTCTTGGCTCAGGAGAACGGCTGTCTGTTTTGCGCCAGGACCACTTTGCCTTTGATGAATTTACAGTGCTCGATACGGCGATGAAAGGATATGCAGAGCTGTGGGATCTGATGCAGGAAAAAAACGAGCTCTACAACAAACCCGATTTTTCGGAAGAAGACGGAATTAAAGCCGCCGAACTGGAAGAAAAATTTGGCGATATGGGCGGTTGGAATGCCGAAAACGATGCCGCTACCCTGCTCAGCAACCTGGGTATAAAAGAAGAATTCCATTACACGCTGATGAAAGACATGAGCGGGAACCAAAAGGTACGTGTTTTGCTGGCGCAGGCGCTTTTCGGAAATCCCGATAACCTGCTGTTAGACGAGCCTACCAACGACCTCGACCTTGAAACCGTAGTTTGGCTGGAAAACTACCTGTCGAATTATGAAAACACAGTATTGGTGGTTTCCCACGACCGACATTTTCTGGATGCAATTAGTACACACACCATTGATATTGACTTTGGCGCCATTAAACTGTTTGCCGGAAACTATACTTTCTGGTACGAAAGCAGCCAGCTTGCACTGAGACAGCAGGCGGCACAGAATAAGAAAGCTGAAGAAAAGAAGAAAGAATTACAGGAATTTATTGCCCGTTTTAGCGCCAACGTGGCAAAATCGAAGCAAACCACCAGCCGTAAAAAAATGCTGGAAAAATTGAATGTGGATGAAATTCAGCCATCCACCCGTAAGTATCCCGGTATTATTTTCAGGCCCGAGCGCGAAGCCGGCGACCGTATCCTGGATGTGGAAAACTTGGGTGCAAGTATTGACGGCACTACGTTGTTTAAAGACGTTACATTCTCTACTCAAAAAGGTGAGAAAATTGTTTTTCTGTCGCGCGACCACCGTGCAATGACTGCTCTTTTTGAGATCATTAACGGACATCGCGATGCCGGTTCGGGAACCTTTCAGTGGGGACAAACCATTACAACCGCTTATTTACCCATCGACAACTCGGAGTTTTTCCAAAGCGATATGACTTTGTTCGACTGGCTGTGCCAGTTTACCAACGATACTACAGAAATTTATATCCGCGGTTACCTGGGGAAAATGTTGTTTTCGGGTGAAGAAATTTACAAGAAAGTAAATGTACTGTCGGGAGGCGAAAAAATGCGTTGTATGATTGCCAAAATGATGTTGCTCGATGCCAATGCTTTGATCCTGGATACTCCGACAAACCACCTCGACCTGGAATCGATCCAGGCCTTTAATAACAACCTCTCGAAATTCCCCGGAAACATTTTCATGTCGTCGCACGACCATACGTTTATTTCGTCGGTTTGCGACCACGTAATCGAACTTACACCCAACGGAATCATCGATAAACTGATGAATTACGACGATTACATTACCGATGAAAAGATCAGGGAACAACGTGATAAAATGTACAACACTTAATGGACGGCAGGCAGCGTAAAAACATCGAACCGGGAATGTTAGTTGAAATTGTTTTGAAAAAAGACCAGCGCACCGGTAAATTAACCGAAGGATTTGTAAAACGTATTCTCACCAAATCCCCGCAACATCCACATGGCATAAAAGTAATGTTAGATGACGGACAAGTAGGCCGCGTAAAAAATATTTTAGAAGAAAGCTAAGAGCTATCAGCTTCGAGCCATGAGCATGGGAAAATAAATGATGATTAACCCTGTCTAAACTATCATTTCGGGAACGAACTCTGAGTTTCGAACGAAAAGCCATCAGTCATTAGTCATCAGGAAATTAAACTGAAAACTGTGACTGTAACTGAAAACTTGCTTCTAAAAATACGTAAAGCCCACAATACGCTCTTTTCTCTCAACCCTGAACTTTAAACTCTTAACTCCTACTCCCGGCTACCATAAAAACGATCGAGAATTGATCCGTCGTTCGCCTCTTTTGAAAGCGATTCGATGGTATTTTTGGGAACATCATAAACATCCAGTACAATCAACCCGTCGAGACAATTATTAAACTTCGGGTCAACGTTAAACCCAATGATCTTAGCATTTAGTTTAATGTATTTTTTCAGTAAAACGGGTAATCCCGAATTTAACTCGTCAACATCGCCAATGGTTTTATCCAGGCGGTCGATGCTGTCCATGTTTTCCATCAGAAGATTCAGATCGGTGTTATCGCTTTTAAACTGATAACTGTTGCGCGAGCGTACATACTTTGCCAGTTGCCAGTTTAAATGGTTTCGTAAAATGTAACGAACAATCATATCCTTCGAAACCTTTGAATAATTGTTACTGATACTCACCGGCCCGATTAAATAACGATATTCCGGATTTTTCAGCAGGAAATACAATATTCCTTTCCACAGCAAGAAGAGTGGCATCGGTTTTCGCTGGTACTCTTTAATCACAAACGAACGCCCCAGCTCAAGACTTTCTTCCAAAACAGGTTTCAGTTTTTCATCGAGGCGAAACAGTGTTTGAAGATAAAAGCCTCTTTTCCCGTACTGTTCCAGAATATCTCTCCCTTTTCCTATCCGATAAGCTCCAACAATGCGCTGTTCTTCCTCGTCCCAAATAAACATCTGGTTGTAATACAAATCAAATTCATCAATGTCGATGCTAAGGTTGGTTCCTTCCCCCACTTCGCGAAAGGTAATTTCACGCAAGCGCCCAATTTCATTTAAAATATTCGGGATCAGGTTGGAAGGCACACAATACGAAATATAATTTTTAAGCTTAAAAAGCGTGTAATCCGATTTAACAGCCTGAATTTCCTTTAGGATCACTTCGGTTGGGACCGGATCGATAACCGGCTGTGGTTTCATTTCGGGTTTAAGCGAATAATTAAAAAAACGCCGCACCTCAATATCCGATTCCATGCTGTAAGTTTTTGCCCGTAAAAAACGCCCAAACTGGTATATATCACAAAAATGATCCTGCTCCTCAACAGAAATCGGGCTACCAATTCTCAATTTAATATTCTTATGCCGTTTACTCAGCAATTCAGACGGAAGACGGGCGTGTTTTAACGACGGGTGTATCTTGGCAAAAAAATGCAGCAAACGACTGTTACTTCCCTGAAACAAAACCGGGACAACCGGAATTTGTGCCGTTTTAATAAATTTTACGATCGGGAATTGCCACACTTTGTCGGTAACCCCATCAAACGAGTCTTTGGTGCTTACATCAATGGCCGGGAAAAGACAAAGTACACCGTTGTTATTTAAATGAATTTCGGCTTCCTGCAAAACAGCCTTATTTTCATCTTTGGCTTCAATCGGGTTATCCGACAAAAAATACCCCGAAACCGGATCAATCTTTTTCAGCAGAAAACCGGCTACTACTTTCACATCGCTTCGTACCATCGACAGGTACTTGATGAGCAATAAGCCATCGAATCCACCAAGCGGATGATTGGCAACTACGATCAGAGGGCCTTCTTTTGGAATCTTTTTTAACTGGTTTTCATCAAAAATCACTTTTATTTCCAGCGTTTTTATCAGCTCATCAATAAAATCTACCCCATGTTTTTGCGCAATTTGGCTGTAAATTTTATTCAGTTTTTTAAAACGAAGAATATACATCAGGAATTTAGCGAAATAGTCGCCACTGGCCAGAATGGCTGGGCGGTCGCTGAACAGATCACTCGGATTTAGTAACTCCATTTTTTGTTGCTAACGGTATAAAACCAACTGTAGTTCCTTTACAAAAATAGAATGTTTTTTGAATTTACTTTTTCGATATTTATTTTTTTGCCTGTCATGAAATAGTCTTTCTATTATTTATCAGATAAACAGTATGATAGTGCAATCAGCTGCTTTTTTTTGATCATATTTGCCGCCGGGTTGTTATAGTGACATAAAAAATACAAACGTTGGAGAACAAAACAGACATAAGCCTTTGGCTTCCCACATCGAAAAAAGAAGTACAGCAACTGGGATGGAATGAAATTGATGTGATCCTTTTTACGGGCGATGCATACGTCGATCATCCTTCATTTGGAGCGGCGGTAATCGGACGGGTTTTGGAGCACGAAGGATTGCGTGTGGCCATTGTACCGCAGCCAAACTGGAAAGACGATCTGCGTGATTTCAAAAAACTCGGGCGCCCCAACCTGTTTTTTGCGGTAACTGCCGGAAACATGGACTCGATGGTCAATCACTATACTGCCGGAAAACGCAAACGCTCTGCCGATGCTTACACTCCGGGAGGCAGATCAGACCAGCGGCCAGACTATGCCACAATAATTTACTGTAATGTTCTGAAAAAACTTTATCCCGATGTTCCGCTGGTAATTGGAGGAATAGAAGCTTCATTGCGGCGGCTAACCCATTACGATTACTGGTCAGATAAATTAATGCCTTCTATTCTGGCCGACACAAAAGCGGATATATTGTTTTATGGCATGGGTGAAAAATCGATTGTTGAATTTGCCCGCTTAATACGGCGGGGCATTCCGGTTAACAATCTTACTTCACTTCCGCAAACCGCTTTTATGATTGCTCCGGACGAAAGTTACGCCACCAAAAAGAATTGGGACGAGCTGGAACTGGCTTCGCACGAAACCTGCCTGACCGACAAAAAAGAGTATGCACGTAATTTTATGCATATCGAGGAAGAGTCGAATAAAATGGAGGCTAAAAAGCTGATTCAAAGAGTTGGTGACAAAAAAGTGGTGGTAAACCCGCCCTGGCCCACCTTTAAGGAAAACGAAATAGACCGTGTTTACGACCTGCCTTATACCCGGTTACCTCATCCGCGCTACCGCAACAAAGAAACCATTCCGGCCTACGAAATGATACGTCATTCGATCAATATTCACCGGGGTTGTTTCGGTGGTTGTACTTTTTGCACCATTTCGGCACACCAGGGAAAATTTATTGCCAGCCGTTCCGAAAAATCCATTCTGAAAGAAGTGGAGCAGGTAACCCAAATGCCTGATTTTAAAGGATACATATCCGATTTGGGTGGCCCCTCGGCCAATATGTACAAAATGAAAGGCATTCACGAAGAGATATGTAAAAAGTGCAAACGCCCGTCGTGTATTTTCCCAAGTATTTGTAAAAACCTGGATACCAACCACAAACCAATGCTCGACTTGTACGAGAAAGTCCGGCTGCACCCCAAGGTAAAAAAGGCATTTGTGGGAAGCGGGATCCGTTACGATATGATCCTTGAAAAAACCAACAACGAAGAGGTGAACAAAACCAACCGCGAATATTTACGCGAGGTAATCAAACACCATGTTTCGGGGCGGTTAAAGGTGGCTCCCGAACATTCGTCGGACGAAGTGCTGAAGTTTATGCGAAAACCTTCATTTAAATTGTTTGAGGAATTAAACGATGAATTCAAACGCATTAACAAAGAAGAAAATTTAAACCAGCAGTTGATCCCGTATTTTATTTCGAGCCACCCGGGCAGTAAATCGGAAGACATGGCCAATCTTGCCATCCAAACAAAAAACATGGATTTCAGGCTGGAACAGGTGCAGGATTTTACCCCTACACCCATGACACTGGCAACGGTTGTTTACTACTCGGGCTACCATCCCTACACGATGGAGGAAATATATACGGCGAAAAACCGCGATGCCAAAGAAAAACAACGTCAGTTCTTTTTCTGGTATAAAAAAGAATTCAAAAACAAGATCATCAACGATTTAAAAGCCAAAGGACGTGATGATCTGGCAAAAAAACTTTTCAAAAAATAACACACTTTAAAACGCAAAAAGATGACTGGAAAAAAACTTTTACCTCTTTTAATTATTTTATTGACAGGCTGTGCAGAGCTTACTCAACTGGCCCAGCAAACCCTTGATTCAGGGGCTCCGCTTTCTCAAAACGAAATTGTTGCCGGTTTGAAAGAAGCGCTGGTTACCGGCACAAATAATTCGGCATCGGTTCTTGGTGCGGTTGACGGCTATTACAAAGATGAGCTGGTAAAAATTGTGCTTCCGCCCGAAGCGGATATTATTGTAGATAATCTCAGCAAAATTCCGGGTGGCGACAAACTTGTTGAAGACGTTTTGCTAAATATCAACCGCGCCGCAGAAGATGCAGCAAAAGAGGCCGCTCCCATTTTTGTTAACAGCATTAAAAGCATGACTTTTTCGGATGCGATGGGTATTTTAAAAGGGGGTGATAATGCGGCCACACAATACATGCACAAAACTACTTACGATAATCTTTTTGCACTTTATCAACCCAAAATTAAAAGCTCGGTTGAGAAAGAACTTGTTGGCGGAATTTCGACCAAAGAAAGTTGGGATTCACTCACCGGCAAATACAACAAATTGGCCAACAGCATGGCCGGTCAGTTTGCAGGACTAAAACCGGTAAATACCGAACTGGAAGATTACCTGACACAAAAAGCGCTCGATGGCCTGTTTCTGAAGATAGCTGCCGAGGAAAAACAAATCCGGGAAGATCCGGCCGCACGGGTAACCAACCTCCTGAAACGTGTGTTTGGTTCGGTTGATAATTAATCATTCTCCTGTTTTTATTTTGTTCGGCCTTTTTGATTGAATTTTAAGCGAATAATTCTTAAATTAAATATGCCTTTCGTGGTGATAATAAAAGAAAGGGCTTGTATAAGGAAACCTCTAAAAATTAAAAATCTACCAATCAGCCTATTATAATAGTAAATAGTATCTTAGGAGCATATTCTTATACAATGAGGACAAGATACAAAGCAACAGGGACAAACAGTT
>JBKEDN010000201.1:0-11118 GCA_047975435.1 Draconibacterium sp. | reverse complement strand
AACTGTTTGTCCCTGTTGCTTTGTATCTTGTCCTCATTGTATAAGAATATGCTCCTAAGATACTATTTACTATTATAATAGGCTGATTGGTAGATTTTTAATTTTTAGAGGTTTCCTAAATTGATTTACAGTTCGATAAATCCTTTAGAAAAATTTACCGCCAATTAAGAAAGGCCCGGTAAAACCAGGCCTTTCTTCAGATTATTTTTATTCCCAGTAAGGATTTTGAGTTAGATTCTCGTTTAATCCAAGTTGACTGATTGGCAACGGCCACAAGTAGTTCTTTTTCGAATCGAAAGATCTCTTTTCTGCAGGTTGCGCAATAATAATACTATCGTTGGTAAGATTCAGTTTTGAAGGATCGACATTGATGTATTCTGCTGCATATATCCTTGCACCATAAACGGTCTCGGGGAGAACGTCTTCAGCAATTTTCCAGCGCATAATATCATCGTAACGAAAACCTTCCATTGCCAGTTCACAGGCACGTTCTCTTCTGATCTCTTCTTTCATGTCCAACCCATTTGCTGAGACAAAGGCATTGGTAAGGTGGGGCATTTCAACCCGGTCTCTGAGTTTATTGATCGATAAATTCAAATCTTCATCGCTGATGTGTTCGTTTAATTCATAGGTTGCTTCAGCGTAAATCAGCAATACTTCTGCATAACGAAGGTACATCCAGTCAATGTAAGATGCTTTACCATCGGGCCAATCGGCAGCATAATAGTATTTTTTATAAAGTATCCCGGATAAAGATGAATAGATAGTTGGTGTCCAGGGAGCATTATCACCTTTCAGGTTATCACCACGCTTTAATACAGTTGCAAGTAATCTTGGATCACGGTTCATCCATTCAGAAGCATAGTTAGTCCATCCCTGAAATAAGGGAGATTTACCGATTGGCAAACCATCAGTACACAAATACAAATCAACCAGCTTTCGGGTAGCACACGCCTGCCCCTGCTCTAAATTCCGGTTATCCCAGCTTTGAACTTTATTATCGTCACTTAAGCCATATTCATGAGCCAAAATGGTTTCATCGCTTCCTTCGCCATCATACAGGAAAAGGCTGTT
Source organism: Draconibacterium sp. (assembly GCA_047975435.1). Taxonomy (GTDB): domain Bacteria; phylum Bacteroidota; class Bacteroidia; order Bacteroidales; family Prolixibacteraceae; genus Draconibacterium. The sequence continues at coordinate 10,044 of JBKEDN010000201.1, read as the reverse complement.
AAAGTTGTCGTAACCATTTCCTTTTTCCTGGTACAAACTGTACTCGCTGCTTGACATTACTTTTGATGCAGCCGATTTTGCAACAGTTATTAAAGCATTAGCACCATCGTATCCATGATACTTGGCCCGTGTTCCTTCGTAGAGTGCAACCCGTGCTTTGAATGCCAGGGCCGCTCCGCTGGTTAAACGTCCAGCTAAAGAAAGTTCGCTTTTTACAGGTAACTCAGTGGCTGCATTGTCCAAATCAGCCATTATTTGTGTAATTACCTCTGCCCTTGGAGTACGCGCAGCATATAAGCCTTCACTACCCAGATCAAGTGTTTCCAGTATTAGTGGCACATCGCCATAAGCTTTTACAAGAGTGAAATACCCCATTGCTCTGAAAAAACGAGCTTCCGCTTCTATTTCATTTGATAAAGAGAGAGTTTTCCCCTCCAGTTTTTCCAGGATATTGTTTGCTTTCCGAATCGTTTCATACGCAGAATTCCATGGTCCAAAATTGGAAGTAGGAATATAAGAGCCATCACTGATACTGTTTGGTGCGTTACCTACCTGAATATCACTCATGTTATCGTCGTCAAAGCGTGTCCATCCCGGAATGTCAATATAAAGCGCATTCAAGGCCTGAAGAAAATCAGATTCAGTATTCCAGTAGTTAATATCTGATAAGGTGGTCTCCGGAAACCTGTCCAGATCGCAGGAATATCCTAAGATTACTATCATTATTAATATTGATATTTTTTTCATTTCTGTAGTTTTTAGTATTCGTTTAGATATCATTCGTTAAAATGTGATATTGGCTCCCATCGAAAATCCTCTGGTAAACGGATATCTATAAGAAGAATTTGCAGGCATTTCCGGATCATACATATCAAAGGTTTTTGTGTACTCCCATAAATCTTCACCCGAAAAGTAAATACGTACTCTTTGCAAACCTGCTTTCATCGTTAGTTCATTTGGCAATGTATATCCAAGCTGTAGATTTTTCAAACGGATGTAAGCTCCATTTTGCATCCAGTGATCGCTTACCTGATAATTATGAACGCCACCTTCATATAATCTAGGGAAATAAGCATCCCGATTATCTTCTGTCCAGTAATCTCGATGGATTGTAACCGGATTATACCAGCTACGGTAGAACGGCATAATATCTTCCATTTGGGCATAGAAGGATCTTTTCAATACTCCCTGAAAGAACATTGAAAAATCAAATCCTTTATATTCGGCTCCCAGGTTAATTCCGAAGTTAAAACGTGGAGAAGTATTGCCGAGATAAACCAAATCGCCATGATCATCCATCGTTTGTTTTCCACTATTAATTTGGTCATCGTCATTCATATTACGGTATCGAATATCACCAACACCTGTAATGTTACTCTGGAAAACATGACTTTCTACGTCTTCTGGATTCAGGAAAAAGCCATCCGTCAGATATCCATAAATAGAATTGATAGGCATGCCTTCTATTAATTGATTTACCCCCGGTACAACAACATTCTTTCCGTAGTAAGAAACCAGTTTATTCTGGCTATCATCCAGGTTTACAGCTACGTGGTATGAAAAATCTTTCAGTTTTTGTTTCCAACTGGCTACTACTTCCCATCCCCATGTTTTTAATTCCCCAACATTCGAAGTTGGAACATCGATACCAATTACTGAAGGGTAAGCTACGTATGCAAGCATATCTTTATTCCGCTTCACATAGTATTCACCGGTAAGGGTTAGTTTGTTATTCAGCATTCCCAGGTCAACTGCAATATTCGACGTTTCGATGGTCTCCCACGATTTATCAGCAGAAGCCAAATCGCTCTGGTAAGCATATTGTGTTTGCTGACCATTCAGCACCAGGTTGTTGTTCATTTGCAGCAGCGCAATATAATCGTAAGAACCAAGTACATCACCGTTACCAAGTTGCCCCCACGAAGCGCGAAGTTTAAGATCATTTAGAAGAGGGAGACTAAACCAGCTTTCATTTGAAACGCGCCATGCTGCTGAAAATGAAGGAAATAACTGATAGCGGTTCTCTTTTGCCAGTTTAGAACTACCATCGTAACGCAAATTAGCTTCAAACAGGTACTTTTCTTCGTAGTTGTAATTCAACCTTCCGAATACACCTTGAAGTGCCAGAGTGTTGATTTCGTCAGATAAACGGTGTGTTGTAATATCCGTCCAGTTAAAACTGTACAGATTATCGTTTACAAGCGTACCTCCAGTCCCACTCCACATCGTTGACCGGTATTCTTCGAAGGAATAACCACCTAGCAAATGCAGTTTGTGTTTGTTGAATTTCAGATCGTAATCCACCAAAAACTGAAAATCCTTTTTAGTGATGCTCTGATTACTTCTTGTTACAAAATCAGAAGTATTATCGTAACCGATAATGGTGCTTTGATCGACACCATAAATAGGTAACTTCTTAGCATAGCTAAAATAATTATTGGCATTGCGTCGAAGGCTTCCAATCAGCGAAACTTTTAAACCTTTTACCACATCAGTAATATAGAATCTTCCTGTGGCCTGGTATTGGTCGTTATCGTATTCTTTCGTTCCACCTTCCAGTTTAGCTGCCTGACCGGTTAATTGGCCGTTTGGTGTGTATAACGGATAAAGCCCCCTGATATTGATGATGTTATACATAATTGAGTAGTTCCCTTCCATCGATCCAAGCGAAGGCAGCTGAATATCATCATTATTATAAGACAGGTCGGTTTCAAATCTCAGGTATTTATTAATATCCGAGTTTAAATTAGCGCGAAACGAGTACTTCTTGTTATTGTCTTTTCCGTAAACAAGCAAACCTTTTTTATCGTAATAAGTGGCCGACAAACGGTAATTCAGCTCACTCTTTCCTCCAGAAACAGAAATATTGTGGTTTTGCTGAGGAACGGTTTTATTGATCATCAAATCAATATAATCAAAATCGCCATACCATTTCCATGCATTTGAATTGTTTGGATCGATTTCGTACCAAATATTCGGATCGTTGATTTTTGCGATATCTTCATCTGTCCAGTTTGGAGCCACACCTGCATTAGTACGCGACAGGTTTTGCATAACTGCAATTTCGCCCATAGGCAACCGCTCAGGCATTCGAGCCGGTTTGTTAACGGTAAAGGAACCATTGTAATTAACGCGAATTTTTCCTTCTTGTCCCTTTTTACTGGTGATAAGCATAACTCCACCGGCAGCTCTCGAACCGTAAATTGATGCGGCAGCGGCATCTTTTAACACCGAAATAGACTCGATATCTTCAGGCTGAATGGCATCGAGACTTCCTTCAACCCCGTCGATTAAAACCAATAAGGGATTATTATTTACCGAACTAAAACCTCGAACCTGGATATTGTAACCTTCCTGGCCTGGAACACCACTTGAACGTGTAACGGTTACACCAGCTGCAGTTCCCTGTAATGCAGCTACAGTACTTGAAGCAGAACGGTTTTCAAGTGCTTCGGCTTCAACAACAGCAACCGAACCAGTCATATTAACCTTCTTTTGTGTACCGTAACCAACCACCACTACTTCGTCGAGGCCAGTTACTTTTTCTACCATCGTAATATTAAGGGTTGTGCGATCGCCCACCACAATTTCCTGGGTTTCGAAACCGATAAAAGAATAAACCACGGTATTCTCGCTTTCAACCGGGAGTGTATAATTCCCGTTTACATCAGTAATCGTACCATTGGCAGTTCCTTTAATAACCACACTTACTCCAGGAAGTGGTTCTCCGGTTGAATCTGTAATAACACCCGTTAAAACCTTTTTCTCTTGTTTTCCAACTTCGGGACTTCCTTCCGGATTCAATTCTTTTCTGGGAATAATAACAATAACCTGATCTTTAATCGTATAAGTTAACCCTGAGTTTGATAATACCGCATCCAATGCCTCAATAACATTCTTGTCATTCACATTGTAGTCTGACTTGGTATTACCGCCAACATCATCCATTTTAAAGAAGACAGTATATTCGGTTTGATCTTCAATTAGTTTGAAAACGTCCCTTAATGAAGAATTTTTTAACTGAATATTTACCTTCTCTTTTTGAGGTGAAACCTCTGCGGCAACCTGCAAATAAGCTGCAAGTACAAACAAAGCCAATAGTTTTGTTATTTTCAACCATTTAGGAATAGCAATGGGCACATCATGTCCATTGAAAAAACAATTTTTTTTCATAGTTTTGAATGAATTTAGTTAAATAAAATTTCAAAGTTGGGAACTCAGTATGTTTCAGCGTTCTGAGTTCCTATTATTTTCCTCTTTATCTCGATTGTAAATTACAACGTTCTTATTACCTATTGTATAAGCAATAGAAGTTGTCTGCCCAATTACGTCTAAAATATCTTCAAGGCTCTCATTGTTCTTGAATTTTCCCTGATATTTTGAAGAGGTCAACTCCGGATCAGTGATTTTAATTGTTACATCAAAATACCGTTCCAGTTTTGCACAAATCTCATCAAGTGCCAGGTTCTCAAAAACAAGTATATTATAACGCCAGCATGAAGCATCTTCTGCCGACCACTCGACTACCTGAAATGAATTGTTTGCCCGGTTGCAAATAAGTTTTTGATTGGGTTTTAAGTCGGCAATATCAATCAGCTCTTTCTCCGATTTTTTCTGAATGATTACGCGCCCACTCTCCAATGAAGTTTCGATAGTTGACAAATCGGGATAGGCCATTACATTAAATGTAGTTCCCAGCACCTTGGTATTGTAATAAGCGGTTTCTACCGTGAAAGGATGGTCGGAGTTGTGAGTCACTACAAAATAGCCTTCACCTTCGAGGTAAACTTTGCGATCTTTTGAAAAGTCATCGTAGTATTTCAAACGACTATCTGCATTAAGAATAACCCTTGTACCATCAGGCAATAATACTTCAGATTTCTGCCCCTTGGGAACATAGGTTTCAAAAGCCTGAAGTTTTTCCGGAGAAAAAACTTTTTCACGAAAAAATGCATAGCCTTCATAGCCCAAAATGATCGCTATTAATATGGCTGCATATTTCAGTCCTTGTTTCACCCATATTGAGAGTATCCCATGTTTTCGATTCAGATAGTCCGACTCAAACTCTTTCCATTTCTGATCCAAATATATATCCGTCCGTCCGGCATTTCGCATAGTAGTTTCAGCATCATGTATCAAATCCCAAAGAAGAGGCTGCTCAAGACATCTTTCATACAGCTTTTTTTCTTCATCCGAATTTGTTTGTCCATGCACAAACCGATCTACGTATATTTTATCCTGGTCAGATATCATTTTCAAACTTTCTTTAGTCTTAAAACAATCTGTTTTGAAGAAACCCCCACTCTTTCAAAAAAAAAATTATATTTTCTTTTAAATTCCCAACATCCAAACGATTAAAACAAAAGTAACACCACTGTTCAACAGCGATTTTCGTAAAATACTCCTTGCTTTTGCCAAATGTTTCTCAACGGTTTTAACACTTACTTCCATTGCTTTTGCTACTTCTTTGTTACTTAATCCCTCAAAACGACTTAATAAAAAGGCTTCTCTGCATTTTTCCGGTAATGTTCCAAGCAAACGCTTCAGTTCTGCATTAAAAAAAGCTTCTTCTTCCTTTTGTTCCTTCTCATCAAGAAAACTTCGAATAAATAATTCCTGAGAATATGAATTATAGCGGAAAGCTTCAAGGAATTCGGTATGAAGTTTATTTCGTTTTAAATAATTAAGTGCATTGTTGCGCACAATGGTATATAGTAAGGCTTTAAAGGAAGATTCGTTGTGAACATCATAACGCTTCTCCCACAATTTTAAAAAGGAGTCCTGTACCAAATCATCGGCCACATCATTATCTTGCACCATCCCGATACAATATCTTTTTAACCGGGGGAAATAGGCTTTAAACATTGATTCGAAGGCAATTTTCTCACCATCAATTCGCAGTATAAAACGATTGCTATTTCCACTGTCGCCCATAGCTTAAATTTTAGGGATTCAAAGATGTCAAATATTCAGATAAAGACAAACGCATCCATCAAGTAATTGCGTACGGTCATTTTTACAGCTTCCTTATGTTCAAATTAAGATTAATCTTTATCTTGATTCAATAAAAAAAACTCCTCGCAGGATGCGTAAAAAGAAAATATTCGGACTGGACAAAAATGTTTTCTACATCGGGCTAACAAGTTTTCTCACCGATACTTCGTCGAAGATGGTTTACAGTGTAATGCCATTGTTTCTGCTTTCAATTGGAGCATCCAAAACATCCATCTCGCTTATAGAGGGAATTGCCGAAAGTACAGCCTCACTGTTTAAAGCATTCTCGGGTTACTGGAGCGACAAAATAGGTAAAAATAAGCCCTTTATGATTTTTGGCTACAGCATAACGGCCCTTGTTACTCCCGTTTATGCTGCGGTAACAACACCACTCCAGGTGCTGTTTCTTCGCTTTTCCGAACGCATCGGGAAAGGGCTTCGAACAGCACCCCGCGACAGTCTGATCAGTGGTTCGGCCCCCAAAAATCAGGCAGGAAAAAACTTTGGTTTTCATAAAGCAATGGACAACAGCGGAGCGATTATCGGGCCACTTGGAGCATTTATTTTGTTAAAAATGTTTCCGTTGAATTACAAGTATATTTTCCTTCTTGCCGCCATTCCGGCGGTTTTGGGCGTTTTGGCAATTATTGCGTTTATTAAAGAAGCCAAAGCACGCCCTACTGCAATCAGAAAAAAATTCCACTTAAATCTGCTGCCCAAAAAATTCTACTTTTTCCTGCTCATCATTTTTGTTTTTACACTGGGAAATTCAGCAGATGCCCTGCTACTGGTAAAAACTGCCGAAACCGGCATTGATCCCTCGTACGTACCTTTTGTTTATATGATTTTTAATACTGTTTCCGTATTTCTGGCAGTACCTGTAGGCAAAATTTCAGACAAAATCGGGCGCGAACGTTTAATTATTCCGGGCTTTCTGATTTATGCTTTGGTTTATTTTTTGTTTGGGCGTTTCAACAGCATCAACGTATTCATTTTTTTATTCATTTTGTACGGAATTTACAGTGCGCTAACCGACACTGCCCAAAAGGCACTGGTATCAGACATTGTAAGCAACAATTTAAAAGGAACAGGTTATGGCTTATATCATGCTGTATTGGGGATTACTTTACTTCCTGCAAGTTTAATCGCCGGCATTATGTACGATAAAATAAATGCCAATGCGCCCTTCTATTTTGGTTCGGGAATGGCGTTGCTGGCCACTTTATTAATGGTTGTTTTTGTTTATAAATTCCGTAACGAAAAACAAACAGATTCCTGACAAATCAATCAGCAAAAATGATACATCCACAAACCGAATTAAAATTCATAAGTACCGAAATTGGCTACGGAGTTTTTGCCACCCAACTGCTGCCAGTCGGAACAATTACCTGGGTGAAAGATCCGCTTGATCGGGAATTGAGTAAATCCGATTTTGAAAATCTGGCTTCCATTTGCCGCCCGGTAGTTGAAACATATACCTACCGAAATTCCGAAGGTGATTACGTATTGTGTTGGGACATTGCCCGTTACACCAATCACAGCTTTCGCCCCAACAGTATGGCCACCGCCTATGGTTTTGAACTCGCTGTTTCCGATATTCTCCCGGGCGAACAACTGACCAACGACTATGGATTTCTTAACATTGTTGAGCCATTTCGGCCCGCCGGCGAAGGTACACGGCGAAAAACCGTTTATCCCGACGATTTGATGAAATATTACAAAAAATGGGACAATACTTTAAAAAAGGCTTTTGCGAAAATCCAACAACAAGAACAATTGCTGAAACCACTGCTAAGCGACAACCAATGGGAAACAATCATGAAAATTGTCAGAGGTGAATGCGAGCCCGAGTCGATTCGTAACAACTATTTTGATGCGCAAAGGAATTGCTGATTTCTCCAGACAAACTGTTCTGTATTTTTCAGAAGAAAATGTATGTTGCTGTTTTATTTCAAAGAATTGAATGCTTAAATAACTTAAGTTATAAGCGGGCAGCTCTCGCTCTGCTTATGTGCTAAGCGCAAAGTTCCCGGCTCAATGTTCATGTGTGATACAGTATCAATCCTGAACTCTGAACCCTGAACTCTGAACTCTGAACTCTGAACTCACCATCCATTCTTCCTCAAACAATTTCCCGTATTCCCATTCTTTAATTCCGCTTTCTGTAGTATTTTTGAAACCAAATTAAAACAAGAAAAATGAGCGACGACAAGAAGATAATTTTTTCGATGTATAAGGTGAGTAAAACCTATCCACCCAATAAAACAGTAATTAAAGACATTTCTTTATCCTTCTTTCTGGGGGCCAAAATCGGTATCATCGGGTTAAACGGATCCGGAAAATCTACCTTGCTGAAAATTATTGCAGGCCAGGATAAAGCGTTTAACGGCGAGCTGGTTTTTGCACCGGGTTATTCCGTTGGATTGCTGGATCAGGAGCCCAAACTGGATGAAAACAAAACCGTGATTGAAGTGGTGAAAGAAGGCATGCAGGAAACGGTGGATGTATTAAACCGCTACGAAGAAATCAACCAACTATTTGGACTACCCGAGGTTTATGAAAATCCCGACAAAATGGATGAGCTGATGAACGAACAGGCACAGCTTCAGGAAAAAATGGATGCACTGGATGCCTGGAACCTCGACAGCAAACTGGAGCGTGCGATGGATGCCTTGCAGTGCCCGCCGGACGAACAGCCCATTAGCGAGCTTTCTGGTGGTGAACGCCGCCGCGTAGCTTTATGTCGTCTGTTATTACGGGAACCTGATGTGTTATTGCTTGATGAGCCGACCAACCACCTCGATGCCGAAAGTATCCAATGGCTCGAAGCCCACCTCGACCAATACAAAGGAACGGTAATCTGTATTACGCACGACCGCTATTTTCTGGATAATGTTGCCGGCTGGATACTGGAACTGGACCGGGGCATGGGGATTCCGTGGAAAGGAAACTACAGCTCGTGGCTCGAACAAAAAGCTGCCCGTTTGGAACAGGAAGAAAAAGGCAGTCAGAAACGAAAGAAAACGCTGGAGCGTGAGCTGGAATGGGTACGGATGGCCCCTAAAGCACGGCACGCCAAAAGCAAAGCACGTTTAAGTGCCTACGATAAAATGCTGAATGAGGATGACCGCCAGAAAGAAGAACGGCTCGAAATATATATTCCCAATGGTCCGCGCCTGGGTGATAAAGTGGTGGAAATGGAAAGTGTTAAAAAAGGCTTTGGCGAGCGTATTCTTTTTGAAGACCTGAGTTTTAAATTGCCACCTGCCGGGATTATCGGCGTTATTGGCCCAAACGGCGCCGGGAAAACCACTTTATTTAAACTGATCATGAAACAGCTCGATGCCGACACCGGAAGCATTGCCATTGGCGAAACCGTAAAAGTTAGCTACGTTGACCAAACGCACAAAGCCATCGACCCAAACAAATCGGTATATGAAGTAATTTCGGGTGGGACCGAAACCATTATGCTGGGCAACAAACAAGCCAACGCACGCGCCTATGTTTCGCGTTTTAATTTTTCGGGATCTGACCAGGAGAAAAAATGCGGTGTGCTTTCGGGTGGAGAACGCAACCGCCTGCACCTGGCACTGGCGCTAAAATCGGAAGGCAATCTGCTTTTGCTTGATGAGCCGACCAACGACATTGACGTAAATACTCTTCGTGCGCTCGAAGAAGGCCTGGAAAGTTTTGCAGGCTGCGCTGTTGTTATTTCGCACGACCGCTGGTTCCTCGACCGCATTGCCACGCATATCCTGGCTTTTGAAGGCGAAGGCCATGTTCACTTTTTTGAAGGTTCGTTCTCTGAATACGAAGAAAACCGTAAAAAACGACTGGGCGCCGAAGCACCGAAACGTTTTAAGTATAAGAAACTGAAAGCATAAAATCCTGTTTCAAACCGGGTTAAACTAAATTTATTTTGAAGTAGTTTTAGAGTCTGTTTAAATTTTATAAATTAAAGGTATTATGAAGTATTTTTTACTAATTCAAGGCGGAATTGACGCGAATAGCACCAGCTATTTAAGGAAATTTCAACGCAGAAGTAGTGAA
>JBKEDN010000200.1:0-5555 GCA_047975435.1 Draconibacterium sp. | reverse complement strand
ACTCATCTTCGCGACCTCTTCGAGAGAACTAAACTTCAAAATGACAAAGAACGATTTAGGCTTAATGAGCCAAATTTGTTTAATTATTAATAACGTCCCGATTTTAATGGGACACTAGTGATTATTTACGAAAAAATAGAAAACATCAATTTAAACAGGCGGGAAGAACTGATGCGCGATATTCAGGAACGAACCGGGATAAAAGTAAAACGCATTGAAATTGAGGAGATCAATTTTATGCGCGATATTGCCCGCATCCGTATCTTTCATGACATCAGTGAGTTAAATGGTAAAACAAGCATCAAAAAGTAAAACAGAATGAGAAAACTGCTTTATACTGCTGTATTGGTGGCAGCAACTTCATTTACAGTACTTGCACAGCAAACCTGGTTAGAACTCGAAGCTACTAAGCAACTGGGTGAAAAATTCGAAATATTCCTGGCACCTGAGTTGAGATACACCGAAAACTTTAAACTGGATGAGTATTTTATTGAGCCTGGGGTGGAATATAAATTCAATGATTATTTTGCCATGGTAGGTAGTTACCGAATAGGGAACAACCTAAATAAAAAAGGGGAAGACCGTTGGTTTGGCCGCTTTGCTGTTGATGCCAAAACAGGTTACGAATGGAGGAACTTAGAGGCTAAACTGCGTTTCAGATATACCAATTCGGATGATTTTACAGGTGATGAAAAAACAAATTACTTTCGTACAAAGCTCGAACTTGAATATTCGATAAAAAGACCCGGTTTACAGCCGTATTTCGCCTATGAATTTTATCGCGACCTGGATGTAGGAGAGTTTAGTAAAGACCGGTGGGAAACAGGGATTCAGTATAAAATAAACAGACACCACCGTGTTAGCGCCTATTTTCGTTTAAACGATTATTTGCATTCGGATAAAGAGACAATTAAGATCGTAGGGCTTTGCTACAAACTCAAATTGTAATTTCCGGGTGGGAATTCTGAAAAAAAGAATATTATTTTAGGGTATAATTTCAATAGTCTGTAACAATAACAGAGAAAAGAGATTGAAAGTAGTTTTCTGAAAATTAATTCAATGGCGGGGATTGAAAGAGCCAGGTTCGTAGAATTGTTTCATGTGATGTATTCGCCCATAAAGAATTACATTTATTTTAAAACGGGTGATGCAGAAGTGGCAGAGGATATTGCGCAAGATACCTTCTTGAAGGTTTGGGAAAAAAAAGAGAACATCAGGGAGGAGACTGTAAAGCCACTGCTTTATACCATTGCGGGCAATTTGTGCAAAAACCGCTACGAACATCAACAGGTTGTTTTCGATTTTGTTAAAAAATACCAGCATGGAGGGAATGCTCCTACGCCTGAGTTCGAAATGGAGCTCAAAGAGTTTAATGATAAACTTGAAAAAGCCATTGGTGCATTGAAAGAAAAAGACAGGGTGGTTTTTTTAATGAACCGGATTGATGGAATGACATATAACGAAATTGCCAATCGTTTGGGATTAAGTGTAAAAGCCATCGAAAAGAGAATGAAAAAAGCCCTGGATGAGTTAAAACAAAAGATTGAATATAAAATTTAATTGAAAGGATCATGTCTGTAAAGAACGATTCCGAAAAATACAAAATAACTTCTGCTGAATTCCACAAAATGGATACGGAAGAGAAAATCCTGAAAGCAATGGATGGATTCGGTACTCCGGAAGGAATGGGAACAGAAGAGGCGCTCGAAGCGCTGTTTAAAAAAGCAGATGCCCGTAAGCCTGCAAAATTTATTCGGCTGTCGCGGTATCTGCAGGCCGCAGCAGCAGTTGTTGTTTTGTTGTTGGGATTTTACACTGTAAATAACGTTTTTTCGCACGATAAAGTGAAAACTGCTTTTGCCGAGCAAACCAAATTTAGTTTACCCGACGGAACACAGGTGGCATTAAACGCAGGATCAAAAATTACCTGGTCCGAAAAAAACTTCCCCGACCACCGATCGCTAAAACTGAACGGAGAAGCCTATTTTAATGTAAAAAAAGGAAGCCGTTTTTCCATTCATACAAAAAACGGAACCGTTGAGATTTTAGGAACGCAGTTAAACGTGTTTTCCCGGAACAATGAATTTTGGGTGAGTTGTATAAGCGGAAAAGTTAAAGTTAGTTCTGCAAACAAAACCCAGATTATTAGACCCGGCGAAATGGCTGAATTAACACCTTCAGGACTTGTAAAAACATCCGAAAACAATATCGAAAGAACAATCTCGTGGCAGAATGGGGTGTTTTATTTTGAAGATCAGCCGCTTGTTTCTATTTTTGACGCCTTGGAAAGACAATTTGATGTAAATGTAAGTTTCAATGGAAATAATGTACGGTCAATGACGGTTACTTTTTCCAATAAAAGCTTGCAGGAAGCATTGGATGTTATTTGTATTCCAATGGGGTTAAAATATGAAATCAAAAACAATAAGGTACATATCTTCGAACCGACTGAATAAGGGCGTATTTATTGTTTTGTTTTCTATTCTTTGCTTGTTTGTTCTCCCACTTTCGGCACAAAACCACCGTTTTTCTTTTTCGAACACAAGTTTGTCAAAAGCTTTGGCTGAAGTAGCCCGCAAAAGCGATATTCGTATTTCTTTTGATGCCGGTGAATTGGAGAAAAAAAGCATTTCGATTACGATTGAAGAGGATGATGTGGAAAAAATGCTGGGTAGTTTGCTCGAAAACAGTGGTTTTACTTACGAACTAAAATACGGTACGTACCTGATTGTGCCTTTAAAACCAGGGCAAAAACTAAATGAAAAGAAAGAACTGATTGTTAGTGGGATTGTATTTGATTCGGAAAGCGGAGAGCGGCTTCCCTATGCCAGTATAAATTTGTGGAATAAAAACATAGCGGTGTCAACAACGGTTGAGGGAACTTTTAGTTTACGTTTGCCCGATTCTACCCGCAATGTTATAGAAGTTACCTACATGGGCTACCAAAGTGTGGATACCATTGTCGATACTTCTTCCCCCATTGCATTTTTACGAATTGGGATGAACCGGAAAATGCAGAATATTCAAACAGTAGATATTGCCGGGAGTAAAATAGAAATGGTCGATCTTAGTAAAGAAGCCGGGCATGTGGTGTTTAACCCATCTCGTTTCGGCGATTTGCCCAACTATGGCGAAACCGATGTTTTCAGGGCTTTACAGTTGTTACCCGGAATCAGCTCGTTTGAAAATTCTTCGCAACTGAATGTGCGGGGTGGTACAGCTGATCAAAACCTGGTTTTATTCGATGGATTTACTCTGTACAACCTCGATCATTTTTTTGGTGTTTTTTCAGCGGTAAACCCAAATGTTATCAAAAATATTCAAGTATATCGCGGAGGTTTCGATTCGCGTTACGGCGAACGGGTTTCGGCCATTGTTGACATTGTCGGAAAGTCGGGAAACCAAACGCAACCAAGCTTTTACGGAGGTATCAACCTGATTAGTGCCAATCTTACTGCTGAAATACCTGTTTCAAAGAAAACAACCCTGATCGCTGCCGGCCGTCGTGCGTATTCCGATATGTATTCAACCTGGCTGGCCGACGAGTTGCTGGGAGATAAACTGGGGCAAAACATTCGTTTGTCTATTCCGGATGCAAATGTTCTCAAACCCGAATTCTATTTTAGCGATTATAACCTGAAACTCTCACACCAGATCAGCGATCGCGAGAACATTTCGTTTAGTGCTTACGGCTCGAAAGACTATCTGAACAGCTCAAGTACAAACTCGAACGACCGTGGCGAGTTTAACACCGAAGATGTAAATGAATGGGGAAACTATGGTTTTGGAATCAGCTGGAACAAACAATGGAACGGACGTTATTTTACCAGCCTGCAAATGGGGCACTCAGGTTATTTTAACGATTATAACAACAACACAAACATTACAGTTAGCAACCCCGGCAATCCGGGAGATTCAACGATTGTTCAGGATCGTGAATTAAGCGAAGAAACCAACGAGTCGAACCGGCTGACAGATTTCTTCCTGACTTTTAGGAATGAATACAGCCTGAACGCACATAATAAAATCGAATTTGGGTTATCCGGGAAATACAACCGTTTTACCTATTATAAAGATGCCTCGCGCCAGGTGGTTTATGACAACCTTAAAAGTTCGGCTTTTTTGTACACCGGTTTTGTGCAGGACAAGCTGGTAGCAGGAAAGCGCCTGGCATTAACACCCGGGGTAAGGGTGAACTATTACAGCAATTCAAAAAAATTTTATATTGAACCGCGTCTAACAGGGAGCTATTCAATCTCTGACGATCTTACATTTAAGTTTGCCACCGGAAGATATTATCAGTTTCTGAACAAATCGGGAACCGAACAAAATTTTGGTTACAACCGCGATTTCTGGATACTGGCAGACGGTGATGTAAACCCGGTTCTTTCGTCGAACCATTTTATTGCAGGAGTGGGTTACGGGAAAAATAAACTTTACCTGGATGTTGAGGCCTATTACAAAACAGTGAATGGTTTGCAGGAATACCTGTTTTTCGATAATCCTGATCAAAGGCGCCAACCGGGCACGGTAACATCAGAGCCACTTAGCCGGTTTGTATCAGGGGATGGGAAAGCAATTGGGATCGATTTTCTGGTAAAATATGAAGGCACATCTTTTTCGAGTTGGCTGGCCTATTCCTTAAGTAAAGCTACCCGCCGGTTCGACGAAATAAACAGTGGAGCCGACATACCATCTGATTACGATCAGACCAATGAACTCAAATGGACCAATATCTACAACCTTGGAAAATGGAATTTCTCCACGCTCACCATTTTTACCACCGGGAAACCATACATAGTATCTTCAACAAAGGATGAAGATTTTAATTCAACACGGGTTTACGACCGTTTGCCGAATTATTTTCGAACAGATATTTCGATGAATTACAATTTCAATATCAAAAATGTAAATATTAAACCGGGAGTATCGGTGTTAAATGCTTTTAATACCGACAATTACCTGGATGTTTATACACGTGTTTTCGACCTGGGAGAAGGTTCTCCGTTTAACGAAACTACCCTGGTAAAGGCACAATCACTGACTTTCAACTTCTTTGTAAATTTCAGATTTTAGGCCGTGGCATAAAACCATTTTTTTTTTGAATCGACTAGAGGATCACACTTTAAACGCCGGAGGAGCTCTTTTTATGCTTCCTGTTTGCAGGGGCATATGTCTGTAATTTAAAATTCAGGTTAAAAATACGTCTCAATGATATAAAAATGCATTTTATAAGGTCAATTATCTTTTGATATGCTCAATTTTGTATCATATGGACGAATTGGTATTTTCTGAATATGGAAATAAAATGTAGGAAAGCAGGTGATGAATGTTACGGGTTGCGAGAGATGATTCTTTTGTTCGACATTAGTCAGCGTCTGATTCAAACCCGTCAACTAAAAAATGATTTGCCAACAATACTTCGAATGATTGTTGAGGTAACCTCTAAAAATTAGTTTTATGAAGCATGTCTATTCTTCTGTTAATGAAGTTGCCATCCATTTTCAATCATCATTTTCCTTTTCGTTCAATTTTCAGCCATAATTTCATTGGTC
>JBKEDN010000199.1:0-15751 GCA_047975435.1 Draconibacterium sp. | reverse complement strand
CTGTTTGTCCCTGTTGCTTTGTATCTTGTCCTCATTGTATAAGAATATGCTCCTAAGATACTATTTACTATTATAATAGGCTGATTGGTAGATTTTTAATTTTTAGAGGTTTCCTTAAATCTTCGTTGCGGCCCAAACGCCTGGCCATGGCCCGCAAAACCACTTCTGATGCCAAACAATGCTTGCGCATGTTTTCAGCTTTGATATTGTTGTTAAGTAAACGGATGGCTTCGTCTCTTGAAATCATAAATGATAATTTTTACAGCTTCTAAAATAATAATATTTTTGCCGCACAGCCATTTTGTTGCGGCTGCAATTCATTCAAATTAATGGTATATGTTTGAAATAGAACGTAAGTTTCTGGTAGATAAAAGCAAATGGATTCCGGCAGTTAAAGGCGAAAAAATTTTGCAGGGCTATTTGTCAACCGACAAGGAAAGAGTGGTGCGTGTCAGGACAAAAGGGGAGAAGGCCTTTTTAACCATTAAAGGGAAAATGGAAGGAATCACCCGTTCTGAATTTGAGTACGAAATACCGGTTGATGAAGCTTTACTTTTGCTAAAAATGTGTTTGAACCACCCGATTGAGAAAACAAGATACAAAGAGCTTCATCAGGGAAAATGGTGGGAAATTGATGTTTTTGAAGGCGATAATAAAGGATTGGTTCTGGCAGAGATCGAATTGCAGCAGGAAGATGAAAGCGTTCAATTGCCGGAATGGACTACAGAAGAAGTAACGCACGATTTACGTTATTATAATTCTTACATGTCGCGCACACCCTATTCTCTTTGGTAAATTGTGTTATCAGTCTAAATAATTTATTAATAGTTGTTTGTTGAAAGTAAAATGGAATATTTATTATCCTGAATAACATAAATACTAATTTTACGTTTCCAACTAAAAGCTAAAAACAAGTCAATGTTTCATTTCAATAAGAAATCAATATTTATTGTTCTCTTTGGTATTTTACTTTGTCAGTATTCTTATGGGCAGGAGCCTGTGAAAAGTGATGACAGACAAGTACTGGAGGACGGAATCCGTATTTTGCGTAATTACTTTCTTGAAGATCGCGACTGGCACCTGACGCATTCCGAAGTACATTCAAACATTAGTGGGTTAATCAACTTTTTGGAAGATGCGCCGATTGATTCGATTCTTGAAAACCTGAATCGGGCAAAGCAGCGCGATAGCATATTTGTGTATCGCTTGCCACGTAATGTAAAAGATAGTTTGCAGGTACCCGGATATATTTCAGCTGGCTTAGTAGAAAAGAATATTGAAAAAATTGCGGCTGATTACAGCGATGAAGTGACAAGAAATCCAATCCCTGTTCCGGAGCGAATTATCAACGAAGCCCGTCAGGCAGCACCTGTTGTTCCGGAAGGAAAAGGACTTGATCTTTTTGTCGATTCTGTATATTCATTTCCGGCAGAACTAGTAATGCCCGAAGTTATACCGGATTCGGTTCTTAATTCGCCCGAGCAATTTAAAAAACTGGTTGCCATCGATAGCCTGCGAAACGTGTATGTAGAACAAAAACGCCTGGCTTACAATGATTCGGTTACAAAAGAATATGTTAATAAAAGGATCGTTGATTTCAGAATACGTGCATTTGAAGAGCAGCTTCGGTTTCGGGTAAAGCGTTACAAAGACGAGGTAACACTCAACAATTACGCGGTGTTGGAAGAATACAATAACCGCCAGATTGCGATGGTGAACGACAGTATTAGAGCCGTACTTAACGTTTTAACGGCTTATGCCGATTATGTTGATACGACTACCATTGTAATGAAAAATCTGAACGGCGAGAAAAGTGATATAATTCTTCAAAACGATATGGAACGCTTTTCCAGGGTGTGGCTAAAAAACGAACAAAAGGATTCGCTTCAATTGCTGGTGAAATCAACCGGAAAGCGCGAAATGCAGTTTCTTATCAACGACGGGGTTACTTTTACCCGCTTTTCGGCCCGCCAAACAAAAGATTTTGATTTTGAAACACTGAAAACAGACCATTCGAAGTTTACCAAGCTTGGCAACAGTTATGAGTTGCAAACACCCTGGGTTATTGGCGGTGACGGTAACGCCGGGTTTACGCAAACTTATTTTGATAACTGGAAGAAAGGGGGCCAAAGTGCACTTTCAATATTATTGGTATTAAAAGGTTTTGCCAATTACGGCAGTTCCGACGGGAAAAAGAGATGGGAAAACTCGGCAGAAATCCGGAACGGATGGATGAAGCCCGGCGGTGGCGAAGAACTGCGTAAAAACGACGACAAATTTGAGGTTACATCTCGTTTTGGATTAAGTGCCTACAAAAAATGGTATTACAGTACCGAGTTAAACTTTAATACTCAGTTTTTCAGAGGTTTTAAATATCCGAAGGCAAATAACCCGGATCCGATCTCAGCATTCTTAGGCCCTTCAAAAACCGTTTTTAAAATTGGTATGGATTACAAACCAAGTAATCGGTTCTCGATGCTTCTTTCGCCCATATCGCTAAAAAATGTATTTGTGAAAGATACTGCCTTAATCGACCAAACAAAATATGGTATTAAACCCAACAGAAAAGCTTTTTGGGAGGTTGGTCTGAACGCCGATATTAAGTTGAGTAAGAAAATTACAAATGATATTTCGTGGACCATGAAATATAAAATGTTTATAAACTATCGCGATCCGTTTAATAACCGCGATTTAGACCTTGAAAATCAGCTTCAGATAAAACTGAACGATTATATGAATATGACAATGATGGTTCATATGATTTACGACGACAATGTACTGTTCCCTGAAGTAAACAGCGAAGGGGTTACCGAGTACAAAGCAAAACTTCAGTTGGAAGAATTCATAACGCTTGGCTTTAGATATACAATCAATAAAAAAGTGATGAAAACAAGGCGGATCAGGTAGCGGTATTTTTTATGAAATAGCTTGTTTATAGCCAGAGACTGTTTACTTTTGAATAAAATGATTGCGATGAAGGATTTGAAAAGATACTATACTTTACATGCCGACCCCAAAGACGTGTACAATGCACTTACCAACAAAAAAATGCTGGAGATTTGGACCGGGGAAGAAGTTGTAATGCAAGCCGAACCCAACACTGAATTTTCGTTGTGGAACGGAAGTATTAGCGGCGTAAACCTCGAATTTGACCCGGATAAAAAGATAGTTCAAAAATGGTACTTTGGTGAAACCGATAAAGAGTCGATTGTAACCATGAAATTGCATCCGCACAAAAAAGGAACAAGTCTTGAATTAATTCATACCAATATACCTGACGAAGCTTTTGGGAATATTTCTGATGGCTGGGATGAAGACTATTTTGGTGCACTTAGCGAGTTATTTATCTAATACTTTTGGGGGCTGTTGTCGGATATGAAGATTCTGAATCGTAAATCTCATTGAAATCTATTGCTGTTTTAATTCTTCCTGCAACAAATCTCTGATTGACATAAAGTTGCTTTCGAGCTGAAGCATGTTTTCAATAAAAAAGTTATAAATCTCTGGCCACTGGTTCTGGCGGTGAAAATCAACTCCGTTTAGTTGTGTGTAAATACAACAAACTTCCTTATTGCTGTCCTCACGTTCGTGAAAGAACTCCCAAATCAAGCCTTTTTCAAAACCTTCTTCCATAACAACTTTGTACTGTTCCAGAAATTCATAGGCGCGTAATCTCAGGTTTTCGTTGCGGTTCCCCAATTCCAGAATTACCCGGGCATTTTCGCGGTTTACATCAAAACGAAAAGCTACATCTTTTACTTTGGTACGATGTAAAATCCACTTTCTTTTTCGGTACATCAGGTCGGGGTGTATTTCGCAACGTTGTCCGAATTTTTCCCAGAAAGTAACGCGAAGTTGTTTTAACTCATCTTTCGAATACATGCGGCAAAGTTATTGCTTTAAATTTTTATTTTTGAAAATGAAATACACATCTCATGAGCAGAATCCTCATTTTTATTGTTATCCTACTCTTTTCAGGAAATATCCGGGCACAGGTAGAAGTGCAGGCCGATTATAATTCTATTGGCGATTGTTTGTTTTCGGCTTATAATAACTCGGGCGTGCCTGTTTACTTGCAAATAAATTTTGCCGACCTTGAAAACACCTACTTTAGTGAACCACTTCCGTACATTAAAAAACTGATCCCGGGATTTAATAATCTGTTTACCTTGCCGCGCGACCCAAATGCCGATGTTCCTCGTTTTAACTACGATATTAAAATGTATCGCTCTGATCCGATGGCAAAAATAGATCTCGATTTTCCTTACCTGATTCCGTTTGAGCCCGGAAAGCGTGTGAAAGTTTTTGATGTGAATGAGATTGATGGCTTTTGGGGAAAGAATGGTCTTGAATCGTGGTCGGCTACAGGCTTTTATGCCAACCCGGGAGATAAAATATTTGCAGCAAGAAACGGCCTTGTGGTTGAAATAGCCGGGGTAGAGAAAAAAGGCGATCCGAAAACATGGTATCATGCCTGGAACAATGCGCTTACGCTGTTGCAGCCCGATGGTACTTTGATCTGTTATCATAATATTTCCATTCAGCAAGGAAAGCTAAAAATAGGGGATTACGTTTATGCCGGACAAGAAATTGGCCGGGTAACAAGCGGAGCTGATAATATGAAGGTTTTGATATTTCATGATTCGATGCTTTCGAAAACGATTCTGTTCGTAATTCCACAGTTCTTAATTGATAAAACGGATATCAGTATTCTTAATTCAAGTACGGAGTATGTGGTTGTACATCCACGTGAAATTCGCGCCCTGGAAATGAGTAAGAAAGAACAACGCCGTTTTCTTGGAAAATAAGCAGGCTCTTACCCTTGGAAAACGGATCAACCAGCCTTTTCGATACATATTTTCATTGATCTGTTTTTTATGAATTCCGGGTTAAACAGGAATATGTTAAATTCAAAAACGATAAATTTAACAGGGAAAATTGTTTAACATTTCTTAAATGATTATTCAGAATTCGTTAATGTAGCTTTATTTGTAAGAATCAATTTTTACCAATAATGTGATATATATCACTGCCCAAGCTTTTGAAAAAAATGTATCTTTATGCCTGTCCTAAATATCGTAAAGTTGATTTTTGTAACCTAAACGGGACTAATACTATTATTTTGTAATCCAATCGGCCCAAAAAGATAAGATATATCAGCGAGTAATTAATAATTTGTGAAAATATGTTAATCCATTCGTTTTTTTCCTATTTTAGACGGCTTATTGAGTGAGTGAGTTATTAATATTTAAATTTTATTCTATGAAAAAAATTGCGCTAATGCTGTTTAGCATCGCCTTTTTTGGCATGCTTGTAGCTGAGGCTCAGGTTAAAACTATTACCGGAACGGTTACAAGTTCAGACGACGGTACTGGAATTCCTGGTGTCTCGGTAAGTGTTAAAGGAACAACAATTGGTACAGTTACAAACATTGACGGCCGTTATAGCCTGGATGTTCCCAACGATGCCAAAACATTGGTTTTTTCTTTTGTGGGTATGAAAACAATGGAAAAAGCAATCACCGGATCAAACGTTAATGCAGCTCTTGAAGCTGATGTAATCGGAGTTGATGAGGTGATGGTTGTTGCTTACGGTACAACCACAAAGCAGGCAAAAACAGGATCCGCAACTCAGGTTGAGACTTCACAACTTTCTGAAACGCCTGTAGTTAGTCTTGACAAAGCGTTAAGTGGAAAAGTAGCAGGCTTGATGGTTTCAACATCAGGAGGTCAACCTGGTAGCAACAGTTCGATCAGGATTAGGGGTACCAGCTCTGTAAACGCTGGTAACGAACCTCTTTATGTGATAGACGGTATTCCTGTAATGACAGGAGATCAAACCTACGCAAGTACTTCTTCCAATGCACTTTATGCACTTAACCCTTCCGATATTGAGTCGGTAACGGTTTTGAAAGATGCTGCTGCTGCATCAATTTATGGATCGAGAGCTGCCAATGGTGTTATCCTTATTACTACAAAGTCGGGAAAGAAAGGTGAATCAAAAATCAGCTTCAGGGTATCCGGAGGTTTCTCGCAGTTGGCAAATGACAATGACTTCTGGCCAATGGATAGTCAGGAAATATGGACCTATCTGCGCGATGCGGTTATAAATTCAGGAATGGATCCGGATGATCCGAGAGGAAATGGAAATACCTATTTCCCGAAGTCGCTTTTGGGTGGGCCACAAACCAACTGGTTAAAAGAAGGTTTGCGGAATGGAATTACTCAAAAGTATGAACTTACAGCCAGCGGAGGTTCTGAAAAAATCAGTAATTACTTTTCTGCTTCGTACGAAAACATTGAAGGTATTGTAATTGGAAACGACTATGAGAAATTAAATTTCCGTACCAATTCTGATTTCCAGGTAACCGATGATCTGAAAATCGGAACTAAAATTGCACTTGCCAGAATGGCCAATGACGATGTTTCAACCGGTGGATTATCTTATCTGAACCCATTCTTCGGAAGTTTGAATATTTTACCTTGGACACCTCTGAAAAACGAAGATGGTACATACAATACAAACATCCCCGAGAATTCAGATACCAATCCTATACAGGCGGCAAACACAAATGTGTCGTGGGATAAGCAATATCGTTTACAAGGTACTGCTTATTTAGAGTACAAGCCGATTGATAAATTGACATTGAAAACAAACAACTCGGTTGAGCTAACAAATGGAGAAGCCCGTCAGTTTGTGCAGCAAATCACTGGTTATACCCAGGATGCTGTTTACAGTAACAGGTATAATTTCCAATTACTGACGACATCCAATACTGCTCAGTACGCCGATGATATTGACGGAAAACATGTTTACAGTGTTTTAGTTGGACAGGAAGCTCAAAATTACAAACAAAGTTACCTGGATGGAAATTCACCCAACATAAATCTTGACATTCCATATCCAACAACTTCTACGCAAGCTGACGACCAGGTTGGCTATTTCGAAACTGCCTATACCATGCTTTCATTCTTTGGAAACCTGGATTATAATTATAATTCAAAATATTTCCTTCATGCAAGTATTCGGTGGGACGGTAGCTCCCGTTTTGGTGAAAACAATAAATACGGTACGTTCTGGTCGGTAGGTGGATCATGGAACATCAACGAAGAAAGTTTCATGGATAAAATATCCTGGATTAAACTGGCCAAATTAAGAGCCAGCTATGGTATTAATGGTAACAACCAGATTGGTAATTATCGTCAATATGGCGTTTATGGTTCAAGAGAATACAATGCAAGCTCAGGTATGGCTCCTGACCAATTAGGAAACCCGGATCTTACCTGGGAGTTGAACCGAACTTATAACGGAGGTATCGATTTAAACTTTATTGGTAGAATAAATGTGAGTTTCGATTACTATAAAAGGTTCACAGAAGACATGTTGTTAAATGATCAACTTTCATGGACAACCGGTTTTTCAAGTATAATGCGTAATGTTGGTGAAATGTATAATGTTGGTCAGGAATTAAGTGTTTCCGGAGACATTGTTCGCCAAAAAGATTTTACGGTTGAGCTGGGAGTTAATGTTGCTCATAATAAAACAAAAATTACTGACCTTGCCGGAGAAGATGAAATAGGATCGTACAGGGTTAATAAAGTTGGATATTCGCTCTGGACTTTCAAATTGCACGATTATGCTGGTGTTAACCCGGCAAACGGAGAAGCAATTTGGTACGATGACAATGGAAACATTACCAACGACTATAGTAAATCACGCCAGATTTACTGTGGAAGTCCGGAACCTAAATTCATTGGTGGAGGTTATTTAAATGCCAAATGGAAAGGTCTTTCATTGGTTGCCAGTGCTGACTTTAAAACAGGCCTTAAAATTGATGTAATGAACGAAGGTCGTTATTTGAGATCTGATGGTTACAACTGGTATGCTAACCAGGCAAATACTTCGCTCGACTACTGGAAAGAACCCGGTGATATTACTGAAACTCCAAAACCAACCGTGGGAAACTCAAGTGAATCAAATGCATTTGAGAGTACCCGCTGGCTTGAAGATGGTGACTATTTGCGCCTGAAAGAAATTACTTTGGCATATGACCTGCCTGCTTCGGTAATGCGAAGTGTGAGTTTTATGAATAAAGCCAGATTTTATGTGAGCGCCTATAACGTTTATACTTTCCATAGCTTAAATACATTCGATCCCGAAAGAGGAAACAATGGACATGCTTATGGAATTTATCCTACGCCTAAAACTTTCATTGCAGGTATTGAGGTGACATTTTAATTACGGTTAATATTTAAAAAGAAGCAAAATGAAAAGAATATTAAATAAATTAATCATAGTCACAGGGGCAGTTTTTATGTTGGCAGGCTGTGAAGGTTTTCTACAGCAAGAACCCGTTCTGCAACAGACCTCCGAACTTACATTAAGTACTTTCGAAGGGTTGAACAATGCCACTGTTGGTGCTTATACTCCGCTATACGGAGCTAACTGGTACGGCGGTTATTTCGTTTTATCTTCAGACATGAGAGGTGGAAACGGTAAATTAAAGCCAAATGATGCAGGTTATCAGTTTGATGCTTATACATGGAATTATACAGCAGAGAATACTGAAAATCTTTGGAGCAGTGCTTATACTGCCATTGCACGCGCAAATAATGTAATAAACGCTATTCCGAACTACGTAGGAAGTGATGATGAAAAAGCAACCCTTCAGAAGTATAAAGCAGAATGTTTGTTTATCAGAGCTATTGCTCATTTCGATTTGGTTCGTTTGTATGCGCAACCTTATTCATATAGCAAA
This sequence comes from Draconibacterium sp., assembly GCA_047975435.1. Taxonomy (GTDB): domain Bacteria; phylum Bacteroidota; class Bacteroidia; order Bacteroidales; family Prolixibacteraceae; genus Draconibacterium. The sequence continues at coordinate 6,993 of JBKEDN010000199.1, read as the reverse complement.
ACAGGCCTAGGTGTCCCAGTTGTTATTGAAACCAAAATTGATGAGCCTGCACGTAATACAATTGAAGAGGTTTATGCGCAAGTTGTAGCCGATTTAAAAGAAGCAGAATCGCTTTTCGGAACTTACAAAAGAGACGGAGGTTCTGATCCAAAAGGTTTTGCAACTAAAGAAGCCGCTCAGGCTTTACTTGCAAGAGTATATCTTTATATGGAAGACTGGCAGAATGCTGCCACTTATGCAACCAAGGTAATTGACTCGGAAAAATTTGAAATGTGGACAGCCGATCAATATGTTACCGTTTCTGAAAATGCAGAAGGTGCCTGGGGGCGTGAAACAGAAGGAAGCGAAGTTATTTTTTCAGTATATGGCGCTTTGGGTAATTCCGGGTATCCGGGTCAGGTTGGCCTTCCATATATGACAAATCCTGAATATCATGGAGATGCCTGTGCTTCAGATGATTTGTTGAATTTGTACGAAGAAGGTGATGTTAGACGTGATTTATTTTATGCCGACCCGCAGGGACGTCCTGTTTATGAGGGTTATTTCTGGACCAATAAATATCCGAGTAAAACAGGCGATGGCAGTACCAACAATACTCCCGTGCTTCGTTTATCTGAAATGTATTTGATTCGTGCTGAAGCAATTTATAAAGGGGCTTCAATAAGTGGTGTTACTGCTTTAAGCGATTTCAATATGGTTCGTACCAACAGAGGACTTGCTGCAAGAACTTCAGCGATTGTTCTTTCTGATATTTCTGCTGAACGCAGAAGAGAATTGTGTTTTGAAGGGCACATAACATTCGATCTTGCCAGACGGCAGGAAGGATTGGTTCGTATAGATTATGACGCTACATCAAATCAAAACATATCATTTCCTGACAATAAGTGGGCAGTACCGATTCCAAAATCAGAGCTGAATGCGAACGAAAACATGGTACAAAACCCATAATTAACAACAAAAATTGTATTGAGATGAAAAAGTTAAATTATATCATAATTTTATTTGCGTTAGTCGCACTCTTCTCTTGTGAACAGGAAGATCATCTGTTTACTGAAGATATGGCCAACGTTGGATTTTATGGCGAATCGGCCTCAATGTTGGAAGTAGATAAAGCCATGGGGGGAAAGGATACATTAACTGTTCAGATTCAGGTAATGGCATTGAAAAACTCTCCTTCGTGTGAAGTTACATTCGATGTGGATAATTCATGGTACAAAGAAATTGACGGTGCTTACTATTCAGCAAGCGACGAAAGCGTTCAGGTAAATCCGGCGATGGAAGGTGTCGATTTCAATGTAATTAGCAGTAAGACAGTTACTATTTCTGATGGATTAGGATATGCATCGGTTGTGGTTGCTGCCATCGATAATAACGACTACGATCCGAATGGAAACAAATCGTTTAAATTAAAAATTACAAGTAACAGTTTAGGATACAATCTTTCCTCAGAGTCTGTAATGACTGTGTCAATCACTGATGATGACCATCCACTTGGCTGGATGTTTGGTGACTATTTGGCAAATGTTACTGAAACGGCAAACGGTAATACATCGCATCCGATAAGCATTTCTGCAGTAGAAGGTGAAACTGATGCAGTTAAAATATACGGAATGTCCGGAACAAAATATGGTGCGCCGTTAGCCGATCCATATTATATTCTCGGAACGGTTAGTGAAGATTACTCGACCATAACCATTATGGCTGGTCAGGAATGGGATTCGTGGAACTGGGGGCCAACAAAGCTGACAGTTTGGGAAGATGATAATGGAGATGGAGAAGAAGTTGATCAATTGGTTGGTACGATTAATACCAGTAGTGGTGTTGTTATTACCTTAAGCCAACAATATACCTTTATGATTACTTCAGGAAATAACGAGGGATTGGGATTGCAGTGGAACTGGAATTCGGATGCGAATGCCAATAGCCCAACATCTGTTTGGACAAAACAATAACAATAAATCTGAGTGAACATGAAAAAAATAATAGCATATATTTTTACATTCGTGGCATTGGGCTATATTATCGGATGTACTCAATTAGAAGATTACGAATCTTCTGAAGTTTTGCCACAGCCAACTGCAACACTTTCTGTTTCTGCAGTTGCTGATTCCAGTTTTACCCTTGATATTGCAAGCGATAAAGCAGGAATTCTGGGCTATGCCTTATTGGATGATACTGCGGCATCAGTTGCTGCAATAAGTATCTTGTCTCAGTCTATTAGTGGCGGATCAAGTACAGTATCAACTAGTACTTTTGATCTTACCGGATCAGGTAACACTACACTTCACATGACCGGTTTAATGCCGAACACATACTACAAAGTTGTTGTAGCATCAAGCAATACCGATGGGGTGGAGTCGGAAGTAAAATCAATGATTATAAAAACCGACGATGGCGTTGGACCTTCTTTGGTTTCGATAAGCCCGTCAAGGTCACTTGACCCAACACAGACCACCGGTTTTAATGTAGTACTTACATTTGATGAACCAATTGGTATGGTTGATGGAAGCAAATTTACTTTCACTTATTATGTTGAAGGAGTTGAAATGACTGCCGATACCGCAATTATTGATCCGGAAGATAATAAGAAAGTTACTGTTGTTCAGTCGTACAATGCTTATGCCGGCGATTATGTATTTCTTTCATTCGGCAATGCAGCTGTTGCTGATTTGTCAGGCAATCCGGTTTCTGAATTCGCAAGCGGAGTTGTTGAGGGTTCCCCGGTTGGATTGTATTGGCGTGTAGAAAATATCGGATGGGATATTGATGTAACAACCGTGGTACCTGAAAAAGGTACAGCCGTTTCTGACGCACAATTTGCAGTACAGTTAAAAACACCATTCCCTGTATCTTTAAGCTCAGATGTTGAAGATAGTAGTGTGCGTTTTATCGTAAAAGTGGAAGGAAAAACAACTATTTATGACGTACCTGCCGCAAACCTGGAGGTTAATGCCGCTGATTCAACACTTACGATATACAAACCGTTTACTCCAACCTATGGCGAAATGGTTTATGTTGAGATTGACGAAGGAGTTTTGTTGGATGAATTTGATAATCCGAACAATGTAATTGAAAGTGGCATAGATGGTATTGCCAATGAAGGAGACCTGGTAACTGAAGTTGGTTGGTTAATTTCTTACGGTTATACTCGTGACTTGATTATTGGAACTTATACATTCTCTGGAGTTTCTTATTGGGAAGGTGCAGATGAATCATTTAATGTGGAAATTGTAGCCGACCCGAACGATGAGTCGAAAGTTATTATAAACGGTTTCTACGGAAGTTCAACACCAATTCCGGCAACATTCAATGGTGACTTTGCTACTCTCACCGTTACAGCAGAAGAAGACTATCTCTTAGGTGATTTGTTTGCTGATAGTGGTGAAACCTATTTCTGGTCGTATGAAGAAAGTGAATTTATTATGAATATTCAGCCCAACGGTGATTTGATTACTGATCCGTATTATTGGCTGGCACTTTATTGGGTTGCCGCTGATGAATCTGACGAAGGTTGGGTAAATATATTTACCTCGTCAACATGGACCAAAACAGGAAGTGCTGCAGCTACAAAAAGTAGTTTGATAAATTATAAGTCTGAACCTACAATTCGAAAGGGGATTCCCCGAAATGGAATCGTAAAATAATATAAAAAAAGACCGGCTTAAGCCGGTCTTTTTTTATTAAACTCTTTAAGTTTAATCGCATATTGTTATAAAAACGAAAATACAATATGAGTGTTTTTTTTATCTTTGATCAGCATAAACAATAACAATGGGAGAGGAAATATGAAACAACTGGTATTAACGATCGTTTTTGTTTTTGGCTTACTTCTGAGTTTTGGAAGTAATATTTCCAAAGAGCAGGCCATAAAAGTTGCAGCCAACTTTTTATTTGGTTCAGAACATGCTGTAAAATCAACTTCTACCTATGTAGGAGAAAACGGCGAAACTGTTTATGTTGTTAATTTTAGTCCTGAAGGCTGGGTATTAGTGGCCGGCCGCAACAATGTTCGCCCGGTTATTGGGTATTCCTCAACGGATTTCTTTAGTACAGAAGATGTAAAGTTTAATGTAAAAGACTGGCTTAATTATCAAACTAAACTTATAGAGGTCACTCCGGAAAATAGCCAATCGGCAGAAGAATGGAGGATTCTGGAAAAACAAGGTCTGCCTGAGCTAAAATCATCATCGGCAGTTGACCCTATGTTGAAAGTTGAATGGGATCAGGATGCGGGATGGAACCGGTTTTGTCCTGAGTATGCCGACGGCCCTGATGGGAAAGCTTATGTAGGCTGTGTAGCTGTAGCAATGGCACAGGCACTGCATCATATAAAATATCCTGAACGCCCGACAGGCCAAAAAAGCTATCAACTTGCCCCATATGGAACCATCAGCTTAAACTTTGACAACGAACCAGCCTATAACTGGTCTGCAATGTCGTTAACTTCTCCGGATGATAATAATGCCAGATTACTGTACAATTGTGCTGTTGCTGTAGAAATGGATTTTGGAGGAGACGGTTCAGGGGCATATACCACGCGGGTTCCTTTTGCCTTTCAACGTTATTTTGGCTTTACTCCAACAGTGAAAACAATCTCGCGTTATACCTATGCCGACGATAATGAGTGGATTGCTTTACTAAAAAGCGAATTGAACAACGGTAACGTCCTGATTTATTCTGGAGATCCCGGAACCGGGGCAGCAGGCCATGCATTTAACATTGATGGCTATAACACAAATAATTATTTTCATTTTAACTGGGGCTGGAGCGGTACCTTAAACGGGTATTTTCTGATTAATAATGTAGCTCCGGGCAATAATGATTTTACAAAAAATCAGAAAGTGGTAACCGGGATTGCTGAACCATACTGGGGACCAACCGATATTACGCTCAGTAACCTGCGGATTAAAGAGAACATGCCAGCAGGGACAGTTGTAGGTGACATTAGCATTGAAGATTATTCAGAGAACGACCAGTTTACCGTGGAGGTCTTTGGTGCCCCTTTGTTTTTGCAGCAAGGTTATGCAGCTGCTAAGTTTTACGAGGATAGTATGAAATTGAAATCTTTGGGGCCGCTTGTTGCCGGGGCTTATCCTGTTGTAGCTACCATTCGGGTAACGGATGGAGATGGAAATCAACTCGAAAAACAATTTGATATAACGGTTGATAAAGTAACTTCTGTTAATGATAACAGTTTTTCTGCACATCAAATATTGGCTTATCCTAACCCGGTAGAGGATTATCTTACAATCCAGTTTAACAATTACAGTTCAAGAATAGTGGCCATTTACGATTTAAAAGGTGTTGCTCTTCTTAAAACAGAGACAAACTCAAACAAATTGAGAATAAATACTCAAGGGTTGGGAAATGGCGTGTATGTTTTGAAGCTCACGGATTTGGAAACCGGGACAACGGCAACCCAAAAAATTATAAAATAAAAACAGAGCGGGATTCTAATTGATCCCGCTCTGTTTTCTAAAAGAAAAACCCTAAACTAACAGCAGCCATTTTATTGTTTAAATCTGTTTTTGTTTTGTAAACGTCCGTGAATCCCATGTCGTAGTTTAGGCCCAGCTGCATCGAATGTTGGGCAAAAATAGGAAATTCAAAACCGATTTCAAGCGAAAGACCGGTGTCAAAATTTCGGGTGTCACCTTTTAAATCGAAAGTTGTACCATTGTTTTTCCCGTTAGCATCCAGCAAATAACTCAAGTAGGGGCCTGCTGCAAAATATATTCGTTGCCCTTTTTTGAATCCGGCTTTTTCTCCGGCCGAAAATTCGGCTCTTACCGGTAACTGAAGATAATGTAGTTTTTCATCGATGTTTAGATCTGTTTCATCCACTTTTCTTCCTTTTAGAATATATTCAAGTCCTGATTGAAGAGCAAAGCCCTCACTAAACCGGTACTTTGTATTAAATCCCAGGTTATATCCCGCCCGGATATTGGTATTATCAGCCAGATGAAGCAGTTCTGACTGGCAAGTTCCGCCAATACCGGCCTTAATACCGTACTGAAATTGAGCCTTAGTACTTTGAGCCATTCCAAGCACAAATAGCAAGGTAAAAAGCACCAGTTTTGTTTTACTCAGCAGATACGTGTTTCGCGCTTGAATAAGTTGTTTTTCTGTTTTCTTTTTCATGATAATTCGTTGTTTACATTTCTATATTATCTGTATAAATTGACTAAATATCTAAAATATTCGACAAATGAAATAAAAAATTTAAGTGCAAATTCCGAAGAAAAGCATATTGGTAACGTCGTTGATTTTTTTGTCAAATTCCGTTTCCGTCTCTGTTTTTTTGAGCAGTGGCATTTCAAAACCAATCATAGCAGTTAATAGGGCATTACTCATAAATTCAATATCCACGGGTTTAAACTCTTTTTGCGCAATTCCTTTTTCCAGGATATCTGTCAGGGTTTGAAGTTCCCATTCGCGGTGCCGGTTTCTGATTTTTTCGATAAACGAGAAGGTTGTCAGGAAATTATCGGTTAAAGCTTTGTAAAGGTTACCCCGGCTCACAAAGCGACGCATCCGGATCAGTATGTAGTTTCTTAGTTTGTCAACCGCAGTTTCCACATTATTAAGTGCCTCGTAAATTTCGGCTTTTAAATATTCGGCTTCATGTTCAACTACTGCCTCAAATACTTCTTCCTTGTTTTTAAAATAATAGTAAAGCGAGCTTTTACCCTTTCCTGCCGCATAGGCAATGTCGTCCATGGTTGTTTTTTTAAAACCATATTTATCGAAGGTACGGGCAGCAGCTTCTATTATTAGTAATTGCGATTTATTACTTGGCATATTCGACGTTTTTCGTTTAAAAGTACAAAATAATTAAATTTACCGCCTTTATTATAATTTGATATTTTTCTTCACTAGTGTCCCATTAAAATCGGGACGTTATTAATAATTAAACAAATTTGGCTCATTAAGCCTAAATCGTTCTTTGTCATTTTGAAGTTTAGTTCTCTCGAAGAGGTCGCGAAGATGAGT
>JBKEDN010000084.1:0-13468 GCA_047975435.1 Draconibacterium sp. | reverse complement strand
TGGCCTGAAAATCAAAAATCGTTAGGCTTTTAAATTGTTGCTCCATATTATTATTGTTAGATTCCCCCAATTTACTGATTTTTTAGTTATTGACAAAATGCCTAATTCAATAAATTTATTTTCGGAGCTTTATCCATCGGAGAAAAAATATCGGTTTTGTACAACGATTGAAACAAACCGCATTTATAAAAATATTATGGGGGAAACATCGACACCGCAGGAAAGTGCCGAAAGTATGATTAAAGGTGAATTCATTACGATTGAGCCGATAATGGATTTCGATATGGCTGGAATGGTTGAACTGATTAAAACCTGTGAGCCAGAGCAGGTAAATATAGGAGCAGACAGTAAATACAACGGGCTCCCAGAACCAAGTAAGGGTAAGGTTCTTGAACTGATTGCCCAGTTAGAAGCTTTTACAAAAGTGAATCGAAAAGAAACGATTTACAAGATATTAAACAATCAGGATGGCTAGATTAAACTAATTTCTTGAAACGAACTATCCCCGAGGCAGAGTCAAAGGGATATTTCACTCGTTTTATTTTGGACTAAGACACAAAAAACGAAATTTGTTTATCGCACCTCACCCAAAACTGCTTTGGCAGTTTTGACCCCTCCTCCGGGAGAGGTAGAAAAGGACCCAGTGGCGAGCCGCGAGGAATTATCTGATTAAACAAGACAAGCTACGGTAAAATTACAGGAAACTCAGGTCTTTCGGAGTGTAATATCTGATGGCTGTTACGCCTTTGGGAAAGTTTGCTTTGTTAAATTTTAATGCATCTGTTATGAATTGGTCGCACTTAGCTTCATTGTAAATGCCTTTTGTTGCGGCAACCGTGAGAATATCGAGTGTTCCCAGGTATAAAATGTTGTGTTGGGTGCAATATGGAGCGACATCTCTGAAATTACTGCTTGCGACGACATTTTTATTGAAGCGTGCGACAGCCATACAGGCCCTTTCGCCATCGCCGATAAGATGACGGTTACTTTTTATACGTGCAAATTCTTTGTTTATTTCGATATCGGACGGGAAGTCCATTTTACGGATTGCCCCTGATTTAATGAGGGGCAGTAAAAATGCCAATCTCATTGGACGTGCTGCTACTTCGGCATAGACATAATCAAGCACAACACATTCGTGTGGGGCAAGTATCCGAGGCAAGTCGTCGATGGCATTGTTTGCGATGAAGTGCGATATTACATCACAGTCAAGCAGAATGATTTTGGGGGTTTTCTCAGAATTCTCCATTGGGCTGCTCTTCGTCGAATTTTGAAATATCGACCCCAAGGTCTTGTAAGAGGCCAAAAAATGCACTTTCTGAAACGATCCCTTTTTCCCATGCGTTATAAGCAAGTAAGCCATAATCGCCAATGACCTCGTTTTCGTTGGCTTTCTCGTAAAGCGAGGTATTATAGCCAAATTTGCGGGCGTTTGCCATGATACCAAATGACAATTCTTCTTTGTAAGCCTGGTCGATTAAGCTTAAATTTAAAAGGCGAAAAAGCAGGGCGGTATGCGAGGAGCCGTAATATTGCTCGATGGCCAACACGGATCCGATTTTAATTTTGTTTTTACCGCGTTCGGGTTCGGGGATCATTTCCCAAATGCCGCTTTCGGGCAAAAGCAGATAGCTGGCAAAGATATCAGCGTTATATTCCTCCGGATTTCCTTTCTTATCAAAAATACCAGTGCAACTGACTGCTGCTGTAAAGTCTTTTTGATAATAGAGATGATAAAATTCGTGACAAATCGTAAAGTGTTGTTTCCCAATGGGATGTTCACTGTTAACAAGCATAAACCGATATATTTTTTCGGGCGAAGTGATTTTAATTGACATACCCGAAAACTTTGGGCTGAGCGGTTTGTAGATGGTGAGAACGTTTGTTTTTTGCAACAAACTTTTCAACTTAAGCGGTTCGGTAAAACTTAAGCCGTTATGTTGCCGGAACTCCTGCGCTAAAAGTTCTAACTTCTTATTGCTGCTCTTTTCACTCATTCGCAGCCAACTCATTTGAAAGGTGGAAATAGTTGAGAACAATTTTTTTGAACTCGGAGATTGACTTTAAGTCTTGCGGCTGGAGTTCGCCTGCCCGAAAAGCAAAAGACGAAAGCAGTTGTTGTTGCTGTGGTTCTTCCTGGTATAGTTCGTATTCTTCGACATTAAAAAGGAGTGCCAATTTGCTGACCACGTTGGCAGGCACCACCCTTGCCCCTGTTTCGTATTGGGTAACGGCTGCTGTTGAAATACCAAGATATTCTGCAATTTGCTCCTGGGTGTAACCCACTTTTTTGCGCAAAGAACGAATGTTTTCTTGAATCATGATGCAGATTATTAGATAGTTGAGATATTTGTTATAGGTCTATTATCGTGTTACAAAAGTAGTCTATTTTTTCAAATATATGCAGAAATATAACAAAATGCAACAAAAAATGTTTTGAAGCCTGTACCTTAAGTTCGGGGTTGATCGGATTTTGATGATTTTTGTTTGAGGCAGACCCCGGGAAAATTATTCTGCAATTACGTACTTTTGTTGTTTTAAATCTTTTTCAAGTAATCCTACAAAGCATTTTAATTGCTCCAAACACTCGTCGTAAGTTGTAATCCTTAGGTTTTTCTGATTATTCCGGTATAATTCAAATGATCTTTTCATTTCTTTTTTCTCCAGATCGGATAATCGGCCAATGATTATTAAGCCCTGAACATTATATGCTTCGACTTCTCTATCTTCTGCATTTTTAATTAAAGAGGCAATATCGGTTTCCAATTGATATTTTTGAGTTAGAAGCTGCGAAATTGCACCTGACAAGTCTTTTGATGCAGAATACACTCCGGTTTCGCGATACGGTTTCTTTTCTAATAATAAAGTTTGAGGTGTTTTAATTTCAACAATGAAGGTGTTGTTGGTTATTTTATGTTTCTGGAGGAAATCGGGATATTGACCATTGGTATTATCAAATGACTTACCTCCTACGTAAGCCTGATTTTTAAACTTTACATACGGAGAACCTGCAAACATGGTCAGTAGCAAAGGATTCTCTTCAAAGAATCTTTGATAGGTGGATTCGATGTGATTCTCGCTCAGCTTTTTTTCAAACTCAGCGGTCAGAATAGTAAGGTAACTTAAATCAGCGGTGTCTTTTAATTGCGAAAGGCTTTGTTTATCGTCATCCGACAGTTTCTGCAAATCAGTGTTTCGTATGATTTTGTAAATAAAGTCTTTTTGCGGTTTTGTTTTTAATTCAGGATATGCTTCAGCATCCGTGCTGTGCAATAAATTTTCATACACAAACGATTCTTTTGCCACCAATGCCTGGCTTTGATACAAACTGTTATTTCTATCAATTCCCCGGCAAATTTTGTCGAAATCAAGGTTATTTATGATGAGTACATTATTTTCAATAGCTGTTGTTTTCGTCCGGGATATAATTATTTTTTTACATTTACTGGCATGCATTAAGATCGTTGTAATAATTATTTTGTACTTTTTTTCAAGACCAAGGCCATATCTCACTGTTTTCGTAAATCCTTCGGGAAGCCCAATAATAACATCTTCGCCGTTATAAGTACTATCTTCAATATCAACGTTAAATCCGTCAAATTCGATTATAATATCTTTATATTTTGGCTCAAAAAAGTGGGTTGAATCTTCAATTGTATTGGTAGGATAAATTGTGGTGGTGTTGCTATTCAAATCTATTTCAACCAGCAATTTTTCTGCCCCATTTTTTAAAGCAGTATAATAGCCCTGAACAGTATTGTCTCTCCGAATAATTTTGATCGGATTAGGTGCTCCGCCAATCGATGGTTCTAAATCGAATAATTCATCCATACTCATAAAGTTTTTACTTCAGTTTATTGCAAACGGCAAGTACCTCCTCTACCTTTTCGACGATGCGGTGTTGCTCGGCGAGGGGGGGGAGTGCGATAATCAAATTCATTAATGATTGACCATTAACATTCGGCTGACCAGTTCCATTCGATTTTTCCAATAATTGGCTCCAATAGTGTGGTGATTCTAGGTAAGTCTTTAAGAATACTTCGTTTATAAAATCTGAAGGAACTGCTCTAATCAAATATGAAGCAAATACTGCTTTTTGATTTAGATTGCGTACAATATATGTTTTGCCAATTGTCCCCCCTGTTCGTGCAATTAGTATGTCTCGATTGTTCAGCCCATAACTAGCAAACTCCTTTTCTGAAACGGTACAATATGGAACATTACCCCATATCACATTACTATTTTGTATATCCGTGATTCTAAGCAATCTGGCATTTCCATTTGGTTCTGCTGAGGCTGTGTAACCATAATGAATAAACTTACAGACTTCCCCCAACCTCACCCACTTCCAGCTCTCCGGGATTTCAAACGGGATTTCCTCTTCGGTAATTGGAACCAGTGGCTTTTCGGCTTTAATCTTTTTCTCCTTGACCAGCTGTTGTTTTTCGGTTTTGATGCGTTCGAGAAGAACGGATGCTGGTTCATCGGTCGGATTTTGAGGTATCAATTTTCCTTGGATGGCGTGTTGGAGGATTGATTTTTTAATCTGATCGGGGAACCTGGTGTTTAGCTCGGTGAGTTCTTTTTCGGCTTTGTCGTAGGCTTCGACCAGGGGCATTAATTCCTCGATTTTTTCGACGATGCGGTGTTGCTCGGCGAGAGGGGGGAGGGGAATTAATAGTTCCCTCATTGACTTTAACGATACATTTTGAATGGTTGTTTGGGTTGCATTCGCAATTGCGTATTTTTCAAAATGGCTTCCATTGATAATTATTTTAATATATTTTAAAGATAAGGGTTCGCAAAGATTGAAGTAACACGCACTTTTGCCTAAAATGATTTTTTCGCCATTGTAGAACGCAATATTTCCAAGCGTACCATTGATTGATACTAAAATCGAACGATGGTTCAGGGCTCTCTTATGCTTTAAATGCTCCTCAAAATTTACTCTTTTCGTTGATGGTTTAATAACAATTTTACCATTTTCCAGATTATTACCATTGACAAAAAAGTAGTCCCCTTCATTATCATAAGTGGGCGTCCCATGGATCCCATCGCCCAATAATGAAACAATATCCCTCAATCTCACCCATTCCCAACTCTCCGGAATCTCAAAAGGGATTTCGTCCTCCAAAATTGGAGACAGTGGCTTTCCTTTTTTAATTCTTTTCTTCTTAACTAGTTGTTGCTTCTCAGCCTCTATTTTTTGTAGTAATACGGAAGCCGGTTCGTCGTTGGGATCCTGAGGCACCAACTTGCCCTGAATGGCATATTGGAGGATGCTGTTTTTAAGTTCTTGCGCCGTCATAGTTCGAAGCCCAACAGGGTGCTAATTTGGGTTAGTACCTTGTCGATGTTATCGTTGAGCTCCTGTCGGCGTTCGTGGTAGTTGACCATGGTGGCTTTGGGATCGAGCACTACTTCTTCGATTTGCGGGAAGCTGCAAAGGTCGATGTTGTAGGCACGGTCCTGTATTTCGCTGAGGCTGTATTTGCGGGATTTGTCGAAGCCATCGATGTTTATTTCCTGCCGGTTGTTCCACCAGTCGGTTACCGGCTTGAAGTGCTCCAGCTTCATTGGTTTGGTTTTGGAGAAGTTTTTATATCCTTCGGGCATGTCTAAGCGGTAGAACCAGAGCTCTTCCGTTTTTCTGGTTTTGTCGAAAAACAGGATGTTGGTAGTGATGGAAGTGTAGGGCGCAAACACGCTTTTAGGCATGCGGATAACGGTGTGGAGGTTGAATTCTTCCATGAGCTTGATTTTGATGGCTGTTTTGGCATTGTCGGTGCCAAACATAAAACCATCGGGGAGGATGATGGCGCAACGGCCATTCTCGCGTAGGCGGAACATGATGACCGACATAAAGAGGTCGGCGGTTTCGCTGCTACGCAGCTCGGTAGGGAAGTTGATTTTTACGGTGTCCTTCTCGTTACCCCCGTAAGGCGGGTTCATGAGTATAACATCGAACTGGTCTTCGTCTTCGTATTCACGCACATTTTTTTCGAGGGCATTGCCATGTATGATCCGGGGACTGTCGAGGTCGTGCAGCAGCATATTGGTTACGCAAAGCAGGTGCGGCAGGGCTTTTTTCTCGATGCCAAAGAACGAACGGTTAAAGCGCTCGCGGTCTTCCACGGTTTTTACCTGTGCATCCATGAGCTTCATGGCCGAAGTGAGGAAGCCACCGGTACCGCAGGCAAAGTCGGCCACTTGTTCGCCCAGTTGGGGGTTGACCATTTGCGCCATAAACTCTGTGACGGCGCGGGGTGTATAAAACTCACCGGCATTACCGGCGCTTTGGAGGTCTTTGAGAATGCTTTCGTAGATATCGCCAAAGGCATGGCGGTCGTCGTATTCGGTGAAGTCGATTTCGTCGACCACGTTGATGACCTGGCGGAGTAGTACACCGTCCTTCTGGTAGTTGTAACTATCGATGAAGGTATCTTTGACGATTGATTTGTTGATAGGGGTGTATTCGTCAACCGGCAGGTTTTTTAATGCCGGGAACAAGGTGTTGTTGACAAAGGAGAGCAGGGAGTCTCCGGTGAGGGCTTTGCCGTCTTTGTTGTCGACGGCCCAGTTCCGCCAACGGCAGTCTTCGGGAATAATGGATTGGAAATTATCGTCGTAGAATTCCCAGTTTTCTTCTTTGGCATCGTAGACCTTTAAAAACAAAATCCAGACAATTTGCTCAATGCGCTGTGCATCGCCGTTCACGCCGGCATCGTTGCGCATAATGTCCTGTAAACGCTTAATAATGTTATTAATACTCATTTATTTCAGTTCCAATTTATCATTTACTATTTATGCTTTCTGCGCAGGATATCACTACGCATATATTTGTGTTCGCAGTTCATTTAACAGTTTGCCAAACTGCGCTTTGCCACCAAAAAGCGAAGCTATTTTTGCCGGGCTGCCCAACTTTCGGAAGGGATCGTTTTCCAATATTCGGGGATTTATGGCAGCAATACCTTTCTCCATATACTTATCGAGCAGGGCATCGATTACCTGTTGTGCCATCTCTGAATGCTGATACAAATAGCCTTTTTTCTTTACGTTGTTTACCCGTTCGGCCTTGGTAAGCGGTTTTTTATCGAAGGCCAGATGGCAAATTAAATCAAAATCGTCGAGGTCTTTATTGCCTGCCAGGTCGCGGAGTGCTTCCAGCAGCACGCCATGACTTTTGAGTTCTTCGATGATAGCCTCTTTCCTTTCTTCTGAATTCCATTTGTGGAGGAATGATTCGAGGGTTGAAAAGCTGTCGAGGATATTTCGTTTGGTGTAATCTTTCAGGCTTTCAGTAATGAGTTTGCCGTCTTTGTCGTAATACTGCACCCGTTCTGAAATGACCTTAACCTCGACATCGTTTACCCGGTATTTTGGAGGATAATTAATAGGTGGGTCGCCAATGATGTCACCACCTGATTCTCTCGGATCGTCATGTCCTGTATTTACACCGTAAGGCTCTTTTACTGTTTCATCGTCAGGCGGGACTGGTGAATCGTCAGGCCCGGGTTCGTAGATTTGCACCGGGTCGTCGTTAAAGCTGTTATCGGCAAAGAGGCGGCTGGCATTTCGGAAGTCCATTATGGTGAAAAACTCCTTGCCATATTTGGGTGCCAACCGGGTCCCACGGCCAATAATCTGTTTGAATTCGGTCATTCCGTTTTCACCATAAATATTGTCGAGCACAATGAGTTTCACCGTTTTACAGTCAACCCCTGTTGACATGAGGCGTGAGGTGGTAACAATAACCGGATAATGACCTGAGTTTTTCAGGGCTATAAAGTTGTCGAGCTGGGCTTTTCCCTCGTTGTTATCGCCGGTAATGCGCATCACATATTTGGGATTTTTCGCCACCAAATCGGCATTTTCGTTGACCAATGCCTGACGCATTCGTTCGGCGTGGTCGATATCAACACAGAAGACAATGGTTTTGTCGAAGCGGTTGGTTTTCTTGAGAAATTCAGAGATTTTATTGGCGATTGTGAGCGTGCGTTTATCGAGGATGATTTTCCGGTCGAAGTCGTTGCTATTGTATTCCCTGTCCTCGATAAGATATCCATTTACATCAATTTTGCCTGCTTCCGGTCGGTAGCCTTCGAGGTCCTTATCGAGGCCTATACGGACAACCTTATAGGGCGCCAGGAAGCCATCGTCAATCCCTTGTTTAAGGCTGTAGGTGTAAAGCGGTTCGCCAAAATAGAATGAATTGGAGATGTCTTTGGTTTCTTTGGGCGTGGCAGTCATGCCGATATGGGTTGCGCCCGTGAAGTAGTCTAATACCTTACGCCAGCGGGATTCGTCGCGGGCACTTCCTCGATGGCACTCATCCACAAAGATTAAATCGAAAAAGTCGGGGGTAAACTGCCGGAACGGCTCGTTATTTTCGTCGCCAGCCAGCTGGTGATAGAGTGACATGTATACTTCGTAAGCGCTATCCAGCTTTCGGTCTTCCACCTTGGTCATGATTTTTTCGAATGGCTTGAAGTCGTTGGCCATTGTTTGGTCAATGAGGATATTCCGGTCGGCCAGGTAAAGCACGCGGTTTACTTTGCCAGCTTTTTTGAGGCGGTATATTATCTGGAAAGCAGTCATGGTTTTCCCGGTCCCCGTTGCCATGACCAAAAAAATGCGTTTTTCGCCTTTTGCCACGGCTTCGACACATCTGTTAATGGCAATCCGTTGGTAGTACCGGGGAGAATTGCCTCCGGTTTCGAAATAATAGGGTTCGGAAATGATTTTTTCCTGTTCACCTGTAATGTGCTTCATGCCTTTAAATCTGCTCCATAGCGCGTTGGGAGTCGGAAAGCTACCGGCAGGAATTTCGCGCTCCAGGCCAGTCATCATATCGTGTTCAATAAAACCATCGCCATTGGCACTGTAGGCGAAGGGAGCATCGAGCAGAATGGCATAGTCGATGGCTTGTTGTAAACCTGCTCCAACTGAATGTTTGTTGTCTTTAGCCTCAACGACAGCCAGGGCAATTTTACTTGTCTGGTCGTTGAAAAACAGCACATAGTCGGCTCTTTTTTTCTCGCCTCTTGCCGTAAATTTACCCCTAACAATGACCCTACCATCGGTAAAAGTGTATTCGGCCCGGATTTGCCGTTGCAGATCCCAGCTCGCTGCTAGTATGTCGGGGGTGATAAAATTCATTTTTATCTCTTCTTCCGACATGTGTTTTTTGTGAAGAAGATCTGGCATAGAATAATTTATCTTGTTGATTAAGTATGAATTAGGTTATTTCGCTGCTTGAATGGCTTTGTAATTCTGATTTTCAGTTTTTATGATAACGAATGTAATAAAAAATTGCGTAAAACGGCCTCTGTAACTCAAAATCAGCATCGGACTTTTTTTTTAGTTTCCCTCTATACTGACATATTTTCGGACAATTTTTAACCGTTTCGACTGAAGTTGCTCTCCGCTTGAATTTTTTCGGCCAAGTGTGGCCAAAGGGAATGTAGGGTGTAGGTGTCTTTCTGGTTGTTTTTCTTTGAATCGTAGTATTCCAGAATGGTGGTAAGGGTGACTTTGAATGGCTTCCCATTTTTTGCGAGGATACCATAGGAGCTGTACAGGGTTTGCAGGGCTTGTTTTGTATCGGTTTTGGGGATCTGTTCACCCATCCGGCTGGCAAACAGTTTGTGCAGGGAGGAAATAAGCTCGGGTGAGAAGCGTTTATCGTCGCTTCGTTTTAACAACCTGGCGTTGTGGAGCATTTTTTCGATGGCTTTAAAGGTGGTTTTGGTTCGCACCGTTTCAATGCCGATGAGCTCAACAGCCTCGATAATATTAGAAATATTGGAATACATTTCGGCAAGGCTGGCATCTTTGAAGAGGCCTTGAATCGTATTGGCAGGTATACCTCTTCTGATTTGCTCAAGAATGGCGTTAATTTTATCCTTTTGCGAAGTTCTTTTATTGCTAATTTTCTTAACCAGGTCTTTGGGGTTAAAATCGAAATTGAATGAACGGTCAATTTTATCGGTGAAACTGACATCGAAATAATTTGATTTCAGATATGCTTGGTTCAGTTTTTCCCCATTTGTATAGTATTCTGCTACTCTTTCTTTGTTATATCGGTTAATGAGGGCGAATGTGTTTCGTTTAAAATCGTGTTCAATGTCAGGGGTGTCGAGGTATGGATAAATGGAGCATTTTTTGAACTCCTTTGAAATGGCCTGTTTTTGAGTTGCTGAAGTGCTTGTTAAATAACGTTCTTTAAGTGCTGTAGCTGTAATAAACCAAGTATTGAGTTCCTCCAGTACTTCATCGTGCGACATATAACTTAACAGGCGTATATTTGAGATGTGAGTCAGGCTGTTGTATCGCTTTCCATTAGGCTGCTTTTTTCGAAACCGGCCTTGTATTTGAATAGATTCGCTCAGTGGGTCTACTGTTGTGTATGACGCTTCGTTTAAATCAGTAACGATTACAACATCGGGGCACACGGTTAAATTAAAATCGACAGCTGAATAAAATCGAGAAGTGAAGAAATTGAACCTACGAAGCAGTAGCGGGTTGAAGTTGCATTCGGCTTCAATACCCTTTTGTTTAAGCTCATTTTTACTTTTATCGGAACAAAATACAGCGTATTGGTTGGCCGGTATTTCGAAAAGTTCAATCAGTGCTCTGATACCAGCCGTTGAATTGAAAAAAATGCAGATGCTTTGACGATTTTGATCTAAGAGGGTATTAACATGTGTTGCGAACTCCTTTCGAATCGCATCGGTGACAATTAAGCTGAGCTCTTCTTTGTAATCGAATTGGGGCGATACCACTAAACGCGAGAATTGTTGCTTGTCGAATTCATCGTGGATCATCTGAAGGGGGGTAGCTGAAACAAAGGCTTTTTCTTTGAATTTGAAAAAGTCATTAATCGGGAAAGCGATACTGTCGCGATAGTCAATATCCTGGCCGATTTTCTCGCATTCGTCGAACAAGCAGAAGAATGTGTTGTAAATATCCAAGCCGATTTCAGATGCAGCCTTGCCTATTTTTGAAAAGCTTTCGGGGGTAGTCAAGATTTTTTTGAATTGAACAGAATCGTTGTTCAGGTAATTTTTGATTGTTGGTTCTTTAACTCCTTTAACCACTGCTAAACAATTGGGATGTTGTTCAACTTTGCCTTTAATAACAGGAACGTTTGGTTCAATGATGATTGACGGTCGCGGGGTGTGTATTTCCATGTAAGTTGCGCCAATGCCTGTGAGGGTTTTGTCGATTATTGCATTGGAAGGGATAGCTTGATAACCCTTATTTTTAAGTGCGTCGGCAAGGGTTTGTCCCTGTTGTATAGGTATCTGTATTTCATTCACGGGCATAGGCGGAAAGGTGAGGTGTATTCAAAAATAGCAAAATATCTTATTGCTCACGATAGTTCAGGTTGACATCGAGGTAATCGTCGGCGTATGTTTTGAAGAATTGCTGGATAGATATTGTTTTGGTCTTCGCTGCACTGAGGTTATAAAACGGATCGCCAGGCTCGTATGAAAGTTCGGTTACACGCAGGGAAAGTTCATCGGTCAATTCTATTCCCGAAGGGACAATTGCAAACATTGGTTTTCTGTTTGTTTTTCGAACAGCTACCACGCTTTTTACATCGAACATATAGTCGACCACATAAAAGCCTTGCATGGTTGTAACCGGCAAATAGTTGATTTTTTTAATATATTTCTTGAAAAGCGATGCCCGGGCAGCGAGGTCCAGGTTGTCGAAATCTTCAGTTTTGGAGACGGAAATGATGTTGTTAACCTGTTCTTTGATGCGAGCTATTTTCCCGGTGTTTCTGTCAACTTGCGAATTAATTTGCTTTATTTCAGATTCATTTTTGAGCAACTGTTCCTGAACCGCATCAGCTAAAAGCTGACTTTTGGCGTTGATATACTTCTGTTGGAGACTGGGCGTTTCGTTGGCGATTTGGACTATTTTATTTTTGTCGGCTTCGATGTGTTTTTGAAGTCCTTCACATTGCAAATTTAAGTCGGCAATTTTGGCTTCGATGGTGTCGGTGTAAAGCAAAAAGTCAACCTTTTTTAGCAGCGAAAAGACTATTTCGTTAGTTAAATGGTACCGGATACTGTCGTGGTATTGACATCGGTTTGCCATATACGCCGGTTGCACATCGGAACAGCGATATACATAGAGCCCATTGCCTTTGCTTTTCACCATCATAGCACGACCACACCTGCATCGGAGTATGCCTCTCATCGGGTTGTACATGGTTGTACCCGAAGATACGTATTGGTGGTTTTCCTTTATTTTGGTTTGTACTGCATCCCATTTGTCGATCTCTATCAATGGTTCAATATAAGCGGTAGCGCCATTTCGGACTCGTTCTCCTTTATATATGGGATTGCGATAGATTTTTGAGAGCGCCTGAGTGGTATAGTAGCCGCCTAGTTTTGTTTTTATTCCTGAGTCGTGGAGGTAGTTTCTTACCTGCGCCAAACTGTAGCCATTCATTACCAGATCAAAAATTTGTTGGATCAACTTGCTTTCTTCGACGTCAACTGCCAATAAGTATTTGGGGTGTCTTCCGTTAGGGTTCTCAATCTTCTTAAAACCCAGCGGAATGCGGCCATCTACCATTGCGTAAGGATTGCTTGCAAATAGAACTCTCTTGCCCTCGATATTGCGGGATTTGATTGCAAGGCGTTCGTCTGCGGCGCCTTTGGCCCGGACTGAAAGAATGATGATCTCTTCAATATTTAGCGTTCCCTGATAGGTTTTATGAGGGTCGTCCAGGAATATCAATTGTAATCCTTTTTGAATCAGAAGGTGAATGCTGTGCAGTGTGTCGAGTATATCTTCATTTCGGCTTAGTCGGGACAATTCGGAAATAACAATCACGTCTGCTTCGTTTTTTGTCACGTTCAACAGTTTTTGTAATCCGGGTCTGTCTTGCGTTGCACCAGAGATACCAAAATCGGTTATTTCATCGATAATGTTCATATCTTTAGCTGAGCAAAAATCTTTAACCTTTGCTTGCTGTCGGAGGACTTCCTGATTGGTTGTTGAGACGCGAACGTATGCAATAGCCTTCATAATCAAAACGATAAGTATTGAATATTAAAGATGAGTAAAAGGGGTTGTATTAGCAAATAATCTGAATATTTCTTCCAGGTACCCGCCAATCGCATCGGTTTCAAAGATCACGGCGGCCCTTTTTCATTGATCGAGTTAAAGGTTTTGCAGGAAGTAATCACGCTGGTGGTATTTTCCATTTTTACATTTCTGCTTTTCCGGAACGAAACATTTCGCTGGAACCATGTTGTTGGCTTTATCTTTTTGGTGCTGGCGGTCTATTTTATTTTTAAGAAGTAGTATGCACACGCTGAAATACTTAGAGCCTGTTTAAATTTTATCTTTTAGAAATATTATGATGCGTTTTTTGCTTAAACAAGGCGGATTTGACGCGAATAGCCTCAGCTATTTAAGGAAAATTCAACGCAGTATAAGTGAA
>JBKEDN010000029.1:0-2766 GCA_047975435.1 Draconibacterium sp. | reverse complement strand
ACTCCTCACCGGCTCCGATACGGCATAAAAAAAAGGTCAGAAATTATGAGAAGTACAGTAAAAAATAGGAAACAACGATCTACCTACCTTCCAACCAACATAAAACTGGTTGTGAAAATCGCTCTGATAGCATTGGGTTTCTATGTTTGGGGAACTGAATTTATCTGGGTGCTGTTGGGTTTATACCTCGGTTGGGCAGTTATCAAACAACTGGCGTCCTGCCTTGTCTCTCTTCTCGTTCTCATAATCATTCTGGCTTTGCTGGTTTCATTAATCTTTTAAAAGGAAAAACAATGGCAAAGTATTATTCACTATTCGGAAAAGCTACCACCGACACAGAAGTACAGGTGGTGAAAGAAAATCAGGTTGTTATCAGTTATGGTTATGCGATGAGTGAATCCCGCTATGTGGTTTACAAAGTGGAACACATCAAAAACCGGGGATTTATGTATCATCTAATCAATACCGACACCAAAGCTATGGACAGGACCGACATAATAAACCCCTTATCCAAAAAATTCGGCATTGGCAGGTATTACGATGATGTAAAACCGGAATTTATGGATGCTTTTGAGGTAGCTATACTCCTTCAGGAAGCACAATCGAAAGCCAAAGCAGAGGAGGACGAAGCCGAAAAAGAGCGGATAAGGATTAGCGAAGTAAAACAGGTCGGTCGCAAACGCTTCACAGATATATTCCCCGAAGATGCACAGGCAGTTATTGTGGCACGGTTGAAACAGGACGAAAGCGATATGCAAACCGACTACTTTGCAAGCAGCACGCAGCGTACCGTCATTTTAGGTTTTTCCACACACAAAAGGGACATCTTTTCAGAAATGCGTAAACACGCCTCCAGCTTCGATGAAACTGCTTACCTCTCGGAATTCAATCAGGATTACGAACATCGGGAAAAATACAGCATGGGCGCTGGCTACTATCTGGGAGAAAGCAAATATCACGGGTGGATAATTGAAAAAGTGCCTGTATATGACCGCTCCAGAACGATTGAGGAATTCGCATACATCGCAGGGGACGAAGATAACATACGCATCAATAAGCCGAATGGAACACCGTCTGATACCCCCAATTGGCAAGACAAAGCCAATTGTACAATGGTGGAATATTCAGCCAAAGCGGTCGCCGTTTTCGGAAATACCAAGCCAATTAAAGACGAACTCAAAGCAATGGGCGGACGATTTAACAACCGATTGACTTTTAAGGGAGAAAAAATCGCAGGCTGGATATTTCCCAAGTCAAAAGGACAGCGTTTAGCCTGCTATTTCGGATTGGATTAAAGTACAAAGCGAATCAAAAAAATCTCACCTAATAATTAAAGCATATAAAAATGAACCCGAAAGAAGTAAATAACAGCATAATAGGAAAACGTTGCAAGTGCATTTTCACCGGCATGATGGTTACAGGGGTGATTGAAGAAATCACAAAAGACCAACATGCGGTTCATGTGAAAGTAAGTTTCGATGAACCGCACGTTTGGGGTAATGAACAATTTGAATACAACTGGTCGTTTGCCCGTCTTTCTGATGGGTTTGGATCACTCCGGCATCTGGAAATTATTGACGACAAATACCAAACTATCAGGGTAATTTTTTCGAGAACCATTCTGGAAATAAACCAGGATTTTGTAAGGGGCTACGACAAATGGCAAAGGGTCAACCTGAAAGAATGGGTTGACAACTGCGAATCTTCGCGCTTTACACAAATAAATGAAGCGTGTGCCATTATTACCTACGGGGGCAATTTGAGTTACATTAAAGAGTGGCTGGTTGAAAATACCCCGGTAAAAACAATTGAAGAACTAATCTAAAATTAAAATCATGAAAACGGATAATTCAATCAGTAACAGCGGGTGTTCGGTATGCGAACAAGGGACAGAAAACTACACAACGTTCCATCCGGCACACCGCCCAAACCAAACATTTTACCAGTACGATTACCGGCACACTGACGGGGAACTGTTTTCAACAACAGCCCCAACTTTGGGAGAGTGCCGGAGTCGTCGCGATAAATGGCTGGTTAAGAGGGATAAAATGTATAAACTCTTTATAGGGTTTCGAAAGTTAGGCGAATTTGATTCCATACTGGAAGCCAAACAATTTGCGGATAACAGCAATTTTAGTGGCGTGTTTACCTTACTGGGCAACAACTATTCGGATAAGTGGTATGTATCTAAAAAATTATTGAGACAATGAAAACGACGATAACAGATATTACAGGAGCTAGCATTGAGGTAACGGATTTAAACAAGGCTATTGAGCAATGTGAGCTTTGCAAGGATAGTCCGTACAAAATGCCATCGGGACAAACGGTTGGTGAAAACCACAGATATATGCTATCCCAACTTGAGAAAATGAAACAAATGAAGTGAACAGGCAGGCGGTAAAAACCGCCTGTTACTTTTTCCATGAGCCTATAACCTTAGCGGGAGAAAAAGTAACTTATCAAAACTTATTTATTATCCAAACTTTAAATATAACAAGCAATAAAATAGGCATATAGTTATTACAAGTTTGGGTAAAATTTGAATATTGTACATATCATTAAAATTATAATAGTGTTATCGACATATAAAATCTTAAACTCAAAAAAAATTTTTTGATTGATTATTTATACACAGTAGGGTATATCGCCAATAAACTGCGTAGTATTGAAATATGTATCGAACTGGTCCTAACTAAAGGTAGCTCTTCCAACATCACCTCCTACGAAGATTTATTTTTTCAGGAGGTACAAGAGCAAGGACATACT
>JBKEDN010000021.1:0-11011 GCA_047975435.1 Draconibacterium sp. | reverse complement strand
AAGGGTTTGGCAAAATGGGGGCAGAAGTACTAAAATTGAGCATTTGTACTTCTATCAATATCAGTGGTTTATTGAACATTTGCACCTTAAATACCCCCACTTCGCCAAGCCCCAAACCGTTAGCGGCAAGCAACTGACTCCAAGGCATATAAATAAAAAATGAAGAAATGAAACCATTAAAAAACTTATTAATCTTTAGCATTCTGACCTTAACAAGTTGTTCTTCAATTCAAAAAAATAATCCAATATTGGAAAACAGACTTTCCGAGTTATTGCAAAACAAAAGATTTTTTTCTCTAAAACAAGAATTAAACGAAGACATGAATGAACTTTCAGAGGACAAAATCTTATTTTATAAAGCACAAGTTGAAAATGCTTTTTGTAATGGAGAACAATCAAATGAGTATGCTGAACTGCTATTAAAGAAATACAAAACCAATTTTAATGATACATTGTTAATCAAACTGTTATCGACAACTGCAAACAATTATGTAAGAGATTATCAATACAAAAAGGCATCAGAAACATATAAAACTATTTTGGAGCAATACGACAATGTTTTAGACAGTTCAGAAATTGAAAGCTATAAAAATGTATATCAATTGTTTGGCACATTAGAATCCGTAAAACCACAACAAATTCACAAAACTGACAATACAACTATACCTTCGTACCGTAACCGGTTTAACCATTTAATGACACCTGTAAAAAGTGGTCAAATTGAGGATGAGTTCATTTTTGATACAGGTGCAAATCTTTCAACAATTTCTGACAGCTATGCTCACAAAATGGGGTTAAAAATATATGAATCAAATATTAATGTTGGTTCTGCAACTGAAATTGATATTCAAACTAAATTAGCCGTTGCTGATAGTTTATACGTTGGCGATATTTTATTTGAAAATGTTGTTTTCTTAGTTGCACCCGATAAACAATTGAGTTTCCCATCTGTAAATTACGAGATACACGGAATTATTGGATTCCCTGTGATACGCCAAATGAATGAAATAAGAATACAAAATGACGGAACCATAAAAGTTCCAAAAGTGTCACAGGATAGAAAACTAAACAATATGTTTATGGATGGGTTAACACCTGTTGTTCAAATGTTCTCTCAAAATGACACTTTATTAATGATTTTTGACACTGGTGCAAAAGAAACTGAACTTTATCAGAACTACTATGAGAAACACAAAACACAAATAGAATCCAATAGCGAATTACAAGACGCACAACAAGGAGGAGCAGGAGGAATTGTAGATGTAAAAAGTTACACATTAAAAGATTTTCCTTATACAATCGGAACAAAAAGCAATACACTACCCAAAATATCAATTACAATTTCGGAATCATCTTCCGAAGCTACTTTTAATGGGAATTTGGGACAAGATATTTTTACACAATTCAATGATATGATTTTAAATTTTGAATATATGTACCTTGATTTTGAATGAAATAAATAATGCCAGCCGCTAACAATGTATAAAAGTAATAGCGGGTTCGGTGGCTGTTCGGGCGGTAGTGGTTCTTATCAGCCCCGCCAAATCTACCGATTTGACTATTTGTTTATGGTGTAGCTTTGGCTACTTTGTAACTTGAAACGAAACCGCTTTTAAGTCCGCTACTACTCTTATACTAACCGTTAGCGGTAATAGTAACGACCCCTTAGATAAATTGAAAATAATCCATATTTTTTGGAGAAAGTAAACTAATCGGTTAACTTTGCAGTGTGATTCGAAAGATAATTGCATACAAAGAAAACTTTGTCAAATTCTATAAAAGCCAAGATTCAAAAGTTCAAGTAAAAATTGAATATATTCTTGACTTAGTGAGATTTGAGGAAAAAGTTCCTAAGAAATTTTACAAATTATTGGAAAACACTGATGGAATTTGGGAAGTACGTGTGATTACTACTTTTAGAAGCATTCGGATTTTGTGCTTTCAGGATAAAGGAAATTTAGTTGTATTGACAAACTGCTTTCTAAAAAAGACTCAGAAAACTCCAAAAAAGGAGATTAAAATGGCTGAGAAACTTAAAAGTGAATATTTGAAAGAAAAATATGGAGGACAATAAAATGAATAACCTAACTGATTTTGAAGATTTATTAGTAGAAAAATATGGAGAAAAAGGTACTCTGTCGAGAGAAAAATATGATTCTAATTCTCTTGCCTTTAGATTAGGCGTCATGTTGAAAGAAGCAAGAAAAGAAGCTAATATCACTCAACAAGAACTTGCAGAAAAGACAGGAACTAAAAAAAGTTATATTTCTCGAATTGAAAGAGGTCAAAGTGATATTCAGATTTCTACTTATTACAAACTGATTGAAGTAGGATTAGGAAAAAATCTGAATATATCAATTGGATAAAACTACTACAGCCAACAAGAACATATTGCAGGGCGGGGTTCGGTGGTACGCCAACTGCGCCCCGAGGCTTCGGGATCCCGACAACTTACAAGTGGGCATCAGCACAACTAAAACTCCAATTCCAGTTGTTCATCCAGCAGCCGAAACGACATGCGGTGATATTTGGTTGGCCCATGTTTCCGGATACCTGCACGGTGTTTTTTGGTGGGATAGCCTTTGTTCCGGTCCCAATCGTAATGGGGAAATTCTTTGTGAATCTTTAACATGAAATCATCGCGATAGGTTTTTGCCAGCACCGAAGCTGCTGCTATGGAATAAAACCGCCCGTCGCCTTTTACCATACAGGTATAAGGAATATCGTCTTGAGTACGAAAGCGGTTTCCATCGATCAACAGATGTTGCGGTTTAATTTTGAGCTGAGCCACTGCACGGTTCATGGCCAGAAAAGAGGCATTCAGAATATTCACCTCATCTATTTCATGATTATCAACCGCAACCACTGCCCATGCCAGAGCCTGTTCTTCTATGACCGGACGAAGCCGGTAACGCTGTTTTTCTGTCAGTTGTTTTGAATCGTTTAGCAAGTCGTTTTCAAAGCCAGCAGAAAGAATAACCGCTGCAGCAAACACCGGCCCGGCGAGGCATCCGCGCCCGGCTTCATCACAACCGGCTTCAATGGTATTTTCTTTGAAATAGGATAATAGTTTCTGCTTTTTCATTGTAGTTAGTTACAAGCCGCAAGCTATAAGCTTTTTCTTCCATTTAAAATCCAATTGTTCAACTAAAAGTTTGTTTGAATGCCACTTCGTTAATCGCAAATCGTTAATCATCATTCTACCATCAAGTTATTTCCATCCTTCGACTCCGCTCAGGATGACATTCTGTAAAACTGCAACTATTCACTGAACCTTGAACTCTAAACTCTGAACCCTAAACTCTGAACTCATCTCACTGCAACGCTTTCTCCACACTCATCCAAAGCAAACGGGCAGTTTCGTCCCAGCTAAATTTATTTTTCTGAATAAAACCTTTTTCAACCAGGTTTTGACGAAGTTCTGCATCCTGATGAATTTTGATCATGGCATCAGTAACCTGATCGATCTTTAGCGGGTCGGCATACAAAACAGCGCTTCCACCAACTTCAGGGATCGAAGTAGTATTGGAGCAAATTACGGGCACACCGGCGCTCATCGCCTCTACAATCGGGATTCCAAAACCTTCGAAAAACGGAACGAACACCAGCGCCAGTGCTCCGCCAAAAATATCATGAAGATCGCCGGTTGAAACACGTCCGGTAAAAACCACATCGTCCCGGTAGCGCATGTTCTCATAGGTCTCATGAATATCGCCGGTTTTGTGCATCTCTCCTCCCACAATCACCAGTTTGGTGGGGTCGCCTTTTACACTTTTAAACGCATCAAAAGCCCGCAGCAACCCACTCACATTTTTGCGTGGATGCAAGGCACCAACAAATAAAAAGTAATCGGCGCCGGCGGTATAACGCTTTTGCACTTCTGTTTTTTCATCTTCCGAAATAGGTTCAAATATCTGGTTAATACCGTCATACACCACGTCAATTTTATCGTAATCAACTTTGTACGAACGTGTAATGTCTTCTTTCGAATAAAACGAAACGGTAGCAATCCGCCTGGCAACACGGGCAAACTTTGGGAAAAAATGGTTGTAGTACCGTGCTTTTAACCAGGGAAGATCATCGGGGCGATGTACAAAATTAATATCATGGATTACACCCACCTGAGGTACTTTTGTCCGCAAAGAAAGATACCCGTCAGGAGATAAAAACAAGTTTGCTTTATATTTTTTCAGGATACGTGGAATCTGGTATTCAAACCACAAATACCACAGAACCGGATGCCTGGTGGGAGGCCCGACTACCACCGGTTTTACATTTTCGGAGAAAATATAATCGGGGTCAAACGGGCGATCGAAAATAAAAATGAACTCATGTTCCGGATGATTTAAGGTCATCCTTTTCAAGGTTTCAAATGTGAACCAACCTATTCCTTCGAGTTTCCCTTTTATCAGTAAACGCGTGTTTACGGCAATAATCATGCTGTAGTTTTCTAATTTTCGTAAATGTACAAAGTTGTAGCTACTTTTCCCGCCCCATCCTATTCAATATTTCTTACTTTTATGCGTTAAATACGCGGTGATTAACCAAATACAGGAAGATTGAAACGAAAATTTGTCACAAACCTGCTATTGCTCCTTTTCCTGAACCTGCTGATCAAGCCATTCTGGATATTTGGTATTGACCGTACGGTTCAGAATTCGGTGGGTGACGAAAATTACGGGTTGTATTTTGCACTCTTCAACTTTTCGACGCTACTGAATATCTTACTGGATATAGGGATTACCAACTACAACAACCGCAACATTTCGCGCTACAGTTTTTTGCTACCCAAGCATCTATCTCACATTATCGGGCTGAAATTCGTACTGGCTATTGTTTATGCGGCATTTACCCTGGGAGTGGCTGCCATAATCGGGTATAATAACCTGCAATTTCACCTGTTGATTTTTCTTATTCTGAACCAGTTTTTGATTTCGTTCACACTGTATCTACGTTCCAATATCAGTGCACTTCAGCTGTTTCGTACCGACAGCCTGATTTCAGTACTCGACCGTAGCCTGATGATTATCATCTGCAGCCTATTGCTTTTTACCAATGTTTTTCAGATCGAATTTACCATCAACTGGTTTGTTTATGCACAAACCATCGCCTACGCACTTACTTCACTGATTACTTTACTGATCGTACTAAACAAATCAGGGAAAATACGTATTCAATTCGACCTCGTTTATTTCAGGGCATTTTTAAAAAAGTCGTACCCTTATGCACTGTTGATTTTGCTGATGTCGTTTTATAACCGCATTGATTCTGTTATGTTAGAACGGCTTCTTCCACACCCGGTCGGGAAAGAACAAGCCGGAATTTACGCACAGGCATTCCGTTTGCTGGATGCCGTTTCGATGTTTGGAGTTCTATTTGCCGGATTATTGCTCCCTATCTTTTCAAAAATGATCAAACAAAAAGAAAATGTAGGGCAAATGGTCAAGCTGTCGTTCACGCTGCTGATTGTCCCGGCAATTATTGTTGCTGTCTCCAGCATTTACTACAACAACCAGATTATGAGCCTTCTCTACCATGCCAATACCGAGAAATCATCGGGTATATTGGGCATATTAATGACCGGGTTTATTGGGATTGCAACAACTTATATTTTTGGGACCTTGCTTACTGCCAACGGGAGTTTGAAACAACTTAACATTATGGCCCTTGGCGGAATGGTACTCAATATTACACTAAATATAGTGCTTATCCCAAAATTTCAGGCACACGGCTCTGCATGGGCAAGCCTGGCAACGCAACTTTTTACCGGGAGTACACAATTGGTGTTGGCACTGGTAATATTCCGGTTAAACCCGGGGATAAAGTTTATTTTTCAACTACTTATTTTTACAGGAATTGTTATCGTTTTAAGTATCCTTTCAAAAAAAATCGACAACTGGCTTTGGGGATACGCTTTTCTGATTACCACTTCGATCATTTCTGCAGTGGCCCTTAAACTTTTTAATCTGAAAAACCTTTATGAAATTATCAGATACGAGTAAACATGGCCAATCCAACCATTGAGGAATTACAAAATCAGGATCGTTTTGAGTTGATTGCTGAACTTAGTCACAGTAACATCAAATCGTTTGTGCTGGATCAATTAGCTCTTGGCGGCAGAATTACTGTGTTTTTTATGGTTTACCAAACCCTGATGGTTCTCCTGGGGATCTTTTTAATTACAAAATCCATCATCCTGGCTTTACACCATACTCCCGAGAATCTTTATTTCTCGATCGCTGCATTCTTGTTTTGTTTTACTGCTCTGATTCCGATTCACGAGCTTTTACACGGACTTGCGATCAAACTTACAGGAGCCGCCCGAGTTCATTACGGAGCTTACCTCCGAAGGTTTATATTTTATGCCGAAGCCGACCGGCATGTAATTAACCGTACCCAGTTTACCCGGATTGCATTAACTCCTTTAGTAGTAATTAAGCTACTGATGCTGATATGTTCATTGGTGTTTTGGAACACATCCTGTTTATATTTCTTTCTTTTGGTGATGGCTGTTCACAGCCTTTTCTGTGCCGGAGACATTGGCTTACTTTCTATTTTTTATAGAAATAAAAGTGACCTTATCTACACATTTGATGCAAAGGAGGAAAAGAAGAGTTTTTATTATCGTAAAAAATAATCAGCGTAAATTAAGAGCAAAAAAAAGGCAGCTTCTACAAGCTGCCTCAAAGCCATGAAAACAATTAAACAATGTTCAGAAAACAGAAAACTAGAAACAATTAAATAGTCATTATATCTTTTTCTTTAGCTTCCACTAAAGAATCGATCATCTTTGTGTACTTGTCAGTCGTTTTTTGCACGTCTGCCTCCGCATCTTTTTCGATGTCTTCCGACAAACCATCTTTTTGCAATTTTTTCAGACTGTCATTGGCATCCTTTCTGGCTGATCGAATGCTGATCTTGGCAGTTTCACCTTCCTGATGAGCTTGTTTAACCAAACTCTTTCTTCTCTCTTCTGTCAAGACAGGAATATTAATCCGGATGATTTCCCCGTTATTATCGGGATTAAACCCCAAATTAGCTGCCATTATTGCCTTTTCAATTTCCGGAATCAACGATTTTTCCCAAGGCTGTATTGCAATGGTCCTTGCATCCGGTGAACTGACATTCGACACCTGATTTAACGGTGTCTGACTTCCATAATATTCAATGTGAACGCCTTCCAACATCGCTGGAGAAGCTTTCCCTGCTCTAATGTGTATCAACTCCTTTTCCAGATGCTCAACCGCAGCTCCCATCTTCTCTTCACAGACGTCTAAAACGAATTGTACTTCCTCTTGCATTAGTTAAAACACTGTATTACCAACCTTGGATTGTTAGCAAATATAGAAAAAATACATAAACGCGAAAATTTTTTAAATAATTTATTCCAAATTCAAATAGCACAACATTAGTTATGCACAATCGTTCCAATCGGATCTCCTTTCATAACTCTTTGCAAATTACCTTTTTGATCCATATTGAATACAAGGATAGGCAAATTGTTCTCTTTACACAAAGTAGTTGCAGTTAGATCCATTATCCGCAAATTACGTGCGTAAATTTCATCAAACGAAATACGTTCAAATTTGGTAGCTGAAGTATCTTTTTCAGGGTCGGCAGAATATATTCCATCAACCCTCGTACCTTTTAACATTACATCGGCCTCTATTTCAATCCCTCTTAGAGCACTAGCCGTATCGGTTGTAAAATAAGGATTACCCGTACCTGCTGAGATAATAACAACCTCTCCATTTCTCAATGCACCAACAGCCTTTTCTTTTGAATAAAACTCTCCAATGGGCTCCATCCGAATAGCTGTCATAACTCTTGACCGGACTCCAGCATTCACTAACGCGGAATTCAGTGCCAGACTATTAATAACTGTGGCCAACATACCCATTTGATCCCCTTTCACACGGTCAAAACCTTTGGCAGCCCCACTTAATCCTCGAAATATATTTCCGCCGCCAATGACAATACCAACCTCAATACCATTTTTTACCAAAGCAGCTATCTCTTCTGCATAATCATTTAGCCGAGCCTGATCAATCCCGTATTGCTGATCTCCCATTAGTGATTCACCGCTAAGTTTTAAAAGAATCCGTTTGTATTTAGCCATGTGTTTTATTTTTATTGAATGGCAAAGTTAAAATAGTTTTCCTTTACTTATTCAAAAAAGCCAGTTGTCTAATGACAACTGGCCCGACACCCATGGTGTCATTTCACTATTACCCTTCGCATAATAGTAAAAAACTTTTCAATCTTTTTCAGAGACTCTCCTATCAAACAGAGAACGAAGATGTTATTTTTTACCCCTGCAAAATATGAGAAATATCAGTTTTAGATTCTAACAAAACAGGAACCTATTATAAACAGACACACACTTTCGATAAAAATAAGATTTTGGAATACACCTAAATTCCAGGACTTTTGATGGTCTGTGTCTGGGACAAACAGGAATATTACTGACTTAAATGATGTCAATTCCTTTTTCTTTACACATCTCCACTGATAACTCGCTCAATTTGTATTTTTGAATTTTTCCACTGGCGGTCATCGGGAACTCATCAACAAAGAAAATATATCGGGGTATTTTAAAACGAGCTATTTTCCCTCTACAGAAATCAATAACTTCTTCTTCGCTTAATTGCTGACCTTTCTTAATTTTGATAAAAGCACCTACTTCCTCGCCGTATTTCTTGCTGGGGACACCGGCTATCTCTACTGCCTCAATCTGCGGGATCTGAAATAAATAATTTTCAATCTCACGTGGATAAATATTTTCACCACCGCGGATTATCATATCTTTTATACGCCCGGTGATCCGATAAAAACCATCATCAGTTTTTACTGCCAAATCACCTGAATGCAGCCATCCTTCCTGATCGATAACCCTGGCGGTTTCTTCGGGATTATTATAATACCCCTTCATGACATTATATCCACGGCAACAAATCTCTCCCTGCTCTCCCTGTCGGCAAAGTTTACCGGTTTCGGGATTCACAATCTTCACTTCCACATTTGGATACTCAAATCCTACTGTTGTTGCTCTTACCTCCGGAGAATTATGGGTACGGGTAGCTGTCATTCCGGGAGAAGATTCGGTTAATCCGTACACCACAATAATGTCCTTCATATTCATTTTATCCATCACCTGTCGCATTGTTTCAATAGGGCACAATGCTCCGGCCATTATTCCGGTACGCAACGACGACAAATCGAACATATCAAACATCGGATGATTTAACTCTGCAATAAACATGGTTGGAACTCCATACAATGCGGTACATTTTTCTTTCTGAACAGAAGCCAAGACCATTAATGGATCAAAATCTTCGGTAAAAACCATGTTAGCTCCATGAGTAATAATGGAGCAAACTGCTAAAACACATCCAAAGCAATGAAACAGGGGAACACAAACCAACAACCGGTCGTTCTGGGTATATTTCATGCATTCGCCCGTGGCAAAGCCATTGTTTAGGATATTATGATGCGACAACATAACTCCTTTTGGGAAACCGGTTGTACCAGAGGTATATTGCATGTTTACAACGTCGTTACAAGTAACCGTTTCTTTTACACTTTCCAGCTCCAGATCATCTATATGATTTCCTAAAAGAATGAGCTCTGAAGTATTGTACATCCCCCGGTGTTTTTGCTGCCCCACAAAACCAACACTCCTGAGTTTTGGAAATTTATTGCTACGCAATTCTCCGCGTGCCTGCGTTTTTAACTCAGGAACCAACTCAAAAATCATTGAAACATAATCACTGTCACGGTAACCATCTACCAGAAACAGGGTATGCAAATCGGCATTTTTTATCAGATACTCAATTTCCGAGAGTTTATAATTGGTATTAATTGTAACTAAAACGGCACCAATTTTTGCTGTTGCAAACATCAGTGTTGTCCAATCGGGGACGTTCTTTGCCCATATCCCCACTTTATCACCTGGCCTTATACCAATAAACAGCAGTCCTTTTGCCAGCTGATCTACACGATCGTTAAACTGTTTGTACGAGAAACGTAGATCACGATCGGGATATACTATAAAATCCTGATCAGGAGTTTCGTAGGCCCATTTTTCCAACATCTGGCCTAAAGTATAATCGAGTAGCTGCATAGTGGCTGATCTTAAAATTTTAAACGGGCGTATAAATCACAGCCAGTAGTTTGGCTTTTTGATTGGCTGCGGCATGAACATTATGTGCTACAATAGAATCAAGATATATACTGTCTCCTTTCTCCAAACGATAAAGATCTTTTCCGTAATTAATCTCCACCTTTCCGTCTAACACATAAATAAATTCTTCACCTTCGTGTGATGACAGCTTATAATCCGACTCATTACCGGGTTCAATTTCCACTACAAAAGGCTCCATGTGCCGATCGGCTTTTGCCTGCGCCAATGAAAAAAAATTCAGATGCTCACGCGGACTTGCATCCTTTGTTGAGAAACTAAGACTTGTTTGTTCTTCCCCTGCCTTTACAACCGCCGGACCTATCTTGTCCTGATCATCAAGAAAAGTACCGATTCTGACTCCCAGTGCTCTTGATATTTTTATCAAATGCCCCAGCGACGGAACACTACCGTTTTCCTCAATCAATTCAAGCTGAGATTCATCAAGATTCGCTTTTAGTGCCAACTCTTCACGAGAAATATTCTGGAATTCACGAAAGGCCTTGATTTTTTTCCCGATTTTTTTTTGATTCTTCATGGTTTGATCTATTTACCGGCAATCATAATCTACATTGCAAGAAAAGCTATGATATCAATTTCTGTACAATAATTTGATAATTGTCGGTGCAAAAATAATAGTTTGAATGTAATGAAAAAAGAATCAGGAAAGTATATACGCTGTCAACGAATAAGCTAATAAAACTGAGAGAATAAAAGAGGCTGTCCAAAAAGTAAAATTGGACAGCCTTTGTTTTTGTTATCCCTTTAAGAATTGTATCTTAAAGGCTGCAATGACAACGAAACCAAACGTACGATTTAAAGCGGTTACTT
>JBKEDN010000002.1:0-4795 GCA_047975435.1 Draconibacterium sp. | reverse complement strand
CAACAGTCAGCCTCGCATTTGAACTGCGTGATAAACTCCTGAAAATCTCTTGGATATTTCTCAATCTCGTTCATGTATCAAAGATAAATCTTTACTTGACTAAAAGGGATAAGCAGTTTTTTTAATTTCAGGCGAGAAACGCTCCAGGTGCCCGTAAACCGATGTGGTTCCATTGGGATGATTAATGTAAAGTGCATTCCCGAAACCCGAAGGCGAAACAGAAATACGTGAAATATAACCATCAGCTACCGCATATACCGGTAACCCGGTTGCTCCCTGTGTTTTTATGTCAATACCGGAATGAAAATGGTTGGCCCGCAGTTCGGCAAAACTGCCACTCAGCAACATTTGTATTTTCAAAGGGTCGTCATAATATTTTTCCTGTGCGTTTATTTCCAGCGCACATAAAACCAGCATCAACCAAAGTGTCGTCCTCATAACTATCATATACTAAGCCGACGAATTTAATCTTTTTTCGCTCTCTCCTATCGGCAAACAAACATACCAATCCAATTTTAACAGCAGCCTTCAAGCGGTTTTCTTTATTTATTTCATTAACACTGAGCTGTTAGCATTATTTAAGGCTAAACAAATACTTTTACTTTCGTACTATTGAAAAAAAGTTAACTTTGCCTCTGAAATGCAGCTATAATGACCGAAGAAGATCGTTTGCTTCTGAAAGAATTAAAAACGAATGTGCAGCAATTATTTAGCAGTTTCAAACATTTGGAAAGTGAAAACCAGTTGTTGCATGACGAAATTTCAAAACTTCGAAATAAAATCGGAGAACTGGAGCATGAAAAGTCTGAAACCGGTCAAAAAAACGAGCAACTGAAAATTGCCAACCAGTTGTTGTCAGCAGAACAAGGCAACGGGGAGGCAAAACAGAAAATTAACATATTGGTACGGGAGATTGATAAATGTATCGCATTACTAAACAGGTAATGTATTGTGAAAGAGAACGACTTTAGAATAAATATTAAGATTGATGGAAGGAATTATCCGTTAACCATTAATCGGAAAGATGAAGAGAGATACCGGAAAGCTGCAAAATTTGTGAATGAAACCATTGCTGAATTCAGAAAAAGGTTTCAGAACAATGACCAACAAGATATAATGGCGATGACTGCATTTCAAGCAGCTCTGAATTTTAGCAGTTTGCAGGAACGCCAGGACTATTCTCAATTCATCGATGATATTAAAGATTTGAATGACGACATTTCTGATTTCTTGAAAGAGCAGAATAGGAAATAGAAATATAAAGTATTTATCAAAGCCCGTATTGGGTCTTTTCAAAAAAAGAAAAGGCTCTGTACGGGTTTTTTAGTTTAAAATTAAAGTTCATGGACATAAATTTAATATTTGCAGTAGCTGCAGGATTTGTTGGAGGTGGCGGATTGTCATACTTCATTTGGAACAAAGCCCTGAAAGCGAAGAAAAGAAAGATCATATCTGAAGGCAGGGCCGAAGCAGAAGTGATAAAAAAAGATAAGATTTTACAAGCCAAGGAAAAGTTCCTTCAGTTAAAATCGGAACACGAAAAATACATAAACGAGAAAAACTCATCTCTGTCTAACCTCGAAAATAAGCACAAACAGCGTGAAAACACGTTGAACCAGCGTAGAGATGATTTAAACCGGAAGGTAAAAGAATTCGAGACAGAGAAACGCGACGTTGAAGTTATTCGTGAAAACCTGAACTCCCAGCTCCAAAGGGTAGAGCACAAAAGTGAGGAACTGGAGAAAATCCATAAACAATCGCTTGAAAAACTGGAACAGGTTTCGGGCCTTTCAGCCGAAGATGCCAAAGCACAGTTGGTAGAATCGTTAAAAGAAGAAGCGAAATCGGATGCTGTGGCCTACATCAACGAGATAATGGAAGAAGCCAAGCAAACGGCCAACAAAGAGGCTAAAAAAATTGTGGTAAAATCCATTCAGCGCGTAGCTACCGAAACAGCCATCGAAAATTCAGTCACCATTTTCCACATCGAAAGTGATGAAATAAAAGGACGGATCATTGGCCGTGAAGGCCGAAATATTCGTGCCCTGGAAGCTGCGACAGGCGTAGAAATTGTTGTAGATGATACTCCTGAAGCAATTGTGCTTTCGGCATTTGACCCAGTACGCCGCGAGATTGCGCGCCTGGCTTTACACCAGTTGGTAACCGACGGACGTATTCACCCTGCCCGTATTGAGGAAGTGGTTCAGAAAGTAAAAAAACAGGTGGAAGAGGAAGTAATTGAAACCGGAAAACGTACCGCAATCGACCTCGGAATCCATGGTTTGCATCCGGAATTGATCCGTTTGATCGGTAAAATGAAATACCGTTCTTCGTATGGACAAAACCTGTTGCAACACTCGCGCGAAGTAGCGAACCTGAGTGCAATTATGGCTACTGAGCTTGGATTGAATCCGAAAAAAGCAAAACGAGCCGGATTGTTACACGATATTGGTAAAGTTCCCGATGATGAGCCGGAATTGCCGCACGCAGTTCTGGGGATGAAACTGGCCGAGAAATACAAGGAAAAGCCAGACATTGCCAATGCCATAGGTGCTCACCACGACGAAGTGGAAATGCAGACACTCCTCGCCCCTATTGTTCAGGTTTGTGATGCTATTTCAGGCGCCCGCCCGGGAGCACGCCGAGAAGTGGTAGAATCGTACATCAAACGTTTGAAAGATCTTGAAGATTTGGCTCTTTCTTATCCCGGTGTTATGAAAACCTACGCCATTCAGGCAGGTCGTGAGTTGCGTGTAATTGTTGGTGCCGACAAAATGAACGACCAGGAAACCGAACAGCTCTCGTACGATATTTCAAAACGTATCCAGGACGAAATGACGTACCCAGGACAGATAAAGATTACAGTAATTCGCGAAACCCGTGCTGTAAGCTACGCAAAATAAGAAGGCATAAATTGATATTGAAAAGCCTTTCGTTGCCTGACGAAAGGCTTTTTGTTTGAAGTCCCCCCTCTCGCTATACAATTCTTAATTAAACTGCTTGAAGAGACAACACTGCTATTCAAATAACTTTTTGAATATGACTTCGTATAACACTTTATTATCTTTTCAAAATATCTTTTATTTAACAGGATGCTTTGGACAACAGTTATACTGTACCGAAGCCCCAACACAATAAAATTACAATGGGATTATTTAGTATTTTCAAACGTAAACCGTCATATGAAGAACAAAGGGCAAGAGCGCTTACTCTTGAGAAAGAAAACGACTTCCTGGGAGCAGCAGAAATCTGGGAACGTATTGCGAGACAAGCGCCGGACTCAATTGATATTTACCTCCGTATTGCTGAAAAACTAGACGAGACTGGGCACAAGGAGAAAGCCATTGATTGGTACTATAAAGCAGTACTCCTTACACCGGAAAACTCTCCGGATTGTTCAGAAATTGAAAGAAAATATGGCAAAATTTTAATGGAATGTGGCCGATACGACGATGCAGAATTCCAGTTTATTATTGCCGAAGATGTCGATCCTACGAATTGGAAGGTGCATTTTAACCGGGGGGAACTTCATGAAAAACAAAATGAAAACAACTCGGCCCTGGGATATTATATTGATGTATATAAAAATGCAAAACCCGGATCTTCAATTTGGAAACAATCAAAGGCAAAAATTGAAAAGTTCGGGGCTAAATTACCAGCAATTACGACTGATAAAAAAACACCAGTTTCCGATGCATCTTTAAAAACGCCTTCTACGGCTGTTGAGCCGAATGACCATGATGCTGTTGAGGAAGTAACAAAAAAAATACTCGCATTACCAGAAAAAGCCTTCTTTTTATACGTTGCCCGGATACTCCAACGTACGATCAATGAAAATGCCCTTAATAGTATAGCTGGCCATAGGCCATCGGAAGCTATAACAGAGATTATAGAAAGTTTAAGTAAGGAATTTGAACGAAATGCGGGTATATCCGATGTTCAAGCCCCCTACTTCGATAAGCCGGAAGATAGTGGACGTTTTGACAAATTCAACAACTTTGAACTTAGAATATTGACACAATTCTATAATATTAGAACGGGCATCGTAATTATTCAAACTTCT
This sequence comes from Draconibacterium sp., assembly GCA_047975435.1. GTDB lineage: Bacteria > Bacteroidota > Bacteroidia > Bacteroidales > Prolixibacteraceae > Draconibacterium. The sequence continues at coordinate 732 of JBKEDN010000002.1, read as the reverse complement.
GATGTAACTGAATTGGAAAAGATACGTGAAGCCAAACTAAAAATACTCACTGCATGTGAAATGATATTGGTATCATGTGCCCAGGTTTTTAATTGGGATTATGTCCCTCCGGCCCTTCAATCGGCATGGGATATGGATACGCTTGTCTTATTGCAGAGAAACAACAAACTGGAGCAAATTTTACAACTTGGATTTGATCCATTTCTGGCACTATATTCTGAAAAAAAAGAAGTTGACAGGTTGAAAAATATCTCTTCAATTGGCCTTTCATCTATCAAAGAAAGGAAGGATAAAGTCAATGAAATCTTGCAAAAATCCGATACCGAGAATGAATTATCTTCAAAAAGAAGGACAATAAATGTTACTACCCCATCCGGCGACAGTTTTGTTTACGATTGTTTTGATTTTGGATTTAAAGAAATGCCTGATGACCGGAAGTGGTTTGAAATAGCAGAAATTAAAAATGCCCAACACTTCCAGTGGGCTGAAGACACCGGCCAAGCCATTTCTATCATGCGCAAACTCATTTCGGATTATCCTGATTTTGACATTGTATATAGCTGGACATCAGAAATTTACAGAAGAATGGGTTATTCAACAAAAGCAATTGATGTATTGAATTAGGCATTTTGTCAATAACTAAAAAATCAGTAAATTGGGGGAATCTAACAATAATAATATGGAGCAACAATTTAAAAGCCTAACGATTTTTGATTTTCAGGCCAGGTTTCC
>JBKEDN010000340.1:0-20340 GCA_047975435.1 Draconibacterium sp. | reverse complement strand
TGTCCATGAAAACTAATTGTTTTAACTTTCCTTTGCATAAGTGTTCATCTTTTTGTTTTGCAAAAACTAATTTACAAAATTTGGATGCTTATGCACTTTTACAAACATACAGCCTCTCTGCATATAGAGCGGAAGAAGAAGTAGAGTAATTCATATTACTTTCGTCGCGGTTGGTGATTCCCGGGCATCATGAATGTTTCGTAGCCACAGCTCAAAAACAGCTTCTTCAAAAAATTCAGATCAAAATGGGTTGGCGCCCGTTTTTTTGAATACAACCTGCATCCCCTCCTTCGAGGCAACAGCACTTACTTCGGAGCCTGCCAGAGTTGTCTCTGAACCTACTGCGAGAGGCAAAAAGGCGACACGAGCCGGTAATTTGCCTACTGCGGTCGCCTCCGAGATGACTCCGGTCGGTAAAAAGCCTACTGCGGTCGCCCCTGAAGTAACACGAGTCGCCTTTTTGCCTACTCCAGTACCCTCTGAAGCCCGGCGAGTATGTTCTGAAGTGGGGAGGGGTACCTCCGAAGTACCCCCTAAACACAGAAACCGCTCTAAAACATGTTATTTGGTACCGTGCCAATACTTTTTATGTTTATTTTTAGAAAACGAAAAATTATTAACCTTGGATACGCGCATGCAAGCAACACAAAAACTTACCGCCGTTAAATGCAAACATTCCGCCACTCGCCGCTCCTGTGCGATTGTATCGCTTGGGAAAGAAATAAATTAAAGGCCATACGATACAATCGTGCGGCAGCGGGGGTTCGTCATAATGGAAATAAAAACAAAACTGCATAAAATGAAAATCAAAATCTTAATTTCTCTTTTAATCTTCCTCATGGTTGCGTGCCAAAAGGATGATGTAAAAAACAATGAGGCTTCACTTTTAAAAATGAGTTTTGACTTTGGAGACGTTATTTTTGATGGAAACGATGGTACAATCAAAGCACCTGAAAATACTGATTTAGAAAAATTAACCCCAACAATTGAGATATCGGAAGGCGCAGTTGTATATCCTTCATCAAAAGCAATAACAGATTTTACAGAACCTGTTGACTACACAGTTACATCAGAGGACCAGAATAATGTAAATTATTATAATGTTTCTGTTCTTCTCCCAATCGTGAAGTTCACTGTGTTTGACTGTACAAATAGGACTGTAGAAAATCCTATAGCTGAATTAGCTTCCAATACAAACATTTCAATTTTTAAAGAAAATGAATCTGGGGAGAAACAGGTGATTGAAGAAATTACCACAGATGAAATCGGAAAGGCTTTTTTATACGGATACCGAGATATAGTGTATTACTTTTTGGCAAATAAAAATGGAGCTGTCAACATAATCAATGGGTATATTGTAAATGGAATTTTTGAAAGTCAGGAAGATATTGACAATTATCCTCCTCAAAATCACCCCTCCCAAATTGGAGATTTAAAATTTATGGATGCCAATGGTGATGGCAGAGTTAATGAAGATGATAGAGTAGATCATAGGAGAATTTTGGGTATTCCAGAGAACGGAATAAAAGAAATTGAAATTTATCTCGCAAAAGAATAAAATACTTTTTGTAACAAAGTAGATATTGCAGGGCGGGGTTCGGTAGTACGCCAACTGCGCCGCTCCCGCACGATTGTATCGCTTGGGAAAGAGAAAAATAAAGGCCACACGATACAACCTAAAATTGTGCGGCAGCAAGGGCTGGTAATTATACTAATAAAGAAAGAACATAAGGGGAAAACATAAAATCATGAGAATAAAAAAACTACTGATGTTTCTTGTCTGTATTGTCTTTTCGTTATCATGCCAAAATAATTCTTCGTTTGGGAAAGATAAAAGACCAGCAAAAAGAGATTATAACGATTTGGCTTTTGATACGCTTTCAACAAAAGTGAAAGATGATTTTTTTAATCATTCCAAAAACAAAAATGTTCTTGTAGAACCAGGATATTTTGTCTGGGGATTGTCTGTAGTTAAATACAAGGGCAAATACCATGCTTATTATTCCCGTTGGAAGAAAAGCTATCAAATTAAAGCATGGATGACTAACTGCGAAATAGCCCATGCTGTTTCTGCAACACCAGAAGGGCCATTTGAATTTGTAAATGTTGTTCTGGAAAGCAGAAAAAGTAGTGGTTGGGATATTAATAATTCGCACAATCCTTATGCCTTGGTTGTAAATGATAAAATATGCTTATACTATATTGCCAATGATGTTGGTCCATATTTCACAGGCGAAAACGGAATGCCTGAGCAACCCGATAGTATCTGGCTTGCTTCCAACAGAAAATTATTGAGAAACAGCCAGCGTATTGGGGTAGCTATTGCAGATAACCCTTCCGGCCCCTTTATTCGCTCCAAACAGCCAGTTGTTGTGCCTGATAATATCAATTTTAAAAACATAGCTGTAAATCCGTCAGCAGTTTTTCATGACAATCAATTTACGATGATTATGAAAGGCGATGATGTAGCAAAAGACGAATGGTTTAGAATTCAGCTGGTTGGCAAGGCTTCAAATCCCGAAGGGCCTTTTGAGTTTTCGCCAAAACCAGTATATAATAAAGCTCAAACAGAAGATGCCTGTATGTGGTACGATAATGTTCTCAATTCATATTATATGGTTTGTCATGTAATGGGAAAAAGCGAGTTAGCTCTTTTTAAGTCAAAAAACGGATCCGATTGGCAGCCAGATGAAAGAGAAATATTTATGAAAAAAGAGTTCACCCTTTCAAATGGGACGATTTGGAAACCTGAGCGTGTTGAGCGTCCATTTGTTTTAACAGATGAAACGGGAAAACCCATTATGCTTTATGTTGCCGTTTCTGATAAAAATGTAACCGGCAATATTGCTGTCCCAATACGAATAAAATAGGAAACTGGTACCCACAGGAAGAATAAACAAACAATTGCTTTTCGATGAGCTGGTTTAGAGACTTAAAAATCAGAACTCAGTAAAATGGTTCATTGCCGGCGAATTGGATAGCTTAACATTTTTAAATATAAAAGCCCTAAAATGAAAAAACTACCTGGCTCCATTATCTGTATCAGTATTGCGGCAATTTTATGCTCGTGCCAGCCGAAGCAAGCAACCATACCTGAACCGGAGAATTTAGCCCAGGCGTTTTCGGCTTCGTACAAAGCGCCTGCTTTTATCCGGGACGAACGGATCGAAAAGATCAAACAAATTGCGCCCGAAATCCAAAAATCGATGGAGGAACATGCCAAAGTCAAAAACATACCGGGGATTGCTTATGGCATAGTGGTAGATAACCAGCTGATTGTTGCCTCGGCCACCGGCTTTACAAACCTTGAAAAAAAGATACCAGCCACTCCTTCCTCGTCCTTCCGCATTGCATCCATGACCAAAAGCTTTACCGCAATGGCCATTGTAAAACTCCGCGACGAAGGGAAACTGCTGCTGAGCGATCCGGTTAGCAAATACATTCCTGAAATGGCGAACCTGGAATACCTGACTAAAGATGCTCCCGCAATCACCATCAAAAACCTGTTAACAATGACAGCCGGATTTCCGGAAGACAACCCCTGGGGAGACCGTCAGCTGGACGAACCCGACCAAATGCTGGTGGATCTTGTTGAAGGGGGTGTTTCTTTTTCCAATGTTCCTTCTTATCAGTTTGAATACAGCAACACCGGTTATGCACTTCTGGGAAACATTATTTCACGCGTATCCGGTATTTCCTTTCAGGATTTTATCACGCAAAATATTCTCCAGCCATTGGGCATGGAACACACTTACTGGGAATACGATGATATTCCGGGAGAGCAACTGGCTATTGGCTACCGCTGGGAAGATGAACAATGGAAGCTGGAACCCATGTTACACGACGGGTCGTACGGAGCAATGGGAGGACTGATTACATCGATAGAAGATTTCAGCAAATACGTCAGTTTGCATCTTTCGGCATGGCCGCCAAGGAATGACGATGAGATTGGCCCCCTTAAACGAAGCTCGTTAAGAGAAATGCAAACACCACAGTTCCCATCTTTAAATGCAAATGCGACAGACTATAACGGTGATGCCTGTCCCACTGTTTCAGGGTATGGCTATGGTCTTGGCATTACGGAATACTGCAACGGTATAAAAAGAGTGTCGCACGGCGGTGCACTGCCCGGGTTTGGAAGTAATTATATCTTTTATCCTGATTATGGAGTGGGTATTATGGCGTTTTGCAACCTTACCTATACTGCGCCTTGGTCGTTAAAAGAGATAAGCAGATTGTTGTTCGAAACGGCCGGATTAAAGCCCCGAAAATTACCGCCTTCTGACATTTTGCTTGAACGGCAGAAGCAGATCACTCAACTGATTCAGCACTGGGAAACGGGTTTGGAAGATTCAATCCTGGCCGAGAATTTTTACCTGGACATATCAAGAGAAGACCGGATCGCAGAAATACACAAAATATTAAAACAAGTTGGGCCGCTTAAAGAAATGGGTGAAATTGATCCGGAAAACCAGTTAAGAGGGAGTTATAAAATACAAGCCCGGCATGGGGAAGTAAAAATTTTCTTTACGCTTACGCCGGAGAAAAATCCGAAAGTGCAACAGTTAAATGTTTCCTTTCAGGCAAAAACAGAGAAGTAAGAATCATTAAACGAATTTTTGTCAGGTGAAAATACATCATGTACTTAAAATAATCCTTGGCCTTTTCATGTTGAATGCAACTTCAGTATTCGCACAAAGCGGCGATCAGATTCTCGACGGAATTGGCGAAACCGATTTAATTTTGCGTTATCTGTTTAACGACGATGCAAAAGACTGGTCGCGCAATAATCTGCATGCCGTGGTTAAAGGCTCCGGCTTTGAGTTTACCAACGACCGGCAGTTTAGGAAAGCCCTGTCCTTATCGGGCGAAACCTTTGTAACCATTCCGGGAGAAGCGGTGCGTGGAGAAGAATCGCTAAGCATCAGCGGATGGTTTTTTTTGCAATCGACCGAAAGCGGGCAGCCGTTTTTTGATTTCGGCAAAAACGACGCAGCTCATTTCTTTGCACTGATAAGCGGAACGGAAGGTTTTCAGGCTGAAATAAAAACAAACGAAGCCGGATACACTACCAAAGCAGCAAACCTGGCGCCATACAAATGGAACCATTTGGCAGTGGTGATCGATAGCCCGTCGAAAAAACTAAGCACATATCTGAACGGAAAACCGGTTAGCCAGACAAATGATGTGGAAGTGGATCTCGACCGCCTTTTTGACACTGAATCACCCAAAAACAATCACCTTTATATCGGTAAATCACTGGTTTCAGGTCAGGCTGCATTACAAGCCAAACTGCACGATTTCAGGATTTACCGTATTCCCTTAAGCGAAAACCAGGTAGCTCGAATCTATAACGGCGCACTAAAAGAAGAGGGGGCCACCGTAAGAAAAAGACGCGAAGACGAACCTGATCTTCCTGTTTTTCCGGCATTAACTCCTCAATTGTATAACGCGTTTCTTACAAGCGTACCCGATATTGAAGTGGAAACCGAGGTGGGAATTCTGCCTAAGTTGCCACGCAAGGTAACTGGTATTTATGACAAAATTGAAGGCCCGGCAGTTCGGGTACTTTGGCCTGCACCTGAGAATAATAACGAAGTTCTTCAGCCCGGAAAATATACCATTACCGGCCGTGTTCCGGGCACCGACATTCAACCCAAAGCCATTGTTACGGTAAAAGCTGTAAAAATGCCGGCCACCCCTAATCGTACGCTTGAGGCTTTTCAGCTCGGCCAGGTTACTTTGGATGCCGACATTCATCATCACGACACAAAATTTATTGAGAACCGCGATAAGTTTATCAAAGGCCTTGCGAATACAAATCCTGACGATTTTTTATACATGTTCCGGAATGCTTTTGGCCAGCCACAACCTGAAGGAGCCGAAGCGCTTGGAGTTTGGGACAGCCAGGAAACCAAGTTGCGAGGGCATGCCACCGGGCATTACCTGAGTGCCATTGCCCAGGCTTATGCAAGTACCGGCTACAATGCTTCGCTTCAGGCTAATTTTGCTGAAAAGATGGAGTACATGGTGAACACGTTGTACGATCTCGCAAAAATGTCGGGGCAGCCCAAAACTGCAGGGGGCGAATGTGTGGCCGATCCGCTGGCAGTTCCACCCGGCCCGGGGACCACGGATTTCAGTTCCGACTTAAGCGAAGAAGGCATCCGAACCGACTACTGGAACTGGGGCTTAGGATTTATCAGCGCCTATCCGCCCGATCAGTTTATAATGCTTGAAAACGGGGCGAAATACGGAACGGACAATGCCAAAATATGGGCGCCGTATTACACACTGCATAAAATACTTGCCGGGCTGATGGATATTTATGAAGTAAGCGGCAACGAAAAGGCACTTGAAATTGTAAAAGGCATGGGCGACTGGGTATATGCGCGTTTAAATGTGCTTCCTACCCAAACACTGATAAACATGTGGAACCGCTACATTGCCGGCGAATTTGGGGGAATGAACGAAGCCATGGCACGCCTGTACCGTTTAAGCGGCGAGCACCATTACATGGAAACGGCACAGTTGTTCGACAACATCCGGGTGTTTTACGGCGATGCTGAACATTCGCACGGGCTGGCAAAAAATGTGGATATGTTCCGTGGCCTGCATGCCAACCAGCACATCCCTCAAATTATGGGAGCGCTTGAAATTTACCGTGATTCAGAAGCTCCTGAATATTTTCACATTGCCGATAATTTCTGGAACATGGCTACCAACGATTACATGTACAGCATTGGGGGCGTTGCCGGTGCCCGTCATCCGGCGAATGCCGAGTGCTTTACCAGCCAGCCGGCAACGCTTTACGAGAATGGTTTTTCGGCCGGCGGGCAAAACGAAACCTGTGCCACCTACAACATGCTTAAACTTTCGCGCAACCTGTTTTTGTTCGATCACCGGGCAGAATTCATGGATTATTACGAGCGCGGCTTGTACAACCATATTCTGGCTTCGGTGGCCGAGGATTCGCCTGCAAATACCTATCATGTGCCTTTGCGTCCGGGGTCGGTAAAGCATTTTGGGAATGCTGATATGCACGGTTTTACCTGCTGCAACGGAACAGCGCTCGAAAGCAGCACCAAACTTCAGAATACCATTTATTTTAAAAGTACCGATGATAAGGCTTTGTATGTGAACCTGTTTGTTCCTTCCACTTTAAGCTGGACCGAAAAGAACATCACCATAACGCAGGAAACCGCTTTCCCAAAAGAAGACCACACGCATTTCAGGATAAAGGGAAGTGGTAAATTTGAATTGAATGTGCGTGTTCCGCATTGGGCTACAAAAGGCTTTTTTGTGAAAATAAACGGCAAGGCTGAAAAAGTGGATGCTGTGCCGGGAACGTACCTGACAATCAGCCGCAAATGGAAAGACGGCGATACGCTTGAGTTGCATATGCCCTTTCATTTTTACCTGGAACCGGTTATGGACCAGCAAAATATTGCCAGCTTGTTTTACGGGCCGGTTTTGCTGGCTGCCCAGGAAGAAGAGCCGCGAAAAGAATGGCGAAAGGTAACTTTTGATGCCAGTGACATTGGCAAATCAATATCCGGCGATCCTGAAAAACTTGAGTTCATGATCGACGGTGTTGTATTTAAGCCCTTTTACGACACCTATGGCCGCCACTCAGTGTATCTCGACGTAAGTTTAAAAATAGGAAAAGAAGAATGAGGCCATATAAAAACTCACCCGACAACCAAAAATCTATGGCTATCGGGTGAATATTTTACAGCTCCGGACTTGTAGTTTTTCATTCTTTCCAGTCGATTAAACGGCCCGGAGTCCACGGGGCATTAATCCTGTTTAACTCTGCTTCCAATGCAGGAATCTCCTGTTCAACAATTTTCTTCAGGCTTTCCAGTACCGGAGGAAACTCTTCTTTCAGAATTTCAAAACCTCGTTTTTCGGTGGTGGTAATGCCGCTGGTCGAGCCCATGTGGGTGTAAGTGATATGCCCCAAACGATCGTTTAGCGGAACCTGTTCAGGCGGAATTTCTTCACCACTTGCCTTGGCTGGAACTCCATTCATTTTATAATTCAATGCTTCCAATTCAACTCCCAGAGCCCGTGCTTTGTCCATTAGCTGCTGGCCGGCACCCGGCGTAGCATAAATGGCTTGCTTTATCTGTTCTACCTTATCCATCGATTCGCCGATCAATCGCCCGGCACCAACAACCGACAAAGCCAGGTTATTTACTTTTGCAGCAAAATCAACATTCTCCTGGTAATTTTCAGCCGGAAGTGTTGCGTTGTTTAGTTTCTCACACGTAAATTCGAGTGGCTCCACCAGTGTTTTTAATTCGCCTTCGTGCCACATTTGCATCCCTACTTTGTAGGTACCGGGCAACACCATAATTCCACGGTTGCGTCCTGCTGAAGTTGGATCAAATTTTCCGCCAAAACGCATGTTGGCAGTTGCAGTGTAAGTCATATTCCAGTTTACACGGTTTATCCCTTTTGCCGGCGATTTTGTAAACTGGCTTACAACATTGTTAGCCTGATCATAAACAGTAAAAATCAGATGTGTCTTTTCCTCCCGGCCTTCGAGTTGCAATTCTCTCCACCCGGGTTGCGGAATGGGTTTTCCTTCGTCAAATAATTTCTTTTCTTCCTCTTTCCGAAGTTGTTTTTTTGTTTTCGGAACTTCTTTCAGGAAGTAGGTAAAAGTGGCTCCATAGTCCGGATTCTTTGAATAAAAGTATGTATCTCCCTGGTTACTTCTCCCGCTGGTTTGGATGTACATTAAAGCATCTTTAACCGGAAAAATTGCTGCATCTGTCTTCTCCAGATCGGCAGTTACTTCCCGCAAGGGGCTGTAATCATCCAGAATATAAAACCCACGTCCAAAAGTGGCAATTACCAAATCACTTTCGCGCTCCTGAATAGCAATATCGAACACGGCGGTTGTCGGCATCCCTGATTTTAACTGCACCCAATTTTCGCCACCGTCAACCGTAAAATAAATACCAAATTCGGTTCCGGCAAACAAGAGTTCCGGACGAATATAATCCTGTGCAATGGTATGAACAGACCCATTTTCAGGCAAATTACCAGAAATGGAAGTCCAAGTTTTTCCTTTGTCGGTACTTTTGTAAATGTAGGGTTTAAAATCGTCGCGCTTCAGGTTATCAAAACTTGCGTACACCACGTTTTCATTGTAGCGGTCGGCAAGAATATCACTCACATAAGTATATTCAGGCACACCCGGGAAAGTTTTCACCTGTGTCCAGCTGTTACCATCGTTTTCAGTAATGGAAATCACACCATCGTCGGTTCCGGCATAAAGCAGGCCCTCTTTTCGTTTTGATTCCTCCAGCGATACAATAGTCCCCCACTGCGAAGTGGAAACATCTTTCGCCACGGCATCTGCCGGCCAGTATTTTCCCATTACCGGAAAAGAGTTACGATCTACCTGCGCGGTAAGGTCATCGCTAATCACTTCCCATGTATTTCCACGGTCGTCACTTTTAAAAACCTTATTGGCAGCAACATACAATCTTGTCTTCATGTGCTGACTAACAATCAGCGGAGCGTTCCAGTTCCATTTGTAGGTAAGTTCCCCTTTGCGTTCCCGCGGTTTAATACTTATGGTTTCCTCGTTTTTTTTGTCGTAACGAAACATATTTCCGTACTGATATTCGGTATAAACAATATCAGGATTTCCGGGTTCGGTAGCAGCCCAGAAACCATCGCCCCCCATGGTTACGTACCAGTCGTCGTTAATAACGCCCGAACGGCTTGTATTTCGGGAAGGCCCGCCCATTGAATTATTGTCTTGTGTTCCACCGTAAACATTGTAAAACGGCTCAGCATCGTCAACAAAAACCCGATAAAATTGCGTAACCGGCAGGTTTTCTTTGAAGTCGAAAGTTGCAGCAGCGTCCCAGGTTTCATAAATACCTCCGTCTCCACCAATCATAAAATGATCTGTATCTGCAGGATCGATCCAAAGAGCATGATCGTCAACATGTCGTCCGCGGGTACTGATATTGTTCCAGTTTTTACCACCATCAATCGTCACTTTCGAAACTGTTTCGGTTGAATATACTTTATCCACGTCTTTCGGGTCGCACACAATTTCGTTGTAATACTGCCCGCTGGAATGATAACTGTTCATTTTATCCCAGCTTTCGCCTTTATCGGTTGAACGGTAAAAACCACCTTTATCATCGGCTGCTTCCACAATCAGGTAAACCACATTCGGATCTGCCGGAGAAACATCTATCCCCATTCCACCCAGATGAACACCGGGCAAGCCTTTCATAATCTTTCGCCAGTTTTCACCTCCGTCGGTCGATTTATAAACGGCAGATTCGGGGCCGCCTCCAATTTTGGTGAACGAGGTGCGGCGCCGTTGCTCCGAAGTAGCATACATAATATCGGGATTCGAAGGATCCATCACCACATTATTCACTCCGGTGTTTTCGCTTATTTCGAGCACTTTGGTCCAGGTTTCACCACCATCCACCGATTTATAAAGGCCACGATCGCCACCCGGCCCCCAGGCTGAACCTTCGGCAGCTACAAAAACGATGTTTGAATTTCGCGGGTCGATCACAATTCCACCAATCTGGCGGCTGTCTTTCAAGCCCCTATTTTTGAACGATTTTCCACCATCCAACGATTTGTAAACCCCATCGCCATAACCAAGCGCCCGCTGGTGATTATTCTCGCCCGTGCCTACCCAAACCACATTCGGGTTATTTGGGTCGAGCTCAACAACACCAATCGAATACGATCCGTAGTTATCGAAAACAGGTTTCCAGGTGGTTCCGTTATTCGTGGTTTTCCATACATTACCACTTGCAACTCCCACATAATATTCTTTTGTATTTTCAGGATTTACAGCAAAATCAGCAATTCGGCCACTCGCCCAGGCCGGGCCAATGCTTCGCCATTTTAAGCTGCTCACCAGTCCCGAGTTAATAAAAGACTTGGGGCCCTCTTTCTTTTCGTCTTCTTTCTTTTTAGCATTTACCACCGTCGAAATCAATAAAACAACGGTCAGCATAAGTAGCAGTTTCTTCATGAGATATTGTTTTTGTGAAAATTTTGAATTCCTGACAACAAACAACAAGCATTACAAAAGTAACAACCGGTGAACCCCGGCATACAGAACAGCTCTTTTGATTCTGTTGTCATCACTTGGTTAAGGTTTAATCAAGATGATGAATATACAAATTATCTGTTTAGGAAACAGGATAAAAAGATGAAGACAGGTAACCTTAAAACCAATAGCCTTTCAGAAAGAAAAACTTTTCCCGGATCAAAAATTAAGAATCTCTTTCAGATTTTTATAACCGGTTTTACTGACTTTCAACTTGGTTTTATCGTGAAGGATAACCACGTACGATTCCTTTTCGTACTGTTGTATTTCCGATATTTCATCAACCTTAACAATATAGGAACGATGAATACGGATGAAGTCTTTCGGGTTTAATGCACTTTCGAAATACTTCATGGTTTTTTGCTTCATCCAGCGGCCTTCAGTAGTATAAATCATTACATAATCATCCATCGACTCGATGTACCGAATGGCATCAACCGGCGCAATGTGAATTTTATTGCGGTCTTTTACTACCACGCGATCCAGAAAACTTTCGCGCGGAAACTCACTTACTTTCTCCGCCACATCCGATTCGCGGCCTTCCGTTTGGATACGTTCTTCCACTTTGGCCACTGCCTCTGCCAAACGATCTTTGGAATATGGTTTCAACAAATAATCGGCAGCATTGTATTCAAAAGCTTTCAGCGCAAACTGATCGTAAGCGGTAGCAAATATAATCTGTGGTTTATGTTCGAGTAATTCGAGCATTTCAAACCCGGTAATTTTAGGCATCTGAATGTCAAGAAAAACAAGATCGGGTTTTAATTCGTTGATCATTTTTACCCCTTCAAACCCATTTTCACATTCGGCAATTATTTCCACGGATTCAATGTCAGACAAAAAAGTTTTCATCAGGTTGCGGGCCAGCTCTTCGTCTTCAACTATAATGGTGCGCAGTTTTTCGGTCATTTTATTTCAGTTTTTGTGGTATGTTCAAAGTTACGGTAAATTCATTATTGTTATCGGCCACTTTTAACAAATGGGGGTTTCCGTAAATCACCTGCAAGCGATCGCGAATATTTCTCAAACCAATGCCTTCGCCTCGTTTGCTTAGTACATTTTTGTCGTAGGTATTGCTGATTACGATTTCAAGTAAATCTCCCCTCATGCGGCAATGTGTAATTACATCAATTGTTTCGGTGGCTTCGTAAACGCCGTATTTTATTGCATTTTCATACAAAGGCTGAAGAATCATGTTGGGGATAAAAGCATCCATACAGGGCTCTTCAATGGCAAAAACCGGATTCAGTTTTTTCCCGAAACGTACTTTTTCAATACTGAGGTAGAGTTTATTGTTTTCAAGCTCCTGGCGAAATTTTACCCGCTCGTCCTGATCGTGTTTAAGCGAGTACCGCATTAGTTGCGAAAGGTTGATTACCATTTCCTGGGCGCGCGCCGGATCCGTCATTGTTAGCGACGAAATACTGTTCAGACTGTTAAATAAAAAATGTGGGTTTATCTGCGATTTTAAAGCATGAAGCTCGGCTTCCTTTACCAGGGCTTTCAGATGTGTTTCATTTTTTGATTTCTCTTTGAAAGCGTAATAATAATTTACGGCATAAAAAAACACCACAAACCCAAGGTACAAAGAATACCCGGCAACCGTACGGTTAAAATAGGTCTGATGAAGCCATTCGCGGGCATTGGGATGAAATGCCTTTACAAACACAACCCCTATGTACATCCAGATAAAAACGATGATGGTGGCAGCAATAACATGGGCCAGAATTAGCCGAAAAATACTGTTGTCTTCAATTGTACTGAATTTGATTACATACCAAATGGCAGCACCAATTACAGCATAAAGAATAAGAAAAGTAAAAATTTCGACAATTGCACTACCCAGCGGAACGTCGTTAACCAGTGTTGCAATTAAAACAAGAACGATAGATATAAGTATCCAAAACACTCCGTAGCCAACTGAAAGTCTTGGATTGGTTATAAACGGATGGCGGATGTCCATTTTACATGTACTTTATTTCAACGCCGCCAAAAGCTGCAAACCCCTTAACAACAAGCGTTTTAGACGGATCAGAAACAATATGATTAATGGAAGACCCCCGTTTATCGGTAAAAGCGCCGAAAATGGCAGTAACTTCATTTTTTACCGTCCAGTCGGGCGGTACCTTAAAACTACATCCCCCAAAAACTGAGACACTATCGATAACAGCGCCATTTTGCGAAAGTTCTGCCTGCCGGAGGTCGTACTCGGCACCTCCAAAAATAGTAGTGGTTTTTCCGCCGATAAAGCTTTTGGAATCGATGTAAACTTCGCGGCCGCCAAATATTACAAACTCATCAAAATAATTGGTGCCGTATGCTCTTCCCGGGTCGAAGGTTGGTTGGTCGCGGTGCGGATTTTGCTTCCCGAAATGCGTAACGAGTAAAACCACACCAATAAGTATAATTAGCAATGGCCAGCCAATTCTTCGCAGTTCGTATGGGATATTCACCAACTCGGGCAAAAGAAAAAAACCACCAATTACGATTAATACGGTTCCGGTAGTTTTGTTTCCGCCGATCAGCGAAAAAATACCGATACCAATCAGCAACATTTGCCAGGATATAAAAATATCATTCCAGAAATCGGGAATAAGATTGAGTCGTTCCAGAATCCACAAAACACCAACAGCGATCATGAATAAGCCAAAATATACTCTTTTGTTTGAATGCTCTTTTCTTTCCATTGCTATTGAAATTTGAATTTCGAAATTAGGTACCTTTTCTGTATCATTTCTTTCCTATTCGGTAAACAAAGCATAATAATCGGTTAAGATACGCATTATAATATACGGGCAACAATTGCTACCCCAAATCCGATAAGAAGAACCGGCAACAGCAGAAATGCGGTCATCCCCGGGAAAAACAGCCGGGGTATTAAAAAAATTCCCCCAACGATTAACAAAACAACTCCTGCCTTACGTCTTCCGGCCATTAATACCAATCCGACCACAATCAACACCATTGGCCACGAAAATATCAGATGTCCCAAGCGGTGCGCAATATGCAGAAACGGTTCGAAAATGGCATGAAAAGGAAACAAAGTAAAAACACCACTTTGTTTGAATAACCATAATACCCCAAATACAATCAGAAATACGGCAAGTAGTTGTCGTGAATTGTTGTTGTGTGGTTTCCCCTGCATATTTTATTGTTTTAGAATTCGGGGTAAATGTAAAAAACACTTATCTACCACACCCTTTTCATTCGGTTAACGCAGGGGATAAGTCGGTAAAAGGAGTTTTGAAATCAATAAAAAAGAGGCTGTCTTCTATGTTGAAAACAGCCTCACATATTATTTATTCTGAGCCTTCGCCCATGAATCTCTTAATGCAACCGTTCGGTTAAATACCGGTTTGTCGGGTGTTGAATCCGGATCCATATTAAAATATCCCAAGCGTTCGAACTGAAAATGATCCAAAGGTTTTGAATCTTTCACAAAAGGTTCCAGGTAACAATCTGTCAGTACCTTTAACGAATCGGGGTTCATGAATTCTTTAAAATCAACGTCTTTGTGGCCATCGGGCTCTTCATCGTTAAAAAGACGATCGTACAGTCTTACTTCAGATTTTACGCCGTGCGTGGCCGACACCCAGTGCAGTGTTGCTTTCACCTTGCGTCCGTCGGGCGAATTCCCTCCTTTTGAAGCAGGGTCGTAGGTGCAGTGCAGCTCAACAATTTCGCCGTTTTCATCTTTTATCACGTCGGTGCAGGTTACAAAATAAGCATAGCGCAAACGCACTTCCCTTCCTGGTCCAAGCCTGAAAAATTTACGTGGCGGATCTTCCATAAAGTCATCGCGTTCGATGTATAGCTCTTTTGTAAAAGGTACTTTGCGTGACCCCATCGATTCATCTTCCGGATTATTGACAGCATCCAATTCTTCAACCTGTCCTTCCGGATAATTTGTAATCACCACTTTCAGCGGATTAATAACCCCCATCACACGCTGGGCAGTTTTATTCAAATGTTCGCGTACGCTGAATTCAAGCAACGAAACATCGATCATTCCATCCACTTTTGTTACACCAATCTTATCCGAAAAATTCCGGATCGATTCCGGGGTATATCCGCGACGGCGTAAACCTGAGATGGTGGGCATCCTCGGATCGTCCCAACCATTTACATGTTTATCTTTTACCAGTTCCAGCAGTTTGCGTTTGCTCATTACGGTATAAGTAAGGTTCAAGCGTGCAAATTCAATCTGCCGCGGGCGGTAATCTGAATCTTTTAACTGATCGATAAACCAGTCGTATAAAGGGCGGTGTACTTCAAACTCCAGGGTACAAATCGAATGCGTGATCCCTTCCCAGTAATCACACTGCCCGTGCGCAAAATCGTACATCGGATAAACACACCATTTATCACCGGTACGATGATGATGTGCTTTCATAATCCGGTAAATAATCGGGTCGCGCATGTGCATATTGGGTGAAGTCATCCCAATTTTAGCACGCAATACTTTTTCGCCTTCGTTGAATTCTCCGGCAGACATGCGTTCAAACAAATCGAGATTTTCTTTGATCGAACGATTCCGGTACGGGCTTTCAATACCCGGCTTTTGAGGTGTTCCTTTCTGGCTGCTGATGGTTTCTGCATCCTGATCATCAACATAGGCTTTACCTTCTTTAATCAGTTGAATAGCAAAAGCATGCAACTTTGGGAAAAAATCGGATGCATAATATAGGCGGTCTTCCCAGTCGAACCCCAGCCAATGCACATCGTTCATAATAGACTCTACGTATTCGGTCTCCTCCTTCGACGGGTTGGTATCGTCAAAACGAAGGTTAGTTTTACCGCCGTATTGCTGTGCAAGGCCAAAATTTAAACAGATTGATTTTGCGTGTCCGATATGCAAATACCCGTTTGGCTCCGGAGGAAAACGGGTATGAACCCGTTTATCATTCTTCCCGGCTGCCAGGTCGGCATCAATCTGCATATTAATAAAATTTGCCTTCTTTTTGGCTTCTGCATTCACTGCTGTGTTATTTTCTGCCATATTTTTCAAATTAACCCCTCATTTTAAAAGCTTACAAAATTAAAAAATGATTTGTGAGAAAGGATGCCAGCCCCTCATTTTATTACTTTTGTGTGTTTATATTTAAGAAACATGGGAGTTATTGAAATTGAAGGAATGAAGTTTTATGCCTATCACGGGCATTTCGCTGCGGAACAAATTGTTGGGAATAATTTTGAAGCTTATGTTCGTATTGAAACCAATTGCAGTAAAGCTGCAAAAAGCGACAACCTGGATGATGCACTAAATTACCAGGCTGTTTACGAGACCATCCGGAAAGAAATGCAAATTAAATCGGCTTTGCTTGAAAATGTAGCCTCCCGTATTCTGGATGCTCTGTACGCTCAATTTCCATCTGTCAGGAAAGTAAAAATTAAAATCTCGAAAATGAACCCGCCAATGGGAGGCGAGATTGAACGGGTAAGTGTTACGCTGGAGAAGTAAGAAAGGCTTAGGCTGAGGCTAAGATAAGGCTGAACTTGTTTCAGCATCCCTAGGGTAATGTTAGTCAGCAACTTATAAGTGAGGCCCTGAAACGAGTTCAGGGTGACGTACTAATTATGACACATTACGGACAATCAAAATTATCAATAAGGTTTTCGTACCCATTAAATAAAAACATTACCAAATATTTAACTACCAGCACAATCCTGACATTTGTCAAATTTTTTAAACTTTTAATTCGTATTTTCGAAAACAAAAACATCAACCTTTATTACTATGTTTTTAAGTACGAATAATTTGAGCGAAGGAGGCTGTCGCGACAAGTGTCTCGCCAGCCGGAAGAGAGAATTACCCGAAGGGAAGAATCCTAAGCCAACAGTTGAAAACCGGTTTGTGGCACAAGGTTCTCATGTAAATAGCCACTGGCAAAAATTACGTAAATAATTACGTTTTATGGTTCTGTATTGCAAGAACTAATAAAATTTATATTTTTGCAGACCGAAACAAGCAGGGTTATCCGGTTTTGACAATTCACAATCGGGGCGCAGTGCAAAATTGGTTCCTTGGCCGAGTGGCTAGGCAGCGGTCTGCAAAACCGTGTACGGCGGTTCGAATCCGCCAGGAACCTCACAAAGGCAGTCTTCTCTGATTGCCTTTTTTAATTGATTTCTTTTAGCATATTTGTGAAATGAATTCTGTTGTTTAATACAGACTTTTTCAATATGAAAATATTTCGAATCATTCTATTCAGTCCGCTTGCACTAATCCGTTTATTACTTGTGTTGCTGTCAACCCTTATTTTTTCAACCACTGCATTGGTATGGATGAAAAGTGCCGGATTTAGCCGAAAAGTGCAAAAATGGACCATGGGCAACTGGGGAAAATCATTGACCTGGATTTGTGGTATCAGGTTAGACAAAAGAGCTTTCCCTCACGACAGTAATTTTATTATGATGTCAAACCACCGAAGTTATCTCGATATTTTTGTGGTAGCCGGCTTAACTCCTTCGGCAATGGTTGGAAAAGCTGAAATTGCTAAATGGCCATTGGGAAAACTGGCAATGAAAGTGTCTAACTCTATTTTGGTGGACCGTAACAACACCAGCAGCCTGATTCATACGATGAAGAAAATAAAGGAATCTGTATCACAGGGAATTCCGGTTACCTTGTTTCCGGAAGGGACCACTTACAAAGGCCCGCTGACAAAGAATTTCAAAAACGGCAGTTTCAAAATAGCTTCCGAAACGGGGATTCCGGTTATTCCGATGGCTATTCAATACCAGGACAAAGAAGATGCCTGGGTGGGGGACGACACATTTCTGGGGCATTTCTTTCGCCAAATGGGGAAACCGGTAACCCGTGTAAGTATCCGCTACGGAACACCTCTGGTTATTTCGGACTATAAAGAGCTGCAAACCAAAACAAAGGAAAGCATCGACCACATGCTGAATGAAATGTAACGAATTATTTCCCTTTCTTTTTACGGGCATTAAACCAATAAAACACGGGTATTCCTGAAAGCACCGTAAGAATTGCAATGGAGGATTCCGTTGGCCGCTGAAAAAAAGCCAGTACAAGCATCACAATACCTGTTACAATAAAAATAATATGCACCCAGGGGTAGCCCCACAATGGCAGCACACTCTCGTTTCGTTTTCGCAATACAAAAACCCCTGCCACAGCAATTACCGGAAAAATTCCCAATGCAAACCCCATATAAACAAGAATCTGCTCAAACGTTCCGGATAAAACAAGCACTATTGCGATTATTGCCTGCAAATAAATGGCATTTACCGGAACCTTTTTTTGGGGATGAACCGAAGCGATACTTTTGAAAAAATATCCGTCGCGCGCCATTTGGAAATATACACGCGGCCCAAGAATAATAAAAGCACTAAGCGACGAAAACAATGCAAAAGCAATCAGCAGGGAAATGATTTTTTCGGCTAGCGGGCCAAATGCATTTCCGGCAGCCAGACCACCAATTTCGGGTTCACCTAGCATTTGTCCGGATGGAATAGCATACACAAAAAATAAATTCAGCAATATATATAGCACGGTAACAATTAATGTGGAAAATAAAAGCGACCGGGGAATTACCCTTTGCGGATTTTTTATTTCGGAACCTATGTATGTTGCAGAATTCCAGCCACTGTAAGCAAACATGATGAACAGAAGTGAAAGGCCAATGGCTTTCCAGCCTTCGAAATCGAGATGTAGCGGTTTGTACGACTGAAAATGCTGAAAACTGCCTTTCCCAAAAAACAACCCGGCAAAAATTAACCCCACCAACAGAACAACTTTGAAAACGGTTAATACATTTTGGATACGGGCACCAAAAACTACTCCGCCAGCATGTATCAAGCTGAAACCAAGAATCAAAAAAATGGCCAGGGTGCCGCCAAAAGTCTCCTGCGAGATAAGCTCGCCCAACATTAATGTGTTTTGCAAATCGGGGAAAGCCCAAATCAGGTATTTACTAAAGCCAATGGCAGAAGCAGCAATGGGAGCAGAAAAAGCGACCAGCAACGAAAGCCAGCCACTTAAAAAACCAAGCAAAGGGCTAAACAGCTTAGAAATAAAAACGTATTCACCACCAGCTTCGGGGTAGGCAGCACCAAGTTCGCCAAATGCCAATGCGCCACAAAACGATATTAACCCGCCAATACACCACAATACAATCATCAGCCACGGATTTCCAAGAAAATCCATAATATAACCGGTAGTGGTAAAAATTCCGGCTCCGATAATATTTGCAACAACAATATTTGTGACCGGGAACAGGCCTAATCTGCGCTCAAGATACTGGTTTGTATCAGGCAATGGATTTTATTTTGACAACCGTTTGTAACTGATTGACATCCCCTCTCTACTTGTTTCGTCGAACGTAGTATTATAATTACAGAGGCTTTCGATGTATTCCAAAAAATCACGGATTCCGTTTGCCCGCATTGTAGTGTTATGGGCAATAAAACACGCCCCGTTTTTCAGCTTCGGATCCATGGCTATAAAATAATTTTTATACCAATATTTATCAGCGTCGCAAAAAACAAAGTCATACTCTCCTTCCTGCTGTGGTACCAACTCGTGTGCATCGCCCAGGCGGGCATCGATATATTTTAAAACACCTGCCTTTTTAAAATTGGCTTTTGCCTCCAGGTAACGCTTTCTGTCAATTTCAATGGTAATTAGTTTTCCACCCGTTTTACTAAGCGCCCATGCGATCCAGATAGCAGAATGCCCGGTGGATGTACCGATTTCAACAGCCTTTTTATATCCATTTTTAACAACAATATCGTACAATACCTTCCCATCCGAGATAGGAACATTCATGTCTCTCCAGTTTGTTGCATTCTCCTCCAAAAAGGCTTGAATTTTTTTATCGAGTTTGGTTTCTATCGGCGGATATTGAGCGTTTGCACTTACCACAACAAAAACCATCAAAACAAGTGTTACAATATTCTTTTCAAGTTTCATTAAATACCTATTAGATGGTATAAAGTTAAACTATTTCGTTAAAAAATAATGAAGGGCTCATCATTGTTGCCATTTTGGAATGTGTACTTCTCTTTCTTATACTTAATAGTTCAGCCAAACAGAACACAACGAAACAGAATGCTGATTTTTATCATTTTTGCAGGTTCTTAAATTTATTGAATTAGGCATTTAAGCAATAAATTTTGTACGGCAACGGCTCTGCTTTGACCATCCTGCGCAGAAGGTTGTCAAAGATGCCATCCTTCATGTTGCTCCGGTTGAAACGGTA
>JBKEDN010000290.1:0-20852 GCA_047975435.1 Draconibacterium sp. | reverse complement strand
CGCCAACAGTCAGCCTCGCATTTGAACTGCGTGATAAACTCCTGAAAATCTCTTGGATATTTCTCAATCTCGTTCATGTATCAAAGATAAATCTTTACTTGACTAAAAGGGATAAGCAGTTAACAGATATACTGTCTCTTTCTTTTCCTGACCATAGCCCACCAAAGAAAGAAGGACTACACAGGTAATTAAATAAATTTTCATTGGATACATTGTTCAGACTGATTATCAATTAAATAAGTTAAGATTACCGTATTAATCCTGTCTTGTTCTGTTTGAGGCAAACTACTCCAAGTATATATATTCTCGTATTGTAAACCTTCCCAAGATAAATCCAGATAAAACTCAGAATCATGCTGACCGTTGTCAAAATCAGATAAGACTTCAGCAATTACCCCCGCTCGCGCCGATTTGTAATCGGTGTGCAATTCAAAAGAATTGATCTTTTATTGTAACGATAAGGCACAAATTACAAATTTGCGCCAGCGGGGGGGGAAATCTGTAACGATGGCCATTTCATTTTAACAAATCATGTTCGCCTGTTCTTAACAAATTCCAGATTCTGCGTTTCTCCACTTGCGTGTAACTTCTTTCAAAGTCATTCATAAAAAGGAATAGCTTATCTGATATCTCAATTTTATAACGATTATAATAACATTTGGCTACTATTTCGTTATAAACTTCAAGCTGCACGAAAAACATTAAACTTTCTTCGAAAGATGACTGCTGCATCTGCTTCAGTTGTGAAAGTATTTCCTCTTCAATTAAAAACAAAAACTCATTCAGCCTGTCAAAATCAAAGTTCAGTTTTTCAATGTATTCATGAATACCATCAATGTATTCCTTTCTATTCATAATTTTTAATTTGGTGCAATAAGTGCAAATCCTAATTTATTATGCAAACTTCAAATTTGCTTAAAAATACAAAAATCAAATTGATAAAAAGCTGACAGACCATGCTGATTGGGGTCTGATTACAAATCCGAAACAGAGAAAATGGTAAAAAGAAAATTTGAATCAGTAAAGCTTCTTCCGTTTCACCAAATACGAAAACAGCACTTCTTTAAAATCTTTGTTGATGTCGGCTTCGGCCAGGTCGATTTGGTATTGGCCACACTTTACTTTCAAATCGTCGAAATACTCTTTTACCGTTGAAACATAGTGTTTTTTTACTTCCCAGGGATTAAACTTTACGGTTTGCCCGCTTTCCAAATCAACAAATTTGTGTGGCCGGTTCGAGAACTCAAACTCACGTTCCAGCGAATGATCAGTAACATGAAAAAGGATTACCTCGTGTTTGTTGTACCGCAGGTGCTGAAGCGCTGAGAAAAGCTCTTCGGTTTTCTGACTGTCGAGCATGTCGCTGAAAATAATCACCAGCGAACGTTTGTGAATGTTCTCGGCAATCTGGTGAAGTACCTGAGTGGTATTGGTGTTTTTTCGCAGATGTGCGTTTTCGGGCTGAATCAGTTCAGAAAGTTTGCTAAACATGATTTCGGCATTTACCGACGATAGGCGCGGTGTGGAATGAAACTCAATTTCATCCGAAAAAAGGGTTAACCCTACAGCATCGCGTTGTTTCCGCATGAGGTAAATAAGCGCGGCTGCGGTATAAACCGAAAAAGCCAGTTTATTCTGCAACTTTTTGCCGCCTTTTGAATAGGGGAAAAGCATCGACGAGGAAGTATCGATTACCAACTGGCAGCGAAGGTTGGTTTCCTCTTCGTATTGTTTTACAAACAACTTGTCCGTACGGGCATAAAGCTTCCAGTCGATCTGGCGCGTTGATTCGCCCTGGTTGTACAGCCGGTGTTCGGCAAACTCAACCGAAAAACCATGAAACGGACTGCGGTGAAGACCGGTAATAAAACCTTCTACCACCTCTTGTGCGATCAAGCCCAGGTTATCGAATTGGTGAAATTGCTCTATGTCGAAAATGTTTTTCAAAGGCAGGAAAAGAAAACTGTCATTTCGACCAAGTATGAGGAGAAATCTGTATTTAAGAAAAGATTTCTCATTCGTTCCTCATTCGAAATGACAGTCTAATTAATGTAATATCTTACAGCAGCGCATCCAGTTTAGAAGTAAATGCTTGTTTTGGTGCAGCACCTACTTGTTTGTCAACTACTTCTCCGTTTTTTATGAATAAAACCGTTGGGATGTTACGGATTCCGTATTTCATGGAAATCTCCTGGTTATTATCCACATCTACTTTCCCAATTACTGCTTTTCCTTCGTATTCTCCCGACATTTCTTCAACAATCGGGGCAATCATACGGCACGGGCCACACCAAACTGCCCAAAAGTCCAACATAACCGGTTTGTCTGATTTCAAAACCAATTCTTCGAAATTGGCATCTGTAATTTCTAAAGCCATAATGTATTGTTTTTAATATTTATTGTAATAATTTGACGCAAAACTAACTAATTAATTCTATAACTCACGTCCGACTTATTGTCAAAAAAGTTTAAGAAATCATCGGTAGGATCAACCTTTGCTGTTCTTGAAAACATTTCTAACTGCATATTGTTCTCGGGGTCATAAACTACAAATTTTAACAGTGCACTTCCTTTGTGTTCTTTTGAAAGATGATCGATATCCTTTACCAGTTTTTTATTGAGCGCCGAAATGGGCATATTAATGGTAATGCTTTTCACATAGTTTGACCGTACGTCGGAAAGCAACTCGATGCTGTTCACCTTGTATTCGTAAAAGTTACTGTTGAAACGGGTTTTCACGGTTCCGCGAACCATTATAAAAAGCCCTGTTTTGCAGAACTTTCCAAAGTTGACATAGTCGTTGCCGAAAAAGAAGATTTCCTTTGAATCGGTATAATCCGACAATGTCAGCGTTGCGTACATGTTTCCGTTTTTCGACTGGCCCTCGCGCGAGGCTGTCACCATTCCGCCAAAGGTCAAATCCTTGTCTTTCAGTTTCTCGATATCGTTGTTCAGGTCTTTTAACGAAACGTCTCTCGAACAGAAGTTTTCCAGTTCCAGTTTATAATCGTCCAACGGGTGGGCAGTCAGATAAATCCCGATCAGGTTTTTCTCCTTTTCCAGCAAAATAATTTTAGCCCATTCTTCTACATTCGGAATCGCAGGTTTTTGAACCACCGACCCGGTATCAAAAGCGCCAAAAAGGCTTTGTTGGGCACTGTTGCTTTCCTGTTGCACTTTGTTGCCAAAACGAATGAGTTTCTCAATAAAATTGGTATCGTCGTTTGGATTTTCACCGGCAAAAAAACAGCTACGTTTCATTCCCAGGTTATCAAAAGCCCCAGCCATTGCCAGCGCTTCCAGGTTTTTCTTGTTTACGGCCTGCAGGTTCACATTTTCAACCATATCGAAAATAGTTTTAAATCCTTTCAGTTTTTCCCGTACATCAATAATGTTCTGGACTGCGCCAGCACCCACGCCTTTAATAGCGCCCATTCCAAAACGGATATCCCCGTTTTTATTGGCGGTGAATTTTACAAAACTCTCGTTTACATCCGGCCCGAATACATTTAGTTTCATGCGCCGGCATTCTTTCATCAATTTGGTGATATCAGTAATATTGCTGAGGTTTCGGCTAAGGTTGGCAGCCATAAACTCTGCCGGGTAATGCGCTTTCAGGTAACCGGTTTGATATGCGATGTAAGCGTAACAAACCGAGTGCGACTTGTTAAAAGCATACGAAGCAAATGCTTCCCAGTCTTTCCAGATTTTATCGATTACATCCTCTGGCTTTTTCCCGTTGTTCTTACATTCATCCACAAACTGGAAATTGGCTTTACAGCCTTCTACAAATTTAGCTTTGAGCTTGTTCATCACCGCCATAATCTTCTTTCCCATCGCTTTACGAAGCGTGTCGGAATCACCACGGGTAAAACCTGCCAGCAAGCGCGAAAGCAACATCACCTGTTCCTGAAAAACCGTAATACCATAAGTATCGCTCAGGTATTTTTCCATCATCGGCACATCGTAATCTACTTTCTGGCGGCCATGTTTTCGGGCAATATAATCCGGAATGTATTCCATTGGCCCCGGACGGTACAAGGCATTCATCGCCACCAAATCCTCAAAACGGTTGGGTTTTAACTCCCGCAGGTGTTTTTTCATCCCATCCGATTCAAACTGGAAAATAGCAGTGGTTTCGCCGTGGCTAAACAGCTCAAAGGTTTTTTCGTCGTCAAAAGGTATTTTGTCGATATCGATCTCAATTCCTTTTGAAAGCCGAATATTTTCAAGCGCTTCCTTGATAATGGAAAGCGTTTTTAATCCCAGGAAGTCCATCTTCAGCAGCCCGATATCTTCCACAAAACGCCCGTCGTATTGCGTGGTTAGCAAATACTCCTCATCTTTTGTTGGCATTAGCGGAATATGGTCCGAGAGGGTATCGCGGCTGATCAGAATTCCACACGCATGTACCCCGGTTTGGCGAACCGAACCTTCGAGCGTCTCTGCAAATTTAATGGTTTGAGCTACCAGTTCGTTGGGCGATTTCTTTTCAGCTGTCAGTTCAGGACTTTCCTTGTACGCTTTTTGGAAGCTCATTTTGGGAGCATCCGGTACCAGTTTGGCCAAACGGTCGGCTTCGGGCAACGGAAGTTTCAACACCCTTGCCACATCACGGATCGAAGATTTTGTGGCCATTGTACCGAATGTACAAATGTGTGCCACTTTATCGCGCCCGTATTTCTCGGTTACATATTCGAGCACCAGCTGGCGGCCGTCATCATCAAAGTCAATATCCACATCGGGAAGAGAGATACGGTCGGGATTCAGGAAACGCTCAAAAAGCAGGTCGTATTTGATCGGGTCGATATTGGTAATCCCGCAACAATAAGAAACAGCAGCACCGGCTGCCGAACCACGCCCCGGGCCCACCAGCACACCGTTGTCTTTTGCCCAGTTGATAAAATCCTGCGTAATCAGGAAGTATCCCGGATAACCCATTACTTTAATCGTATTCAGCTCAAAAGTCAAGCGTTCTTCCACCGAACTCTCCAGCGGATCGCCGTAACGTTCTTTGGCGCCTTCGTAGGCCAGGTGTTCAAGATAAGCTGACTCAAGCTTTACACGCAACACTTTATCGTAACCTCCCAAACGCTCAAAAGCAGCATCGCCAAACTCTTCCCGTAAATCGGCCTCTGAATATTTTTGGGCAAATTCCTCTTCGGTACCAATTTCTTCGGGAATAGGAAACACCGGCATAATTGGGGCCGAATTCAACTCGTAATTCTCGATTTTTTCAACCACTTCCATCGTATTCGACAGGGCTTCGGGAATATCGCCGAAAAGCTCGTTCATTTCGGCCTGTGTTTTAAACCACTCCTGTTTGGTATAACGCATCCGGTTCGGATCGTCAAAATCCTTCCCGGTGTTCATACAAATCAGCAAATCGTGCGCATCAGCATCTTCTTTGTTGGTAAAGTGAATATCGTTGGTGGCAATCAGTTTTACCCCCAGTTTTTGGGCCAGCGGTACCAGTTGCTTGTTTACCATCACCTGCCAGTCATAAACATCCTGGCGTTGCTGCAATGCTTCTGCCGGATGGCGCATCAGCTCCAGGTAATAGTCGTCGCCAAATAAATTCTTGTACCACAAAATTGCTTCCTCCGCATCTTTCATGTGGTTGTTCATGATCAGCTGCGGAATTTCTCCCCCCAAACAAGCCGATGAAGCAATCAAGCCATCGTGATGCTTTTCCAGCAAATCCTTATCGATACGCGGTTTGTAATAAAAACCATCGGTGTTGGCCACCGAAATCAGCTTAATCAGGTTGCGGTAACCGGTTTTGTTTTTGGCCAGCAATATCAGGTGATGCCCCGAACGATCCACCTTATCATTTTTATTGCTGATGGTACGCGAAGCTACATAGGTTTCGCACCCAAGTATGGGTTTTATTTCATTTTTGGTACAGGTGGCATGAAATTCTTTAATCCCAAACATAGTACCGTGATCGGTAAGTGCCAATGCTCCCATTTTATCTGATTTGGCTTTGGTTACCAGATCAGGAACACTGGCGGCCCCATCAAGGATGGAGTATTGAGAATGTACGTGTAAATGCGTAAATGGAACCATAAATATGCGTTTCAAAAAGTCCTTTAAAGGTACTTATTTTGGCTGCGGCACAGGGGCATTGTTAATAAAATTTGGAAGAATAGCCGGGGCAAAAAAAAGCCCGGTGAAAACCAGGCTGTTATTTATTCGATATTATCGGCAATCAATTTTGCGATGGCTTCCATCTCCCCGGGAGGAAACTTTGTCTTCTCCGTAAAATGGAGCAAATCCTTTTCGCTTTGCATCGGAACAAGGTGAATGTGTGCATGCGGAACTTCGAGGCCTAAAACCATCACTCCAACCTTTACACACGGAATGGCTTTTTTTAATCCGAGCGCTACTTTTTTGGCAAACATCTGTAATCCGGCATACATCACGTCGTCCAGATCAAAAAGGTAATCCACCTCTTTTTTTGGAATCACCAGGGTATGCCCTTTGGCTGTCGGGAAAACATCCAGAAAAGCGAGATAATTCTCGTCTTCGGCAACTTTATAAGCTGGGATTTCTCCGTTTACAATTCGAGTGAAAATGCTTGCCATTTTGAATTAAATTGAGATTTCAACAATTTCAAAAGGAATAATACCTGAGGGAACTGTGATTTCAACCACATCGCCTACTTTTTTACCGATTAATCCTTTGGCAATCGGGGTTTGAACCGAAAGTTTTCCTTCTTTCAGGTTGGCTTCACTTTCCGGCACCAATGTATATTGCATGGTTGCATTGTTCTTTTGGTTACGGATGGTAACTTTATTCAGAATCTGAACTTTTGATGTATCGATCTTCGATTCATCCAGAATTCGGGCACTGGCCACTTTCGACTGCAACTGGGCAATTTTTGCCTCCAGCATTCCCTGCGCATCTTTGGCAGCATCGTACTCTGCATTTTCAGAGATATCTCCTTTTTCGATGGCTTCGCCAATCTGTTTTGAAATTTTCGGTCTTTCAACCGTTACCAGACGTTCAAGCTCCTTTTTAAGCTTGTTTAGTCCGTCCTGCGTTAAATATGTTACTTCGGACATTTTTTTATCCTCCTCAATTTTTCTATTTTTTATAGTATAATAGTGCACAAAAAAATAGAAAGAATCCCGGTTATCCGGGACTCTTCCTTTTCTGCAAATGTAAATATTTTATTCAACTTTGAAATGATCCCACCGAAAAAATCTTCATAATGAATGATTTATAGCCATTTAAGTGTATTTACGATTTAGGATCTCGTTGTAAATAACAGCCTTTCGAAGCGAAAATTCTTCTCCTTCTATCAACACCTTCTTTTTTACTTCGCGTTGCAGGATCTTCTTTTCCTCCGTTACTTCCGAACTGCCTTCTTCCCCGGCTTTAAACTGATAAACAGGCTGCTCCTGTTTGGGAACAGGATCTTCATACGCTTCATAATCTTCATCTTCCCCCGCCTCTTCCTGAATGGGTTGAAAAACCGGCTTGCGCTCTTCCTGCTGCATCAACATTTCCCAGAAATCAGTAGATTCACCCGTATCTTCAGAAACCGGCTGTTGCGCATCTCTTTTCTTTTTGCGTTGATTAAACACCCCAACCACAGCAATCAGAATCGTAATTATTATAACAAGCAGGTCGTCCATGAATCTCTTAGCTTATGCAATAAAATGCTATTTTTGATGTTTCCAGTAAAAGTAATAAAAATGAAGCAGTTGATTTTACGAAGTGGGAAGTATTTGATGTTTTTCTTGCTGATCAATCTAATAAACCTGTCGTGCGACAAAGCAGAATACAATATACCTGATGTGCCGGTTGATTTTACCGTTAACGTACAAACGTTCGGAATGAATGTTCCTGCAACTGCCTACTTTCTTCCCAATCGTGGATTTGGAGGGATTGTAGTTTATTGCGCGGGCTTTTTGGGAGACCGGCTCGAATATTATGCCTACGATGCAGCTTGCACGAATGAAGTTCTCAGCACTTGTAAAGTTATTGCAGATCAGGAACTCCAGCTAAATCTCTGTCCCTGTATCCTTGACAATTTTATTGTAAGTTGCGAATGCTGCGGATCATCATTTAACCTTGCCGATCAAAGTGCATATCCTATTCAAGGGGACGCAGAATTTCCGCTAAAGCAGTACAGAACGGTTCTTTACGGAGATGTTTTAAGAATATACAATTAAAAACGGGCCCCAAAACTGAGACCCGCTTCCTATTCAATGTCGTATTTTATTAATAACCTGAGTTCGATTTTAAAATGGCTCACAGCTTTAGCTATTTTTAGTCAGAAACTTTCACCGATTTTCGAAGTCTTATCGGGATAATACGAGAAAATTGGGGGAAGTTTATGGAAAAAAGAGCAAAGCCCGAAGGGAAAGTTCTTCTCACGCCATCTTTGCATTTAAAATTCTTTGAAATAGCCCGCTATTACTGCATAATTTTAAATGCAAACCTAACGTAATTATAACTTTCTGTGAAAATATTTTAAAGTCGAACTCAGGTTAATACCTGTAATGCTCGGGCTTATACGGGCCTTCTTTTGAAACACCAAGATACGCAGCCTGCGAATCGGTAAGCGTGGTCAGCTTAACACCGATTTGCTCCAGATGTAATCTTGCCACTTCTTCATCAAGCTTTTTCGGAAGTGTGTAAACCCCTGTTTCGTAATCATTTTCCCAAAGTTCGATTTGTGCGAGCGACTGGTTTGTAAACGAGTTACTCATTACAAACGATGGGTGGCCGGTGGCACACCCCAGGTTTACCAAACGCCCTTCTGCCAGCAAATAAATACTGTGACCATCGTCGTAAGTAAATTTATCTACCTGTGGTTTAATATTTATTTTCTGAATTCCGGGCCATTTTTCAAGACGCGCTACCTGAATCTCATTGTCGAAGTGACCAATGTTACAAACAATGGCCTGGTCTTTCATTTTAGACATGTGCTCTCCGGTGATTACATCTTTATTTCCGGTGGTAGTCACATAAATATTTCCTTCACTTAAGGCATCTTCCATGGTTTTCACTTCAAATCCCTCCATGGCAGCCTGAAGTGCACAAATCGGATCAATTTCAGTCACAATAACCCGCGCTCCGTAACTCCGCATCGAATGTGCACAGCCTTTACCCACATCGCCATAACCGGCAACCACCACCACTTTTCCGGCAATCATTACATCGGTTGCACGCTTGATACCATCGGCCAGCGATTCTCGACAACCATAAAGATTATCAAATTTCGATTTGGTAACCGAGTCGTTTACATTGATCGCAGGAAACAACAGTTTACCTTCTTCCTGCATTTGGTACAAACGGTGAACCCCGGTTGTGGTTTCTTCCGAAACTCCTTTAATTTCTTTGGCAACTTTGTGCCAGCGAGCCGGGTCTTCTGCCAATATCTGCTTAAGAATCAGATTAAGCTGAATTTCATCTTCACCTCCTGCAGGTTCATCCAGAATGGCCGAATTATCTTCTGCTTCAAAACCACGATGGATCATCAATGTAGCATCTCCCCCGTCATCTACAATTACATTCGGGCCGGCCCCGTTGCCAAAGTTTAATGCCTGTTCGGTACACCACCAGTATTCTTTCAGTGTTTCGCCTTTCCATGCAAAAACAGGAACACCGGCTGCTGCAATGGCCGCCGCAGCATGATCCTGCGTTGAGAAAATGTTACAGCTTGCCCAGCGGACATCTGCACCGAGTTCCACCAGTGTTTCAATTAAAACAGCGGTTTGAATGGTCATATGAAGACTCCCCATAATACGGGCATCTTTTAATGGTTTTGCCGGGCCAAATTTTTTCCTGATTGACATCAATCCCGGCATTTCTTTCTCTGCGATCTCAATTTCTTTTCGCCCAAAATCAGCCAGTGATATATCGGCCACTTTATAAGTAAGTTTTTCGTTAACTGCAACAGTCATATTTCCTTGTATTAATTGTTCCAAATAATAAAGCGGTGCAAAAATACTATTTTTACATGTAAAAAGTTGAATATGTTTGTTGGTATCTTAATTCCCCATGTCGGAGAAAAACTTGACGCGCATCAGCCGGACATCATCTTCTGTATATTCATCCTCTCCCAACTCATCCAATGCTTCCTGTACCGAATCTGATTTGGCCTCGCGGAAATAATCAAAAATTTCTTCCTGATGATCCTCATCCAGCACATCATTAATGTAGTAGTCGATATTCAGTTTTGTTCCTGAATTTACAATGGCTTCTACTTCGCCGATTACATCGGTTACCTCAATACCTTTTGAATTGGCAATATCTTCAAACGACATTTTTCGGTCGATGCTCTGAATAATGAAAACCTTCATTTTCGATTTGTTGGCAACAGTGCGTACAACCAAATCTTCCGGGCGTTCAATATCGTTGTCCTCCACATACTGTTTGATCAATTCAACAAAATCACGGCCGTAACGACGTGCTTTTCCCTGGCCAACTCCCTGAATATTTTGCAATTCCTCAATGGTTACAGGATACTGAATGGACATATCGGCGAGCGAAGGATCCTGAAAGATTACAAAAGGAGGCAGGTTATGCCGTTTGGCAATCCGTTTACGTAAATCCTTTAACATGGAAAACAACTGCGGATCGCCACTTGCCCCTCCTGAAGGTGCGCCTCCTTCACTTTCTGCCTCTTCTTCGTAATCGTGGTTTCTTACCAGCATAAAACTAACCGGTTTTGCCAAAAACTCATGCCCCTCCGGGGTTACCTTCAGCAATCCGTAGTTTTCAATGTCTTTATTAATAAGGCCTGCTACCATCGACTGACGAAACACAGCGTTCCAGAAACGCTCATCGTGGTCGGCGCCTGTTCCAAACGATTCAAGCGTATAATGCTTGAACGATTTTATGGCGGCAGTTTTATTTCCGATCAGGATATTGGCAATGTGGTCGCCTTTGTATTTTTCATTGACTTCCAGAATGGTTTTCAATGCGGTTACAATTTCATCTTTTGCTTCAATCTGTTCTTTTGGGTTTAAACAGTTATCGCAATTGCCACAATTTTCGGTTTCGTATTTTTCTCCAAAGTAATGCAGCAGGATAATTCTCCGGCAGATGGCCGACTCAGCATACGACACGGTATCGAGTAAAAGCTGTTTCCCGATTTCCTGCTCTGCTACCGGTTTTCCATGCATAAACTTCTCTAGCTTCTGAATGTCTTTATAGCTGTAAAAAGTGATGCATTTCCCTTCGCCGCCATCGCGGCCGGCACGCCCCGTTTCCTGGTAATACCCTTCCAGGCTTTTCGGAATATCGTAGTGAATCACAAAGCGCACATCGGGTTTATCAATCCCCATTCCAAAGGCAATGGTTGCCACAATCACATCCACTTCTTCCATCAGAAACTTATCCTGGTTGGTAGAGCGTGTATTTGCATCCATTCCGGCATGGTAAGGCAATGCCTTGATTCCATTTACTTGCAGATTTTCGGCCAGTTCCTCCACTTTCTTCCTGCTCAGGCAATAAATAATCCCGGATTTACCGTCATTCTGCTTAATGAATTTTATGATCTGATTTACCGTTTTCACCTTCGGTCTCACTTCATAGTAAAGATTTTCACGGTTAAATGATGCTTTAAAAACCTGTGCATCCAAAATGCCAAGGTTTTTCTGAATATCGTGTTGTACCTTTGCAGTTGCAGTGGCTGTCAGGGCAATAATCGGCGATTTTCCTATCTCCTCTACAATTGGCTTAATACGGCGATATTCGGGGCGGAAATCATGTCCCCATTCCGAAATACAGTGCGCTTCGTCAATCGCATAAAACGATATTCTGATCTGCTTTAAAAACTCAATATTCTCTTCTTTGGTCAGCGACTCCGGAGCAACATACAATAGTTTTGTTTTTCCGGCTATTACATCTTCTTTTACCTGTGTAATGGCTGCTTTCGACAACGATGAATTCAGGAAATGGGCTACATTGTCTTCAGAATTCATTCCCCGAATAGAGTCAACCTGATTTTTCATCAAAGCAATCAGAGGTGAGATAACAATGGCAGTGCCCTCCATTATAAGTGCCGGCAGCTGGTAAATGAGTGATTTTCCTCCGCCGGTTGGCATTAATACAAATGTGTTGTTTCCGTCCAGTACGCTTTTAATTGCTTCGTCCTGTTGTCCTTTGAAACGATCGAAGCCAAAAAAGTGCTGTAACCGTTCCAGTAAATCGATATCCTTATCCATAACTAACTCTCAAACAATCCACTATTATTGATATAGTGATTTCTAATTTATTAAAAGTAAATAAAACAACAATGCATTTTAATGATTTTTAAAGCTATCCGATGGTTTTTGAAATATTGTTTTCACTCCGGGTAACTTTATTGATTTTCATTTCCCTTATACAAATATGAAAAGTTTTCGATATAAAAACCGCAGAAATATGATTTGAAATTAAATTCGTTGGTTTCAGATTAACCAATTGTGAACACCTTATTATATAATATGTATATTCGAAACCTTGGAGTTTGTGGCTTTGTACAATTCAAAAAGATGAAATTTCAAATGCCAAAAATTCGTGTACATTTGTGGAGTTTTTTTAAGCCGACAAGCCGATGAGCGAAGAAAATACAAGAGAAGAGCAAAGCACGAAAAAGCGTGGTGCCAAAAAGCCGGAATCTGAAATGTCGTTTCTGGAGCACCTGGAAGAACTGAGATGGCATATTATCCGGTCTGCAATAGCCGTATTTCTGTTTGCCATTATCGCTTTTATTCTCAAAAGCTTTATTTTCGATACCGTAATTATGAAACCGATGTTTCCGGACTTCTGGACCAACCGGATGTTATATAAACTCGGAGAACTGGTGGGGACCGACGCACTTAAAATTAATCAACAGCCATTGCATCTGATCGCAATAAAAATGTCGGATCAGTTTATGATGCACATCATGATTTCGATTATTGCCGGAATAATTATGGCCTCGCCGGTTATTTTTTATGAATTCTGGCGTTTTATAAAACCCGCTTTATACGAAAAAGAAAGGAAACATGCCGGGGGTGCAGTATTTTACACTTCAGTGCTGTTTTTGCTGGGTGTACTTTTTGGTTATTTCCTGATTGTTCCGCTTTCGATCCAGTTTCTGGGAACTTACAGTGTTTCAGAAACGGTGACCAATCAAATCAATACCCGTTCGTACATTGCTACGGTAACATCCATTTCTTTAGCGGCAGGTGTAGTTTTTCTTTTACCTATCTTCTCATACTTTTTGAGTAAAGTTGGAATTCTAACACCAAAGTTTATGAAAACTTACCGCAAACATGCCTATGTACTAATGTTGCTTCTATCTGCCATTATTACGCCACCCGATATTTTCAGCCAGATTATGGTGTGCATTCCATTGGTTGTTCTTTATGAAGTTGGAATTTTTATCTCGCGGAGAGTGGTTAAAAAACGTGAAATGGAGATGGAAGCCTTGTAATTGATCCAAAAAAAATCCGTTATTTGAACTCAAATGATTTTACGAGCTGAAAATATTGTAAAGAAATACCGGAAACGGACCGTTGTTAAGGGGGTTAGTTTTGATGTAAAACAAGGTGAAATTGTAGGATTACTGGGGCCGAACGGTGCCGGGAAAACCACTTCGTTTTACATGATTGTGGGACTCATTCAACCTTTTTCGGGAAAAATTTTTCTGGACAATGAAGAAATTACAAAACTACCGGTTTACAAAAGAGCCCAAAAAGGAATCGGGTACTTAGCCCAGGAAGCTTCTGTTTTCAGAAAACTTAGTATCGAAGACAATATTCGCGCAGTACTGGAGATGACCGACTACACAAAAGAATACCAGAAAGAAAAGCTGGAAACTTTATTGGATGAATTTAGTTTACAGCACATCCGGAAAAGCAAGGGAATCCAACTATCGGGAGGAGAACGGCGCCGTACCGAAATTGCACGGGCCCTGGCCATTGACCCAAAATTTATTTTACTCGATGAGCCTTTTGCCGGAGTTGATCCGATTGCAGTAGAAGACATTCAGCAAATTGTAATGCAGCTGAAAGAAAAAAATATCGGTGTTTTAATAACCGACCACAATGTGCACGAAACCCTAACAATCACCGATCGTTCGTACCTCTTGTTTGAAGGAAATATACTTAAGGCGGGAACGGCTCACGAACTTGCCGCCGATGAAGATGTTCGGCGTGTTTATCTTGGACAAAACTTCGAGTTGCGCTAAAAACAAACTTTTTACATTTTTTTATTTGCAGATTCAAAAAACTTGCTTTTCTTTGCAGCGCTAAAATAAAAACGACTTTTTAAACGAAAAAAGAACCGGTTTTAGTTGAAAAAAATTCCTGAAAATTTGGCGGATAACAAAAATGAAGTATTTTTGCAGTCCCAAAATTAAGGGAACAAAACAGGAAGGCCCGTTCGTCTAGGGGTTAGGACGCCAGGTTTTCATCCTGGTAGCAGGGGTTCGAATCCCCTACGGGCTACTAATTTTTTAAAGAAGAAAGAGAATATAAAATGGCACATCATAAGTCAGCATTAAAAAGAATCCGTCAGGATGAAAAAAAGAGAGTACACAATAAGTACTACGCAAAAACTACACGTAACGCAATTAAAGCTTTACGGAATGCTACTGACAAGGAAGAAGCTGCAAAGCTGTATCCTGGCGTTGTTGCTATGATTGACAAACTGGCAAAACGCAATATCATTCACAAAAACAAAGCTTCGAATCTGAAATCGAGTTTAGCTTTAAAAGTGAATCAACTGTAAGAAACAAGTTCTACGATATAGGGAACCTCTCCGTGATGCGGAGAGGTTTTTTTTTGCCTAAAATCAACATATGTTCCGGAACAACTAAATCTGTCTTTTACAAATCATTTATTCTGCATATTTTTAAGAAAGAAGTTCCGGAGCATGAATGAATACAAAAAGTTAAACATAAAAGACTGGGCTGCCGAAGACCGTCCGCGCGAAAAACTACTTGCAAAAGGAGCACGGGCACTCAGCGATGCCGAACTGATTGCCATTTTAATCGGATCGGGAAACATAGAAGAAACCGCTGTGGAACTCTCGCGGCGAATACTTGCTGCAGTAAACAATAACCTAAACGAACTTGGTAGAAAAAACATCGAATTCCTAAAAACCTTTAACGGAATTGGTGAAGCAAAAGCAGTTAGCATTGTGGCTGCCCTGGAACTGGGAAAACGGCGCAAAGATGCCGATGTTTTCAACAACAATAAAATTACCGGGAGCAAAGATGCCGCCGACTACTTCTTCCCCTTACTGGGCGATTTAAACCATGAAGAATTCTGGGTAATGTTACTAAACCGCGGAAACAAAATAATCGACACATTCATGATCAGCCAGGGCGGGATTTCAGGAACTGTAATAGATGTAAGGATTATACTAAAACCTGCCATTGAAAAACTGGCCAGCTCTATGATTCTGTGCCACAACCATCCATCGGGGACCATGCAGGCATCAGACGCCGATCAAAAAATAACCAAAAAGATAAAACTCGCCGCTGAAACAATGGACATTGCTGTGCTCGACCACATTATTATCGGGCATAACAACTACCTCAGTTTTGCCGACGAAGGAATGCTAAACTTTTAAACGGAACCAAAATGATACTAATCTACTCTGAAAAAATTACCCCCCGAATTGAGTACATTTCAAAGCTTATTTTTAACCAAGTTCTACAGGCAGAGGTTGCCTTTACAAAAAATTCGAAGGATTTTCAGCAACATGAAGGGCCAAAATTTAACTATTCATTTCAAAAGTTTGGCGATGAGTTTTACATCAAACCCCATCGGTTGATGTTCCAAAAAGCCCTGATTAAACCAACAATCCACCCGGTATGGTACGAAGGGAACAAGTATTTTTGTGAAAGTACGCAAGACTCTGAATTACCCTTCGATCCGCTGGCTGCATCATTTTATCTGGTTACCCGCCATGAAGAATACACCGATAAAAACCGCGATAAGCTAAACCGCTATACGCCGCAAAACAGTATTTTACTAAAATACAACCTGTTTCAGAAACCGGTGGTTAATATTTGGGCCCGTTTGCTGGGGCAAAAACTAAAAGAGAAATACCCGGAATTGAATTTCACCGAAACTAAGTTCGATTTTATTTCATCGATCGATATCGACAATGCCTGGGCGTACAAACACAAAGGCTTCTGGAGAACCGGGGGTGCTTTGGTAAAATCGTTTTTCAGAAACCGAAGCGAATTTAAAGCACGAATAAATGTAGTAAGCGGAAAAAGCAAAGACCCGTACGATACATACGACTACCTTGATACCGTATTTGCCGGGAACGAAGAGAAAGTAAAATTCTTTTTTCTGATGGGCGACTGGGGCCGTTACGACAAAAATATTTCTTCGCGAAACAAACATTACAAAAAACTGATCCGGGCAACAAAAGAGAAATACGATATTGCGTTACATCCCTCATTCTCTTCAAGTAAAAAGGGCAACCGCAAGAAAACACGGATTGAACGTATTCGCCTCGAAAAAATCATAAAAAGTAATATTCTGAAAAGCCGTCAGCATTTTCTGCGTCTCGAATTACCCAAGTCGTACCGCAGGCTTATCAAGAGCGGAATTATTGAAGATTACACCATGGGATTCTCTTGTTTACACGGATTCAGGGCCGGAATTTGTACCCCCTATTACTTTTACGACCTGGAACGGGAAACAGCGACCAATCTTCTTGTGGTTCCTTTCCAGGTAATGGACGGAACTTTTAAACACTATCTAAAACTGTCGCCCGACAAAGCTTTTGAAGAAATTAAAAAGATAATGACCGAAGTTAAAAATGTTGGTGGTACATTTGTGAGCGTGTGGCACAACGAAACGGTAAACGACCTGGGTATTTGGGAAGGCTACCGCGAAGTGTTTGAAAAAATGAACCAATTGGGATTTGAGTGGGCAAATGACAAAAATTAGCTATGTTAAAAATCAAGACATTGATTATACAAAATGGGACAATTGTCTTGTTCATTCTCCCAACCGCCAAATTTATGCAACCTCCTGGTACCTCGATCATGTTGCTGACCGCTGGGGTGCATTGGTTTTAGGTGATTATGATTTTGTTATGCCTTTGCCCATTCGAAAAAAATGGGGGATTTCGTATGTATTTCATCCAAAATTCAGCCAGCAGCTGGGTATTTTTCCCGTTCCCACAGAAGAAATTGCGGCAATGTTTTATACCAAACTGCAGCAAACCTTTCGATACTTTGATACCCAGATTAATGCAAAAAATCCGGTAGGCTTTCTCACAGAAAATAAAATAACCATTTCGCAGCGAAGTAATTACTTGCTTCCGCTAAACATGAATTATGCAGGGCTGTTCTCGGGTTACACGGCCAATACCAGAAAAAATCTGAGAAAAGCACACAAAAAGAATTTGGTTTTTGTTTCCGGAATACGGCTCGAAGACTACCTAAAATTAAAGGCTGAAAACTCGTGGAAGAAAATTGGGCCTACTGAATGGAATACGCTGAAAAGTCTTATTGCAAAAGGACAATACAAGGGAATTGGAAGAATATGCGGAATTTATACACAGGAAAATGAACTGTGTGCAGCCGGCTATTTTTGTCAGTACGGAAACCGTGTTACCTTTCTGAATTCGGTGGCAAATGAGGCAGGGAAAAAATCGGAGGCAATGAGAATGTTAATCGATGAGTTTATCAAACAAAATGCAGGGAAAAACCTGATTCTTGATTTTGAAGGCTCAATGATACCCGGCATTGCCTTTTTTTTCAAGGGCTTTGGAAGCTATCCCGAAACCTATTTTCAGCTTAAGTATAATCGCTTACCTTTGCTTGTCAGGTGGATCAAACGATAACACAAGTATGGCACAATTCTCACGATACATCAGCAAACAAATTTCGCATTGTTTCCCCGCTCCGAAACTTTTCCGGGCTACAACACCTTTATTTCTACCCTTCTACCATACGGTAAGCAACAATACGCTGAAACATGTTACCAATTATCCCTACCGCAACGAAAAGGATTTTGAGCAGGAACTTGACTACATTCTAAAATATTTTGAGCCGGTTTCGCTCGAAGATGTATATAAAAATACCACACATAGCAAGCCTGTTTTTCATTTAAGTTTCGACGACGGACTTCGGGAGTGTAGTGAAGTAATCGCACCGGTTCTGCTAAAAAAAGGAATTCCGGCAAGCTTTTTTGTAAATACCGGTTTTGTAAACAATAAAGCGCTTTTTCACCGTTACAAAGCCAGTATTTTACTCAACGAATTGCTGTTGGATCCTGATTCCGAAACAGAAAATTTCCTGAAGAAAAACGGACTTCCGCTGACAAAATTACTTCAGGCCGGTGTTGAGCAAACTCCTGTTTTAGACGAAGCGGCAGAAATGATGTACCTGGACTTTAACATGTTCTTAAAGAAGTATAAACCCTATTTAACTACTTCGCAAATAAAAACGTTGCATGAACAGGGCTTTAGCATCGGTGGCCATTCGCACGAACATTCTGAATTCTGGAATCTTCCGAAGAAGAAACAGCTGAAAGAGATCGCAACCAGCATGGACTGGATTACCTCGAAAATTAACCCTAAAATAAAAGCGTTTGCCTTTCCTTATACTGATCACGGGGTTTCGGGGAAAATTCTGAAAAAGGCGGTTGAAGATCAGATTTGCGACATTACTTTCGGAACAGCCGGATTAAAACACGACTCCGTTCCAACCCATTTTCAGCGTGTACCAATGGAAACAGGAGGCCCCATTGAAACCAACCTTAAAACTGAGTTTGTTTATTATAAACTCCGCAAATTTATTGGGAAAGCAACCGTACGGCATTAAAATTTATACCAAAATTACATCAGAATGAGCCTTCTAATTTAGCTCCGCTGATTTTCAATTCATTTCTTTGCGTTTATACTTCGTTAGAAAATTTCAACAGAACGAGTGCTATGCCTCAATTTCCTGCCTTGTCTAAACACAAATATTCTAAAATTTCTTAAGGCTCATTCCGAAATAAATTTGGTATTATTCTCCAGCCACGGAGAAAGATCCTGCCCGATCAAGTCCTGCAATTTCAGAATATCCTCTTTAAAGAATCCAATCAGTTCTGTTCTTGTTTTAGGGTTTATTTCTTGTTTTACCATTTGTTTTTCACCCGTCAAATTCCTTTTCAGTTTTGAAATTATGCCTTTGGGTAAAAGCTTTTTTACAAATGCTACCAAGCTGCGCGATGTTTCCAGCTTATACAAAACCTGGCTTTTCGGGCTGCCCGAAACATTGTATTTGTAGGTAGTGTCAAACTTAAAACCGGGGTTAACACCAATAAACGAGCAAATCTCTTTTATAACTTTATCCTGATGATCAATCAGGTGATCGTAAACAATTACTTTGGTATATTCAAACTGATCGAGATAAGCTTTTACCTGCTTAAAATAAAAACCCGAGTTTTTGTATTGCCAGGCCCAAATCCAGCGCTGGCGGTTTCGTTCCTCTTCTTTTTGAAGTGCTTCTTCAAAAGAAAGTGTTTCTCTTTTGTCGCGAACAAAATGAGTATAGGCCGAAAATGCCCTGTCAACCGGATTTCTTAAAATGATAATAATACGTACATCGCTGCCAAGCGTTGACCGGATCAGCGGAATTGCTTTTTCATAAAAATACAGGTACTCGGGCGAAATATCTCCGATGGCTTCTTGTCCGTTGTATCCCTCAAATAAGGCTGAGTACCGCTCCAACGAATTAATAACCGTGCCTGCTACCACTTTATCTCCCGGCCCTTTAAAGCAATCCTTCATCTGTGAGAAATACCGTCCTTCCTTTTGCTTTTCCGACAAATAAATATCGGGATGCTGTTTTAAATAATGATAGAGCGACGATGTTCCGCTTTTTGATGCACCTACTATCAAAAAATTAGGTAATTTTTTCATCCCGAAAGTTTTTAAAAAGTTCTATTTTTGGCTTTTGTTCTGGCAGCAAAAAAATATTTAATGGCTGGGATTCAAAAATAGTTCAAATTACGCTAACCAATTTCTGATGGAAGTAAAAATATTAGGTAACAGTCATTCGATATTAGATCAATACCTTTCTGAAATCCGCGACCTCACCATTCAAACCGATCCACTCCGTTTTCGCGACAACCTCAACCGTATTGGGGAATTATTTGCGTACGAAATAAGCAAAGAAATGGAGTTTGAAGTAACAAATGTGCAAACTCCGCTGGGAATAGCAAAAGTTCCGAAATTGAAAAAACAGCCGGTTTTAGCTACCATCCTTCGTGCCGGATTAGCAATGCACAATGGCCTGCTCCGAATTTTCGACCGTGCTGAAAACTGCTTTATATCAGCATTCAGAAAATATACTGAAGGTGGAAA
This sequence comes from Draconibacterium sp., assembly GCA_047975435.1. GTDB lineage: Bacteria > Bacteroidota > Bacteroidia > Bacteroidales > Prolixibacteraceae > Draconibacterium. Next base: position 536 of record JBKEDN010000290.1, on the reverse strand, counting down.
TTTTGAGATTGAGTTTGAATACATGGCATCGCCTTCGCTGAATAACAAAGTAGTTATCCTTTCTGATCCGATGCTGGCTTCCGGCAAGTCGATGGAAATTGGCTACGAAGCGCTGTTTAGTAAAGGAACACCATCGCACATTCACCTGGTTGCCATTATTGCCAGCGCCGAAGGAGTTAATTACGTAAAGGAAAAAATAACAGCCGATAACGTTACTTTGTGGCTGGGAGCTGTTGACCCGGAGATGACTCCACACTCGTACATTGTTCCCGGGTTAGGCGATGCGGGCGACCTCGCTTTTGGCGAAAAAATCGATTCAAAATAAACTAAAGCAAGAATGCCACCTCGTCTGATATTTCAGAGAGATGGCATTCTCAACTTTCTCAAAAAACTGCTTGTAGCAGAAAAATATGTGATTTAGGAAACCTCTAAAAATTAAAAATCTACCAATCAGCCTATTATAATAGTAAATAGTATCTTAGGAGCATATTCTTATACAATGAGGACAAGATACAAAGCAACAGGGACAAACAGTT
>JBKEDN010000289.1:0-3606 GCA_047975435.1 Draconibacterium sp. | reverse complement strand
GGAAGCTATCAACATACCGAGGAAAACTATTTTATCGCTTGATGCAACAAGCCGTAGATACAGCACCAGTTACATTTAATGATATTACAAAAACAACTTGACCCAAGGAGATAAGCAGTATCTGTTATTTAAAGGAAATAGTGATGAGAAATGTAGAATAAACCAAGGGCAAGGATCGATTCTGGCCAACAAATATAGGGTGGGAGACGGACATTTTAAAAACCGCTTTTTCATCGATTCAGAAAGTTTTGAAATAATCGAAAGAGGAAAGGACACTTGTGATGTGAATATTAAGGATCTAAATATCGTTGATGTTCAGTATATGATCAATAAGAAGAATGAGAATCCTCTACGTATTAATCCATTTGGAAAAATATTCTTAATCGAAGTAATAGGTAATCACCAGATGCTAATTCATAAAGTAGGTTGGATTGATGAGTGGGAAGAAATTGAATGAATATTATTAATAATAATGCCCCCCTCTCTCCCTGCTCCCCCCCGCTGGCGCAAATTTGTAATTTGTGCCTTATCGTTACAATAAAAGATCAATTCTTTTGAATTGCACACCGATACAAATCCGTGCCAGCGACGGAATTTGAACTAAAGATTAAAAAGATTATGCCAAGTAACATGTTTCAAAAATCGAAAGCATAAACTATCTTCATTGCAAAATGGCAACTCAACAAATAAATTAATAGAATATAAAACGAGCATAAAACCAAAAAGCAAACAAAGCAGCCGGTATTAAGGCTGTTTCAATGTTCTACTATTAACCGGAATAATAAGTTGCGGCTATTTATTCCATAACCTTTAACATTTATGAAACCTTTAAAAGTAAGTATTATTCTTAGCATGGCAGCGCTTTTGTTTGGCTGCCAGCAAGTTGAAGTAAGCCCCGAAAATTACCCCCCCCCATTTAAAAGCCGGAGAAATACCTGCAGCTTCAGTTGAAATGGTGCGCGATTGGTACGAAAATACCTACCTGAAAACCGGGAACGCCCTTTATACCCCCGATAACCTGTACATTGTTTGGGAAGAGGCACGGCTTGAGCGAAACATTGTTTCGGCACCTTGTTATTTTGGCGTGAACAACACCGAAGAGCAAGCATGGGAGCTAAATTTGGTTCAGCTAAAAAACAGTAAATTTGCAGGAATGATGGTCCAGAAGATCCCGGTAGAAAACGATACCCTCCGCCTGGTATATAGCCTCGATAAAGGTTTGCATACCTATCGTTACCTGCAAAACAAAAACCGTTACAGCCCGTTTTTATCAGCCAAAATTAAGAAGAAGAAAAAGAATGGAGCGGCCTTAAAATCGGGTAGCCTTGATTATGGCGACTACCTTGGTATTTTTGTGTGCCCCGAGGGCCTGATGTTTAATGGCGATGCTGGGGAGTGTGATTTTGAGGAGAATATTACTCCCCACCCTGACTATGGTTACACATGTATGTATATAATACGCGAGTCGGGATCACAAGAGCCATATTACGACGAGTTTAGTATAACTGCAACCGGTTACGACTGTACAGATTATGCTTACGAGGTTACACTATTGGGTATGCTTTATTCTAACCTGGGAGCCTTTATTATGACCTATGGCGGTTTTGAACTGATTGATGCACAATCCAGTATTCACAATCTTGCCGGCAGCAATGCGGATTGTGAATATGCCAGGGCATACTACGAGGATATTTATTATAGTTACATCGACAATTCTACTCCGGATGAGCCGATAGAACCAGATGAAGAAGAAGACCCTTCTGGTGGCGGAGGCAGTGGCGGAACAACTGGTGGAGAGAATCCTGGGGAGCTTCCTGAGGTTATTCTTGATACTGCTACGTTTGTTGGAACGAAGGCGGAATGTGTGAAAGAAAAACTAGATAACCAAAATCTGATAAATCAACTTATTGGTGGTTTTGATCTTGAGGAAAGTAAAATTAGTTTAATATATAAGGTTGAAGATTTAGAAGGAGTAAATGGCCTTTGTAGTTATAATCCCAACACTAAAAGGATGGAGATAAAAATTGATACTGATCGGTTAATTGAATCTTCCATGGAACTGGCACGAACCATTTTACACGAATCATTTCATGCCTATATTTTTGGTAAATTGTATGAATCAGAGCTGCATACTGGTCTTTGTCCTGAACCTAATTTTGAAGATGATTTTAGAGACTATGCAGAAAAATATGGGGAAGGGGAAAATCCTCAAGTTCAACATAACTACATCGCGGATAAATATATTGTATACATGAAGCAGGGATTAAAAGATTATTTCGATGGAGAGAGCTATAAAACATCTTTTCTCAATTATGTTGAAGAAAATGAGTATTGGTATGGTACTGATTTCATGCTGGAATCTCTGTCTTGGGGCGGTTTGCAAAAAACAGATGCCTGGTTTGCTTATGCTGCTGATTCAGAGGTAATGCAGAAATATGGCTATACAATGGGATTAATAGTGCCGTTTTTGCCAACAGAAAATTGTGAAGCACCTTAAAAAATAATTTATGGCAATGAGATTATTAATGAAATCTGTTATTGGTTTAACAATTCTTTTAGATATTGGAATTGTCAATTTGAAGGCGCAGGTTATTACATGTAAGGATACTGTAATATGCATTGTAGATACAACTAATTCATATGTGACTTTTCGAAAGAATCCTTATGATCAATTTAGTGAAGACTTATGGCAAATATCAATCAAAGGCCATTATTATGATAGTATCCCGGAGGAAGATGACTCTGCTGCAATTGTGTTTGAAAATGATTTCTCAAAAAAATCACGGATAAAAGATACTTCAGCACTATGCATTTCTGTTAACGATGTGAATGATAAAGATGCTTTTGTGGCAGATAAGTGGATCCACCAACAGACAAGTTTTTATACGCTTAAATTGAAACTGGGTCTCGTGCCCTGGGATAATTGCAATTTTTTGATTTTTAAACAAGATATTCAGAACTCAAAAGATGGTTTTGTGAAGGCTCATCGTGTTTCAATTGGGTATTATGAAGTACAGTATTAAAACTTTAAAAGCAATAATGGCATCCTTTTGGGTGCCATTTTATTTCCTTTTCACACCGCTCCCGCGCGATTGCATCGCGTGGTAAAATGAGACATACAACCACACGAAAGGATTCGTGCGGCAGCGGGGGGTTTAAATTGTAATTAAAATGAAATTTAAAATAGCATGTATTGTAGCGTTAATCTTGTGTGTTGTTTTCTTTGTAAATATTAGAAGGGATAAGAGGCAACCCATTTACATTACATTTGCAAATATAGACGGCTATTCATATACTTTTAATAAAGATTCAGCGGGCAATCCGAAGACAATAATATTAGAACAGGATGAGAAAAATACCTATGCTCACTGGGAATTGGACATTGATGTCACTAAAATTGAAAAAAGAGGACTTTTATATATGGGAGAAGTTAATATCGTTTCTCAATACTGGGTTATCTTTAATTTTTCGGGGATAACATTATTGGGTAATCCCTTAAAGGCAAGTAATTACAACATCAATGTAATAGAAAGTATTGGTGATTCAGTGTATGTTTATCCAATTTCCCAATTACATTATTTCGTAGAATAATTTCATGGTTTCTCT
>JBKEDN010000273.1:0-35208 GCA_047975435.1 Draconibacterium sp. | reverse complement strand
TTTTTAGAGGTTTCCTTTAGAAATATTATGATGCATTTTTTGCTTGAACAAGGCGGATTTGACGCGAATAGCCTCAGCTATTTAAGGAAAATTCAACGCAGTATAAGTGATAAAGGCGCATTATAGAATAAATGGATAATTTTTAAATGGTATCGCCTTTTTTACTTATCTTTTCTAATAGAAATTATTCAACAAATAAACTGTTTGTCCCTGTTGCTTTGTATATTGTCCTCATTTTATAAGAATATGCTCCTAAGATACTATTTACTATTATAATAGGCTGATTGGTAGATTTTTAATTTTTAGAGGTTTCCTTTAGAAATATTATGATGCATTTTTTGCTTGAACAAGGCGGATTTGACGCGAATAGCCTCAGCTATTTAAGGAAAATTCAACGCAGTATAAGTGAAAAAGGCGCATTATAGAATAAATGGATAATTTTTAAACAGGCTCTAAACATCGCGAGAAGTACTGAATAAGAATTACCCGCTAAATAATACAATTAAAAGTAATTGGTATATTTTTGCCCATCTTACTATTTTCAACAAGCCGGTGGAACTGCCGGAAAATAAAATGCATATGACACATTCCACCGATGCAGCTTTACTGCAAAGCAAACAACATTTTCATATTCTCGACGGATTACGTGGAGTAGCAGCCCTGGCAGTGGTTATCTTTCATTATATGGAATGGATTTATCCGGATTTTACAGAGAACTTTATCGGACAAGGCTTTCTGGCAGTCGATTTTTTCTTTTGTCTTTCGGGGTTTGTGATTGCCTATGCCTACGATAGCCGCATACAGAAAATGGGTGTACGGGCATTTTTTACTTCACGGCTCATTCGGTTGCACCCACTGGTTATCGCCGGAACAGTGATTGGGGTAATTGGCCTGTTTCTTGACCCTTTTGCGAGCCATGCTGAAGGCCATTCTTTGGCTGCTCTTACGCTGATTTTTGTTTGCTCACTGTTGATGATTCCGCTCCCTGTTATGGAAGAGCGGGCGTTTAACCTTTTTGGATTAAACGCACCTTCGTGGTCCTTGTTTTGGGAGTACATTGCCAATATTCTCTATGCACTTGTTTTGGTGCGTCTTTCCCGAAAAGTTTTACGAATACTGTTGGTGTTATCCGCAGTGGGGATTGTTTGGGTGAGCCATCGGGCAGGTAATTTGCTTGGCGGCTGGAACGGAGAAACCTTTTTCGACGGTGGCATCCGCATGAGTTATTCTTTTCTGGCGGGATTACTGATTTTTCGTTCCGGCTGGGTGCTGAAAAACAAACTGGGGTTTATTGTACTTTCGTTATTGCTTGCTGCCGCGTTTCTAATGCCGGGTTTTGCTAAAAACTGGATTGTACAGTCGCTTGTTGTCCTGCTTTATTTTCCTTTGCTGGTTTCGCTTGGTGCAGGGTCTGCTGTATCCGGTGGCATTCAAAAAGTATGCGTTTTTCTCGGAAAAATTTCGTATCCGCTTTACATGACACATTATGCCGGTATCTGGTGGTTTGGAAACTATTTCAGCACCCGCAACCCATCTCCAGAAAAGCTCCCGTGGATTATAGGAATTGGTACGGTGGCAATGGTGCTTTTTGCCTGGCTTTTGATGGCTTTTTACGATACGCCGATACGCAATTATCTCAATCGAAAAAGACGGGAGAAGTTGGAGCGAAAGTAGGTAGTTGCCATTGCTGTAATCCCTTCTAAAATTTTAACTGAAAATAGGAATAACCCAGCTTTGAAGCTTCCGGAGAACTCAGGTGTTTAGCAGACCAAACGGTTTAGGCGGATATTCTACTCCCGCCGGAGTCGTACCATATTTTTTCAAACTTTATGTTTCTATAAACATGAAATCCCTCCGGGATTTTATGAGGGATTTAATTAATCTCGTCTTGAAGAATCCGAAGGATTCAGATGTGTATAGAACAAACGAGATGAACGGGTATTCGACTCCCGCCGGAGTCGAATAATTATTGAGCACATTTATTTTTACAGACATTTAGAGTCTGTTTAAATTTTATAAATTAAAGGTATTATGAAGTATTTTTTACTAATTCAAGGTGGAATTGACGCGAATAGCACCAGCTATTTAAGGAAATTTCAACGTGGAAGTAGTGAAAAAGACGAATAATAGAATGATTCGATAAATTTTAAACAGTCTCTTAATCCTTCCGAAAATCCGGTTAATAGTAAAACCGTTTCCTACATTGGATAAACCACCTTCAGGATAAATCGAATTCAGATAAAGAAATTGGAAACAATACAAAAACATCTTTCCTTGCCAGGATAGTTGCATGGGTCGAAATCAGAAAACCGCCAATACAAACCTTAAATAGTATTACTGCGTTTGCCTTATTGAGTGGCCTGTAATTTAGACCGGTTTTATATAACGCAAAGCTGCTTGATTAAAGGGAAACAGCTGTGTTAACAAATGCTCAAACTGTTGTGAAATAGGTTTTGAAGAGGGTTCATATTCAGCAATAAATTTATCTTTGTTTACTCGAAGTTTCTAAACCGAAACGGACCGGCGAGATCGTTAAAATCTTAATTCATTATATCTAAATCGTAACAGAGTTACATTAAAAATTAATCATCTTATGAGCAGTATGTTTATTCTAGTACCCATCGCCTCCATTCTGGCGCTGGTGTTTGCCTGGATTTTTTTCAAATCGATGATGAAAAATTCGGAAGGTACCGACCGGATGAAAGAAATTGCACAATACGTTCGCGAAGGTGCAATGGCTTATCTGAAACGTCAGTACAAAGTAGTAGGAATTGTATTTCTTATTTTGGTTGTGTTGCTGACCATCATGGCTTATTTTGGTGTCCAGAACCCTTTTGTCCCGATTGCTTTCCTTACAGGAGGTTTCTTCTCGGGCTTATGTGGTTTCCTGGGCATGAAAACGGCTACTTTCGCATCAGCACGTACCGCTCACGGAGCTTCGCAATCGCTGAATAAAGGCCTGAAGGTAGCTTTCCGAAGTGGTGCTGTAATGGGAATGGTTGTAGTTGGTTTTGCACTTCTTGATATTGCAGCTTGGTTTTCGTTCCTGAACTGGGTAGTATTTACCCCCGAAAATATGCAAAGTGGTATTCACCTGCTGGGCCTGACTTTTGTTCATCCCGGAACCGATGAGGCACATAAACTGGTAGAGATTACCACTACCATGCTTACCTTCGGAATGGGTGCTTCAACACAGGCATTGTTTGCACGTGTTGGCGGTGGTATTTACACCAAAGCTGCCGACGTAGGTGCCGACCTGGTTGGTAAAGTAGAAGCCGGTATTCCGGAAGATGACCCGCGCAACCCTGCAACCATTGCCGATAACGTTGGAGATAACGTTGGTGACGTAGCCGGTATGGGTGCCGACCTTTATGAATCGTATGCCGGTTCAATTCTGGCAACTTCTGCACTTGGAGCTGCTCTGCCGGCAATGGTGCTCGAAGGAGCCGGGCTGGATCCTGTTAAAGCGGTAATTGCACCGATGATTGTTGCTGCCATTGGTATCATCCTTTCTATTTTGGGAATTTACATGGTACGTACAAAAGAATCGGCTTCGCAGAAAAACTTGTTGAATGCCTTGTTGCTCGGAACCGGTGGCAGCTCGCTGCTGATTCTTATTGCTATGGTTGCGCTGGCTTATTCCGGATGGGTAACCTGGGGCGTTTTTGGCGCTGTGGTAATTGGTTTGGCTGCCGGTGTTATCATTGGGCAGGCTACTGAATATTTTACTTCGGATGAATATAAACCCACAAAAGGGATTGCCAAACAGGCCTTGCAAGGACCTGCCACTACTATTATCGATGGTATTGCTGTAGGGATGTACTCAACCTGGATTCCGGTGGTAACCATTGTTTTGGGTATAATTGGCGCTTTCTGGGCAGCCGGTGGTTACAACGATTTTGCACTTGGTGTTTACGGAATTGGTTTTGCCGCAGTTGGTATGTTGTCAACTTTAGGAATTACACTGGCAACCGATGCTTTTGGTCCCATTGCCGACAACGCCGGAGGTAATGCCGAAATGGCTGAACTTCCAAAAGAAGTTCGCGAGCGCACTGATGCACTTGATATGCTGGGAAATACCACTGCAGCAACCGGTAAGGGTTTTGCAATTGGTTCGGCTGCTTTAACAGCCATGGCGCTTATTTCTGCCTACATGGAAGAAGTGAGGTTGTGGTTTGGAAAAATTGCAAATGCCGGCGAAGGTTTTGTCTCAAAAGGACAATACGTTTTTTATAACGACGTGGCTCCGGCCGTTCACGATGGTGTTCAGGCGATTAAAATTTCTGCCGCTTCAGTAAAAGATTTCTCCGCAGCTTACGATATTACCCTGTTTAACCCAATGTTTTTGGGTGGGATTTTCATTGGATCTATGATGGCCTTTGTTTTCAGTGCAATGACAATGAAAGCAGTGGGGCGCGCTGCCGGGGCAATGGTTGAAGAAGTTCGCCGTCAGTTCCGCGAAATAAAAGGTATTTTGGATGGAACAGGAACTCCGGAATACGCTAAATGTGTAGAAATATCGACCCGGGGTGCACAACAGGAAATGTTGTTACCGTCGTTGCTGGCAATTATTGTACCTGTTGTTATTGGCGCAGTGATGGGAGTAGCCGGTGTAGTAGGTTTGCTGGCCGGTGGTTTAACAGCCGGTTTTACGTTGGCTGTATTTCTCAATAACTCGGGAGGTGCCTGGGATAATGCCAAGAAATTTATTGAAAAAGGAAACTACGGTGGCAAAGGGAGCGATGCACACAAAGCGGGTGTTGTTGGCGACACTGTGGGTGACCCGTTTAAAGATACTTCTGGCCCATCACTGAATATCCTGATAAAATTAATGACGATGGTTTCGGTGGTAATGGCCGGTTTAACCGTTACATTGAGTTTGCTGTAAACAAATTTTAAATAATAGCAAGAGCCACTGGTTGACGATCAGTGGCTCTTTGTTTTTATGCTGATAATGAAAGCTATCATCCCTTTTTTGTAATGAAATTTGCACGGCTCAAAATGGGAGGTTAAATTATTTTTCAAAACGGGAATTAAATTTCGTGTAGTTCATGAACAAAATATTTGTAAATTAAGTTCCTCTATCAAAAAAGAGTTAAATCAATAAAATCAATATTATGGCAGATTTATCAACAACCTACATGGGTATTCAGTTAAAAAACCCACTTATTCTTGGCGCTAGCAACCTGGTTTCAAAACCCGAAGTAATCAAACAAATTGAAGAAGCTGGAATTGGGGCCATTGTTTATCGCTCTCTTTTTGAAGAACAAATTCAACTCGAAGGCCTTCAGATGGACGAATTGCTTTCGGAATATGACGATCGTAATGCTGAAATGACCAGCCTTTTCCCGGGGCTCGAACACGCCGGGCCAAAAGAACATTTATACAATGTCGAAAAACTGGTAAAAAGTGTGAATGTCCCGGTTTTCGCCAGTTTAAACGCAATTTATGAACCAACCTGGGTCGAATATGCCAAAGAGCTGGAAAAAACAGGAGTTGCCGGACTGGAGCTCAACCTGTATGCCGTTCCCGGATATTTTGAAGTAACCGGAGAATCAATCGAAGACAAGCAGGTGCAAATTGTTCGGGCGGTGAAAGAGGCAGTAAATATTCCGGTAAGTGTGAAAATGAGTTTGTTCTACACTAATCCGTTAAACTTTATCAAAAAAGTGGATGAAGCCGGTGCCGATGCCTATGTACTGTTTAACCGCTTTTTTCAGCCAGAGGTGGATATCAACAAAGAAGAATATTTTTATCCGTGGGAACTGAGTAATCCAAAAGATCACATGGTTAGTTTGCGCTTTGCCGGTTTGTTGCACGGAAACCTGGAAGGAAGCATTTGTATCAACCGTGGTGTTTACGATGCCAACGATGTAATAAAAATGGTGTTAGCCGGTGCTGATGTAGTGCAGATTGTAAGTACTATCTACCGCAATTCTCCGTCGGTTGTTTCTGATATTTTAATGGATATAAACCGTTGGATGGATGAGAAAGGCTACAAGTCGCTGGCTGATTTCCGCGGAAAACTCTCGCGTAAAAATATGAAAGATCCGTTTACTTACCAGCGGGCTCAATACGTTGATATTTTGATGCGCTCAGAAAGCATCTTCAAAAAATATCCGATGGTGTAAGCAGAATTTAAGCGAAATAAAAAAGGCTGTCAAAAAAAATAGAATTGACAGCCTTTTTACTTAACGAATATTTTCTCACAAGCATATTTTGTTATTACACACCCTGCTCCATTACTTCTTTTAGTTTTATTATTTGATCCCGGTTGGCAAGAACAAACAGTTGATCGTTGCGCGAAAGGATCATGTTGGGGTCGGGGTTAAAAACATAACGCGCCCCACTTATTTTTATCCCAACAATATTGGCACCGGTTTTTTCGCGTACCTTAAGTTCTCCAATCGATTTCCCAACAAATTGCGGAGCCAGTTTTTTGCACGAGATTTCTTCAAGAAATACATCTTTTGTTTTCTGAAGCAGAATGTATTCAATAAACTCAACCACATCGGGCTGATGAACCAGTTTAGCCATTCGTTGCCCACCAATTCGTTCGGGCATAATTACATTGGTGGCACCGGCACGTTTTAGTTTCATCTGGCTTTCGAGTTCCGAGGCACGACTAATTACGGTTAAGCCCGGATTAATACTCCGCGCGGTAAGCACCACAAATACATTGTCGGCATCGTTGGGCGTGGTGGCAATCAGTGCACGTGCATGCTGCACCCCGGCTTGTTCCAGAATATCTTCGTGAGTGGCATCTCCTTTTATATAGAGCAACTCCGGGTTTTCGCGTATGCGCGAGATTACATTGTCACGTTTGTCGAGAATAACAAACGCAACGCCATTTTCAGCAAGTTCCATGGCAGCCTGTTCGCCATTTCTCCCGTAGCCCACAATTATTACGTGGTCTCTTAATTTTGCAATCCTTTTGTCCACCCTGTACGTTTTAATATAATTAGCCAATTCTCCGTCAAAAACAAAGCGGGCCAGGTTTGAACCTACATAGGCCAAACTTCCCAAACTCAAAATAATGAGTACAATTGTAAATACTTTCCCCATTTCGGTTGGTTCGTGTCCTACATACCTGAAGCCTACCGTTGAAATGGTAATAACAGTCATAAAAATACTGTCGAGCAAACTCAGCCCTTCAATAAAATAATAACCAATGGTGCCAAATGCTAAAATAGATACCAGCAATCCGATACCGATTTTTATGGTTTTGTTCGATACTACCTGAAATTTATTGTAATGATGTGTAGCAGATCCCATTTTAAGTGATTATTCGCGCACTGAAACAAGCTTAACTCCTGCGAGGCAATTTAAACATTTTTTTGCTTCGCAGTATTGGTTTTTTAGCTGAAGTAGGGCTTGCGATTCAAAAGCTGACCGCGCATTTATGCCGAGTTGTGCCCATTTCGATACGATGGAGTTTGTTTCAGCTGGTAATCCTTCCAGAAATTCCAGGGCCCGGTTTTTTAAATGGTGTTTGTTTTGTTTTTCGCCGTAAACAAAAAGGAAGGGAACAACCACGTTGATGATCAGAATTTGGATCGAAGTTTCACCCAATTCTTTTTCCTGTGCATTTTTAGATGTTTTGTTGAAATTGTAATGCGTATCCCAGTATTCAGAAGCTTTTACCCTGAAAAGGGAATGAAGGTCCCGGATGCTTTCAATTTCGATAATATTTGAAAACAGTGTGTCGGATTTGTAGAGGAGAGCGGCAAACTGCGAAATTCGGATTGTCGGGAAATTAACCGGACGCAAACGGAGAAATTTCCACAAATGGCTTTCAATGGGTTTCAAACCATACTTTTTGTACAGAAAAGAATATTCTTCACGTAATTTCAGAAAGTATTCATCGCCCAACAGTTGATTGTTCAACATTCCTGAGTTCCCAAACAAAAGTGCCTCCAGTTGAAATAGGTTGTTTTTGTGCTTTGCGGGTATGGATGCCGGCAGAGAGCGTGCAAGCAGCTCAAACGGTACAGCATTTACTTTAAATCCGAAAGAACGGGCCAGCACCTGGTAAAATGTTTCATTCCAGTCGTTGTTGTTTTGTTCGAGGCGCGATACGATTGCTTCTGTTTTACCTTCCAGCCGTTCGATCATCAGCCGGTTAAAACCCAGTTGAAGCACAACCGGATCAACCCGGTGAAAGTGGTTTTCGCAGGCTATCCAGGTTTTGGCATAGAGCAGTGCCCGGTAATTATTTCGCAGGTATTCCGGGGAATTAAGAATCAGTGTGGGGATGGTTTCTCCATTCGTACGCAAAATTTCTTCGTCAAAAACTTCTACAACGTGCAGCACCACATTGTCATAAGCCTTATCATTTTGATGAAGATGTTTGTTCCAGTCAGATGCTTTTACGTGTATTTCAATGTTCCCGGCCCAAACTGTGTCGCCAATTTTTATCCGGGCATTAAAAAAGTCGGGGCCCGAGTCGGTGTTTCTTCTGCCGGGATGAATGATTTCCACGGGTTCGCCGGTACAGGTTTTCAAATCGCCCGGATCAAAAAGACGGTTTTCCCAAACGTATTGTAAAAACTCTTCGGACATGTTGGACGGGGCATTCATAGGCTTGATTTTTCATAAAAATAAGGAATTTTTGAAATATCACCTAAAAGCTTGTTGCCCTGTTTCAATTACTCCACACGGGCAGTAGTAGTTTTGTAAACAGAAAAATGTAACCCGGACGATGGATGCTTTGCGGGGGGCAACGTAATTCATTGCTGCATTTTCTGAAAAATATCCCAAAGCACAATTCCGGCGCTTACCGAAATATTAAAGGAGTGCTTGGTTCCGAATTGCGGAATTTCAATGCTCCCGTCACAAAGGTTTATCACCGATTGTTTTACCCCCTTTACTTCGTTTCCAAAAACTAGTGCTATTTTTTCACCTTCAGCGGGTTGAAAATCGGGGAGCATAATGCTGTTATCTACCTGCTCGATGGCATAAACTCTGAAACCGGTTTCTTTTAGTTGTCTTACGGCATCTTCGCTGTGTTCAAAATATTCCCAGTCAACCGACCGTTCGGCATCCAGTGCGGTTTTGCGAATTTCGTTATTGGGCGGGGTGGCTGTAATCCCGCAGAGGTATATTTTTTCGATGAGCAAAGCATCCGAAGTGCGAAAAACGGAGCCGATATTATGGCAACTCCTGATGTTGTCAAGCACCACTACAATCGGTGATTTTTCGGTTTTTTTGTATTCATCTGTCGTAAGCCGGTTAAGTTCGCTGTTTCTTAGTTTTCGCATTTTTTCTTAGCTGTGAGGCCCGGGCCATGATGGGCGGGAACGTTTTAAATTTTGTTTGAATAACTGCCTAATTTCCTAATCTTTCGGACACTACCTGATATTACTTACATAAAATGTTAACGGCTGGTATTAATTGATTTCAAATACGTTTCCGGTGTAAATATGCCTAACTCACTATTTTTATAATCTTTCAGGTTTCTTGTAAGAATTAAATTAACACCCCCGCTATTTATTGCAGAAAAATTTTGCAGACTATCTTCAAAGTCTTTAAAACCTGAATTTAGAGCGCTTTCTACAACTTTTCGGTCCATTGAAAGAATATCTGTAATTTCCAATAGTTGCTTTAGTTTTTCTATTACCTTCTCATGCGTTGCTATTTGCCGAAGCAGATAATAGACATTACTATAAATTAATGGTGTCAAATAACCTTTGATTTTTCCTGTTTCACATAGTCGGAGAATGGCGGATGAAAATTCAACGAAAGGTTTTCGGTCAAATAAAGTATCTAAAACAACATCTGAATCAATTAAAACCTTGTCCATATTATAAATATTTCTCTGTCAGGGCTTTTGTTAATTCCTTCTTGTAATCAAAATCTTTTGGAGCTTTAAATGAACCTCGCAAAGAATCTGTAATCGGAGTATCTTCTGTTTTTATAATCCCTTCTTCTTTTACGATTACTCTAAAATAATTTTCAACAATATCGGACAAACTGCGACCTTTACCTTTTGCGTATTCTTTTGCCTTTTCAATTAAAGTGTGTTCTATTGTCAAAGTAAGCTTCGTATTCATCTTTGTATTCTTTTCATTTTTACGAAGATAAAGAATTTTTCAAACACGTGCAATTGTCTTATTTTTTATACGTGCCAATTTGCCTCAGCCCTTCTGATTGGTTGTGTCATACAGCGGGCGCCACCACCGCCGCGCGCTAATTCCGATCCGGCAATGGTAACTACACATTTTTTATAGTCATCAACCGAAACAGTTCCTTCAATAACATCGGTAGCAGAAATTATTTCATAACCGTGGCTGTTAAGCTCGTCTAAGGTATGGTTGTTACGCTGGTAGCCGATAATTTTACCTGGTTCAAAGGCAAAAAAGTTGGCTCCGCTGTGCCACTGTTCGCGTTCCTGCATCCATTCATCCACTTTTCCTCCGCATGAAATGGGTTTCATGTCCATGCCCAGATTCCGGAGCGCCGCCGGAATGTTCGGGAACTCTTCAATCCTGGCCACTTTCCCGTTTTCAATTTCCAGATGAATGGTGCGGTAACGGCTCAACCCAAAAATAACGGGTGGGTAAACCATGCACTCTCCGGTGTTCAGAAAGGTAAAAACCATATCGAGGTGGATAAATGATTCGGGCGACGACGGCAACTCCTGCACGATAATATGGTGCTTTTCCTGCTTTGTTTTTTTGATATTTTCGATAATAAAATCAATTCCCTGCGTGCTTGTCCTTACGCCCGTACCAATTACAAAAACATCTTCGCGGGCAATCAGCACATCGCCACCTTCAACGGTTGAGCGCGGATGAACCTGAATTCCCGGGGCCGGTTTCGACGGGTTCAATACCCGCGTTTCAATTTCGGGATGATGATTAAAGATGGCATCCATAATTACCGACTCCCGCTCGCGGATCGGGTTGGCCATTTTTCCGATCAGCATGTTGTCGTTCATCCCCATTGCCGAATCGCGTGTAAAAAAAAGATTGTGCAATGGCCGCAGCCAGAAACGTTCATTGCTGAGGTAATTGGTAAGGTTGTTTTTCTCCAGTGCAACACCTTCCACCAATAATTTGCTGAGTACTTTAGCCGGGGTGCTTAACAGCGATTTGCTTAACTCAATTTTTTCGAGCGTACAAATCTCGTTTAGCAAGCGGGTTTTTACGTCCTCTTTTTCAAGAATAACCGACAGCAGGTCTTTTACCTCAAAAACATGTGTAACTTTTTCCAGTACACCTTTTAATTGTGCATATTCTTTTGATGCAATCGACAGGTTCAGAATATCACTGTATAAAGCCCGTTCTGCATTTTCGGGAGTCATGTTTTCGACTTCCGACCCCGGCGTGTGGATAATTACTCCTTCCAGTTTTCCGATCTCGGAATGAACGCTTGTCTTCATAGTTTGTGTATGATTTTTAGTGGATCAAAGATATAAACTTATCCCCGGCTATAATGGATAAATTATTTATTCGTTCGTCTAAATTGGTTTTTTAAATGGCAACTCTTTTAACTCGCTTAATCATTAATCTGTATGTTAAAAGGCTTTTTATTATGCTTGTTTCGTTCTACTTTTACACGGATAATTTTAAAAACATTCGATTGAAGAAACTGGTATTGATAGTTGCAGGACTTTTGTTTTCATTCAGTATTTGGGCGCAACAGGCTGATACAGCAAAAGTAACACTGGGCCTGGTGCAGGATGGTGATACCATGGTTTTTAAAAACATAAAGGAAGTGGTTGTTTTTCCGGAGCGCGAGTTTAAAAACAAGCGGGATTACAGGCGCTATTCGAGGTATGTGCAGAAAGTGAAAAAAGTTTATCCCCTGGCTGTTGAGGCGCGTGAGTTACTAAAAGAATATCAGCCAAAATACGAAGCACTTGAAGATCGCGGAGACCAGCGGAAACTGATGAAAAAGCTGGAAAAAGAGCTGCTCGATAAACACAAGGACGAACTAAAAAGATGGTCGATTTCTGACGGGCGGATTCTGTTGAAGCTCATCAACCGAGAAACCGAACGAACGCCCTACAGCCTGATCCAGGATTTCAGGGGAGGTTTTAGCGCGGTATTCTGGCAGGGAATTGCCAAGCTGTTTAAAAACGACCTGAAGGCCGGTTACGATCCTGATGAAGAAGACAAAATACTGGAAGAAATTGTTACGCTGATTGAATTGGGGTATTTGTGAAAATCCCATTAATATAAATTCCGTTTTATTTTATAAGGTAACCCTTTTTTAAGTATTCTTTTAAAGTGTTTTATAACATTTCGAACTTTTTGTAAACTATATTCTTGATTATCAGTGAGTAGAAGCGTATTTCGAAATGGGGGGGGGGTAAAACGAAGAATTAATTTTCGAAAATTTTTCTTTAAACTTATGCTGAGAAAATGAATGTAGCCCCTGTCTTTTACCCAGGCAGGACACAAAAAAAACGAAAATGCAAAATTATTTAATCCTTTTAGGAAAAAACAAATTTATTGGGTAAGCCTCCCCGGGAGCTTGGTCCACTCATTACTTTGTTCCCGGCCCGGGGAGGCAGGCAGTTTTGAAACCGCCCATACAAAACTACTATCCGGGACACACTTTTGCAAGTTGGCAATTGTAATAGTGGGGCGTAATGTCTTAATACTTTAATTCTAAATAGTATGAAATGACCCTCGATTTGGGGCGAATTGCATATGATATTTTAGAAATCAAAAATTTTAATAGGATGAAAGAATTAAGTTTTGAACAAATGGAATGTATTAATGGTGGAGGTTGGTTAGCTGATGTTTGGGAATGGCTTACCGATACATGTCAAGATGCTTGGGAATGGTTAATGTACCAAATTGGTAATTCCGTACTTACTTATTCTGAAGAAGTAGTTCGAGGGATCGGAACAATCTATCAAGTTGGCTTTATTTGGAAGTATTAATATTTAATAATTGGATACCATAATTTTATGGTATCCTTTTTTTAGTAAAATGAAAATCTTGATATTATTTTTTTTGTTAGTGTTGACTTTTTCTTTGACAGCACAAATTGCTGGAACTGTAGTTAATAAGGATAATGTAACTGTCAATTTCGCAACAATATACAATCTAACCCAAAAAACATTCTGCATTACTAACAGTGAGGGTGTATTCATGCTTGAGGGCAACGTTGGTGATTCCATTCGAATACAACATTTAAATTATTTTACACAGAAGTTTGTTATTGAAGCAAATAGTCTTACTTATCTTCTAAATCAAAAAAGTTATAAAATTAGTGAAATTTCTATTTCAGCTAGTTTTGCTTCACAACTACTTAAAAAAAGTTGTGAGAACACATATAAGAAATTGGGCAATGTGAATTTTTACAGAGGGTACTTAAATTATTTATTGCTGGAAAATAATGATACTGCACAGATGATTAGTGTTGATTTAGATGTAATACATCGCAAACTGAATGATTTAAAACAAAGTGAGAAGATCAATTCGTTTAGTGTACAGGAAAGAGTTGTAAAAGATTCGGTTAAGACTGGTAATTTATCAATAAGGAAGTACATCGGCTTTCCATTAAACCGTTTTTCTTGGGAAGAACTTCCTAATGCATTCAATTATGTAAAAACAGAAGATTCAATGTTTGTCAAACTTTATTTTTTAAGTAAAAAATCCGTTTTAGACTCGATAATGAATTGGGAAGTAATAATTAATAAAAAAGACTCTTGTTTGCATTCTATAGCTATAACTAATAAAAATCCTATTATAAATAAAAAGAGCAAAGAAGTAATTAAAAATTACGGTACTTATCAATATATACGATATGGTTACGCAAATAATAACTATTATCTGGCTGAGTTTTCTAACGGATTTATTGTTGGAGATCCACATAAGGAAAATTTTTCATATAAAGGATCAATTTATTATATAACGTATCAAACGGGTAAGAATATAAAGAAAAGGAAAAATGGCTTACGAATTCCAGAAAATATTTTCACTTCTAATCTGTTTAGAAAAGATAGGTACTACGATGATTTTTGGAAAAAAAATGATACAACAAAATTATCCATTTCTGATTTTGACTACTTATTCAACTTTGTTGCAGTAGAATAAGCTAAAATTTTAAAGACACCTGAATCAAAATTAATGGCCAAAATATTATATGACATATTACCAGCCAAAGGGCACTTTCATGCCACCTTAAAAATGGCAACATTGTTTATAAATGCAAACCATAAAGTTGTATATGCACTTTCATATGATTTTAAGAGTGAAATTGAAAAGCATGGATTTGAATATTCTCAACAAATACCAATGCCGACCCCAACTAAAACAGACTCAATTAACAATGAAGGTATCAAAAAAAATGAATCACCCAGAAAATGGTTAAATGAGATTAAAACTTTGATTCATAAAATAAAGCCAGATATCGTGCTTTTGGATGAACAAGTTGCGTTTAAGGCATTGTATTATGTGGTTCTAGAAATACCTGTCATATTATTTCAAACCAAGCCCGACACCAGGAGAATAAAAGGCATTCCTCCTTTCTTTCAGTATTATATTCCCAGAGAAAATTTCATTAACAACTTTTACTGCATTTTGTTATGGGAAAGAAGAAAGTTAAAAGCCAGAATTGATTTTATATTTCGTCTTAAGATACTGAAGGACAAGGACCCTTTAGGCATCTGTAATTCAATTGTTAGCGCATATGGTTATAACATTAGCCAATTTATTGATCTAGAACGTTCTTTTGGAATTGGGATTAAAGGGTTACCACGAATTGTGCTTTCACCCAAAGCTTTTGACTTTCCACATGAAGAAAAAACGTTAGTTCACCGTATTGGTCCGTTAGTAAATATAAATCGAGAAGGTGAAATAAATCAGCCAAGATATGGAGCATTAATAGGAAAAATTAAAGCTTTTAAGTATAACAATAAAGGCAAGGTTATTTATTGTTCGATGGGGACAATAACCAGGCAGGATATAAAAAGGTGTACTGCTTTTTTTCAACGAATTGTTAAGGTTGCTCAACTCAATTCTTTTGATTTAATTATTCTTTCAACAGGTAAGCACTTTGAAATCAATAAGTTATTACCTCTTCCTGAAAATGTTGTCGTTTTTGAGCATTTACCTCAAATCGATTTATTACAAAAATGTGATATTATGATAACCCATGGAGGTATGAACAGCATCACAGAATGTGTTTTTTGTGAAATTCCGATGCTGGTATATCCTCTCTCCATGCACTGGGACCAACCAGGGAATTCAGCAAGGGTTGTTTTCCATTCATTGGGTCTGAGGGGAAGAATTGAAAAGGATTCCATACGCAAAATCTCAAAAAAATTGAATTATTTAAAAAAGAACTATGATTTTTTTCAGAATAATGTAGTCAAAATGAAAAAACAATTTGAGAGAGAAAATAACTCAAATCAAGTTGTAGAAATAATAGATATATACTCTATCAAAAATTAAGTAAAGCAAAAATACCAAATGAACAAAGAACTTAAACACATTAAAAAAACATTTACAAAACAGTATGCTGAGAATTATTGCGGATTAGCTTGTTTAGTGTCAATCGCAAAATTCTATGGATGTAGTACAACTCAGGAAAAGTTGAGGGCACATAGTGGGACGACAAAACAGGGAACAACACTGCTGGGATTATATCAGGTAGCCAATAGAATCGGTTTTGAAGCCAAAGGATATGAAGCCGGTATAAAAGAGTTAATAGCATTAAAAGAGCCTGCAATACTTCATATTCTGAAAGAAGAAAAAATGGAACATTATGTGATATGTTATGGTCATCGAAACGGACGATTTCTAATTGGTGACCCAGGTTGGGGCCTTACGGAGTATCAGGAAGATGAACTTGAGGCTGTTTGGAAATCAAAAGCAATGCTAAAACTCCATCCGGGGAAGGGATTTATAAGAAAGTCAGAAGAAACAAAATTAAAGCTTAAATGGATAAAATCCTTGATAGCAGAAGATATTGCTGTCCTTTCTTTTGGTGCAGTGTTAGGTATATTACTAGCTGTTTCCAGCCTTGCAACTGCATTTTTTTCACAAAAGCTAATTGATGTAATACTTCCTGGTAAAGACGTTAAAATGTTAATAATTGGTTTATCAATCTTATTAGTTTTTCTATTTGCCAGTGGACTTTTAAGTTATGTTCGTGGTGTTGTTTTACTTAAGCAAGGACGAGATTTTAATAAACGAATAGTTTCCTTTTTTTTTAATAAGTTGGTGTTTTTACCACGAAGTTTTTTTAATGGTGCAACCTCTGGAGACTTGATTACACGATTAAGTGACACGTCACGCATAAGGCAAACTATTATTAAATTTACCAATGGTGTCCTTATTGATGTGTTAAAAGTAATTGGTTCATTAAGTTACATCTTTATTCTTTCAAGTTCAATAGGTTTGTTGAGTTTAGTAAGCATTCCAGTGTTTGGTTATTTGGCATGGATCTATAATCAAAAAATTATTAATTCTCAACGAATGGTGATGCAAAGCCATTCGTTGATGCAGAGTAAATACATAGACACAATCCAAGGTATAAGTGAGATCAAAATTGCAAATAAAGAAGTTCATTTTTCGACAATTATAAAGACCATATATTCAATTTTACAGAAGCATATATTTAATCTGGGGTTATTAGGTGCTAAAATTGGATTACTTACCCAAATTTGTTACACTCTAATTTTCATTCTGATAATAGGCTGGGCTTCATACCTTGTCTTCGTAGGATCATTAATGTTGGGACAAATGATGGCGATCATGACCTTAGCAGGAGGAATGATTAGTTCAGTAATAAGTATTGCAATGTCAAATATTAGCTTTCAAGAAGCAAGAGTTGCATTTGACAGAATGTACGAGTTTGTATCAGACGAACCTGAATACAATTATAATGAATTAGCCGAAAGTGATTCAGAGTATTCAAATAAAGTGGAAACTATATTTGTCAAAGATTTAAGTTTTCGTTTTCCAGGAAAAAGATTGTTATTAAAGGAAATCAATTTTGTAATAAATCGAGGTCAGATTGTAACCCTTTTTGGAGAAATTGGATGTGGGAAAAGCACATTGCTTTCTGTTTTGCAACGATTTTATTCTTTTGAGTCAGGGAATATAATGGTAAATGGTGAAGATTGGAATAGAATTGATCATCTCAGATGGAGAGAATTAGTTGCTTCTGTTTCGCAAAATATAAAACTATTTAATGGGACAATATTTGAGAATATATGCTTCGAAAATGTAAAAGAAGTTGCTGGAGATGTTGCTCTGTTTTGCGAGAAATATGGTTTTCATAAGTTTATCATGGAATTTCAGCAGGGTTATGCAACTGTAATCAATGAAAATAGTACAAATCTTTCTGGTGGCCAACAACAGTTAATTGCACTTGCCAGGGCTTTATATCAAAAACCAAAAGTTTTGTTACTTGATGAGGCTACTGCAGCAATGGATCGAAGAACAGAGCATTTTGTACTTGACTTGTTGCATAGACTAAAAAAGGACATGACAATTGTCTTTGTAACACATCGGGTTCAAGTTGCACGCCATACAGATTATGTCTATACTATTGAAAATGGTATGATTTCTCACCATGGGAAACACAATGAACTTATTCAATTTGATAATATTTACAGTCAGGCATTTGAAGAAATTGTAATTACTAAAACATTATAAATTTTTGATTCTCTCTATATTGTAAAAGGTGATTGCCAAACTGCAAAATATGAAATTCCGATCAATACTTACTAGTGAAAATCGCTAAAAAGACTAAGTCAATATCTCACTTTCCATTTCCTTTAACACTAACCATAACCGTATATATCAGTATTTTAAAATCGATGTAAAGCGAAATGTTTTTCAGGTACATCATGTCGTAGGGAAGCCGTTCTAGCATTTCATTGACGTTGGAAGCATAGCCGTATTTTACCTGGCCCCACGAGGTGATGCCCGGCCGCAGTTTGTGCAGGTGTGTGTAATACGGTGCTTTTTCAACAATTTGTTTGATGTAGTATTCCCGTTCGGGGCGTGGCCCAACCAGCGACATTTCACCAATTAAAACATTGTAAAACTGCGGAATTTCATCAAGGTGGGTTTTTCGCAGAAAGCGGCCAATCGGAGTAATCCTTCCATCATCTTCCGTAGAAAGTGCCGGTTTGCCTTTTTCTGCATTGTGAACCATGCTGCGCAGTTTATAAATGTGAAATGGTTTCCCAAATCTGCCGATCCGTTCCTGCCGGTAAAATACCGGGCCATGTGAGGTGCTTTTTATAATAATTGCCAGTACAACAAACACCGGGAAAAACAAGATCATGGCAATCAGAGAAAAAAGTACGTCGAGCAATCGTTTGGTATTTTCTTGCCAGGCAGGCATTAAACCGTTGCTTATTTTTATAAGTGGGCTACTGTAAATCGTATTTATTTTAACAGTTCCCGAGAGGAAGTCATACAAATCAGGAATGCCCCAAATGGTTACCTGCCGGTTTTCTATCACGGTAAGAATTTCGCTGGCTTTTGTTTCTTCATGCGGCTCAAATGCCAGAATTACCTCTTCGATGTTACTGGCAACTATAATGTTCAGGATTTCTTCGATGTTACCAAGCTTGGGCAAATAATTTTTAAGAGCATCTTCTTTGCTGTCATTTATTGCCACATAGCCAACAAATTTATTTCCGGCCGGACGAAGCTGGCTGTTCATTTCCTGAAAAAGTTTTACGGCTTTTTCGTTACTGCCGATAATGAGGGTGTTAAACCCGATTTTTCGCCGGTGAATTTTATGGATGGTCCGTGTGGTTAATACCAGACGGAAAAAGTAGGTAAGTAAAAAATGTGCACTAAAAAGTACCAGTAACGATTGATAATAGTTTTTGTACGATTCAATCCAGTCGTCGAGAACAAAAGCAAAGAAAAGTACAATAACCCCCACTACCGATGTTGCAAAAGTTTGTCCGAGTTCGAGCAACCTCGAACGCCGAAAAATATTTTTATAAAAACCCGTGATGTAATAAAACAGGATCCAGAATGTGGGAATAATAAGGAGTGCGAAAAAAAACTGGCGGGTAAATTCAAAAGGAACATTCCAGCCTCCAAAATATTTAGGCTCTATAATTTCTTTCCTGAAAATAAAAAATATGGTCCAGGAGAGGGCTGCTGCAAAAAAATCAAAAGTAAGGTATTTAACAACCTGCCACTTTTTATTCATTTGTTTTGATTAAGTCTGGTCCCGTTCGTTTGCAATTCAGCAGTAAAACGGATGACCTGAATTTTTATTGCCGCAAAAGTATGGTTTTGCACCGATTTAAAGGGGGGAAAATTGCATCAATTTGCGGTTGATCTTTTGTACCACGTGCATGGCAATCAGGTAGTCTTCGAGGCAGCTGTTCTTTTTTGCGCTTTTTTCGATGGTTTGTATAAAGTGGTCAAACTCGTTAACGTCAGAATAGTTCTCAAGATTCACCGGTTTATTGTTGCATAAAAATGTTCCCTGCGTAAAGTTAAAGGTCACAAATTGGTTGTCGGCATAAATCCGGATTTTAAAATCGTTCAGCGATTCCAGTTTCCCGTAGTTGAGGCTAATTACTGAAGCATCGTTAAATTCGAGCCGCACATTGGAGAAACTGGAGTTGTTAAAACCCGGGAAAGTTGCCGCACCGATCTTTTTCGGGCTGATTCCGGTAATTCCCAATAACATCAGCAACATGGCATACAACGAATTATTGGCTGTGCTGCCGGCCTCAAAGTTGGAGTATTCGATAAACGCAGGCGTGAGCACATTGTTATTCAGCCACTGAATGGCAGGTGTGAAATAATAAGGATTGGTAATTTGCACAACAGATCCCGATTCGTTGGCTAGCTTGTTCAGCTCGGTACATTCTTCGATGGTAAGTGCCGGATGCTCGGTACAGAAAATATGTTTCGACTTTCTGATCATTTCCTGCATTAGTTTGTACGCATTGGGCGTTGAATTGTCCATCAAAATAATATCTGCTCTTTCCACCAGTTCCACCCGGTTAAATTCGGGCACCGAATAATGAAAGCTGTTTAGCTGTGTATTACTTCCTACCGATGCTTTCCCGATAATATTTACCGCAGCATTTTCTCTTAATTTCAGTGCGTGCGGTTCCAAAACAGCTGTTTTCCCGATTAACCCAACATTCATCATTTTCCCGGATATTTAAAGGTTTCAACAAAGGTAAACGTCAGTAACATATAATTTTGATATGTGGTATCTAATTTATTAACGTTAAATGTTAATATTGAAGAATAATGAGCCTCGTTTAACAAGGGCAATTCGATTAATTTTGTAGTTTAATTTCATAGATGGAGCAAAATGATACGCCTCGTCACCGGGGACTGCGAAAAAAACTGGTTGACGGACTAAAAATAAAAGGGATACGAAACGAAAATGTTTTGGCTGCCGTGGGAGATGTTCCGCGCCACCTTTTTATGGACAGTGGTTTCATTAATTTTGCATACAAAGACCAGGCATTCCCTATTGGAGCCGGGCAAACCATTTCGCAGCCCTACACTGTGGCTTTTCAAACCCAGCTTTTGGATGTTCAGCGAAATCAAAAAGTGCTGGAGGTAGGCACTGGTTCGGGTTACCAGGCAGCGGTTTTGTGTGCCATGGGAGCCAAGGTTTTTACCATCGAACGGCAGAAGGAACTGTATAATAAAGTACATCGTTTTCTGCCTGCAATCGGTTATTCCCCGGCCTGCTTTTTTGGCGATGGTTTTAAGGGCTTACCGGCATTTGCACCTTTCGACCGGATTATTGTTACGGCCGGCGCACCCTCAGTTCCGGCTGACCTGAAAAACCAGCTGAAAGTAGGAGGTAAAATGGTAATTCCGGTGGGCGACAACAATAAGCAGGAAATGTATGTTGTTACTCGCAAAGACGAAACTGAGTTTAAAATTGAAAAACATGGTCGCTTTTTGTTTGTGCCCATGTTAAAAGGAACCGTTAATTTCTGACATGATAAAAATTCAAAAATTTGTAGTGAACCCCCTGGCTGAAAACACCTACATTTTATCGGATGAAACCGGGGAATGTATTTTTGTTGATCCCGGATTTTATTACCCCGAAGAACACGACGAAGTAAAAGATTACATTGCCGCCAATAAGCTAAAACCCGTAAAAATTGCCAATACACATTGTCATTTCGATCACATTATGGGGGTTGAGTTTGTCCGAAATGAATACAGAGTGCCTTTTTATGCACACCGCGATGATTTGTTTTTGGTAGAACGTGCTTCGGTACAGGCTCAAACTTTTGGAATGACAATGGAACAGGTAGCCGGGCCCGATTATTTCTTTGAAGAAGGTGAAAGTGTCACGTTTGGAAATAGCGAACTTAAAATTATTCATGTTCCTGGGCATGCACCGGGCCATGTGGTTTTTTATTCA
The DNA here is from genome assembly GCA_047975435.1 of Draconibacterium sp. Lineage (GTDB taxonomy): Bacteria > Bacteroidota > Bacteroidia > Bacteroidales > Prolixibacteraceae > Draconibacterium. The sequence continues at coordinate 13,854 of JBKEDN010000273.1, read as the reverse complement.
GAAAAAGAGCAGATTTTGATTGCCGGCGACGTACTTTTTTACGGTAGCATTGGCCGTACTGACCTTCCGGGAGGAGATTATGATACCCTGATTTCGGGTATAAAAACAAAGTTGTTGACACTGCCCGGCGAAACAAAAGTGTATTCGGGTCACGGGCCCGAAACAACAATAGGCAACGAAAAAAGATCAAATCCATTTTTAACTTAGACAAAAAAGTCTTTTTATGAGTTAGTGGTTTAAAATCATTTTTTGAATGCGCGACTCTGATTAATATTGCAAAAAATTTCAATCAAATAAATTAATTCATTCTACAAATGTCTCAGGATCGATTCGTTAGCCGCCACATCGGACCGCGGAACCACGAAATAGCAGAAATGCTGGAAGCAATTGGAGTATCCTCCATGGAAGAATTGCTGGAACAAACCATTCCTTCCAATATCAGGTTGCAACAACCCCTAAAATTAAACGAAGGTTTGTCGGAACGGAAATATTTCAGAAGGATTCTGGAACTGGCATCGAAAAACAAAGTATTCAACACCTACATCGGAATGGGATACTACGATACCATCACTCCGGCGGTAGTTTTACGAAATGTGTTGGAAAACCCGGCATGGTACACTTCTTATACGCCCTATCAGGCCGAAATTTCGCAGGGGCGTCTGGAAGCCTTGCTTAATTTCCAGACAATGGTAAGCAGTCTTACGGGGATGAAAATTGCCAACGCTTCGTTGCTTGATGAGGCCACTGCCGCAGCCGAAGCAATGATTATGATGGCTAATGTTCGTTCGCGGCAAATGGTTAAAGCGAATGTAAATACGGTGCTGGTTGATGACAAAATGTGGCCACAAACGCACGATGTTCTGAAAACCAGGGCACTCCCACTTGGGTTTGAATTAAAAATTCAGCCCAGAGACCGTTTTGAACTGGATGAAAATGTTTTCGGAGTAATCGTACAGTATCCTAACTCCGACGGCGAAATTACCGACTATACCGAATTGGTTGAAAAAGCACACGAGAAAGATATAAAAGTAGCGGTAGCTGCTGATTTACTTTCGCTGGCTATTTTAACACCTCCGGGAGAATGGGGCGCTGACATTGTATTTGGTAACACCCAGCGCTTTGGTGTTCCGATGGGATATGGTGGCCCGCACGCTGCATTTTTCGCTGCACGCGAAGAATACAAAAGACATTTGCCGGGGCGAATTATTGGTGTAACAAAAGACCGGCACGGAAAAAGGGCTTTACGAATGGCGCTTCAAACCCGTGAGCAACATATAAAACGCGAGAAAGCTACTTCCAATATTTGTACCGCCCAGGCACTTCTGGCTATTATGGCAGGCTTTTTTGGTGTGTATCACGGACCGGAAGGAATTGTTACAATCGCACAGCGAATTCATAATATTGCTGCATTCCTGGCACTTGAAATTGAAAAGCTGGGGTACAAACAACTCAATAAAGATTTTTTTGATACCATTCGGATTGAACTTCCCAAACATGTAAAACGGGAGGATGTAGAGTGGTTGTCGGTAGAACTGGAGATGAACTTCCGTTATTTCGAAAACGGAGAAGTGGGCATTAGCATCGATGAAACCACCAACCCGCAGGATATTGCCTGGATTATTGAAGTTTTTGCAAAAGCTGCCAATAAGAAATTTCAGGTGGCAATGGAATATCCCGAAGATTTTGTTGTTGAAGGGAAATTTGCCCGTACCAGTACTTTTCTAACCGAAGATGTTTTCAATAAATACCGTTCGGAAACCGAAATGCTACGCTATATTCAGCGTTTGGCACACAAGGATATTTCACTCACACAATCGATGATTTCACTCGGGTCGTGTACAATGAAACTGAACGCAGCTACCGAAATGTTGCCTTTAAGCTGGATTGAATTTACGGGGCTTCATCCTTTTATTCCTAAAAACCAGGCTCGTGGTTACCAGGAAATGATGGAAGAACTGCGCCGCGATTTAGCTGAAATTACCGGTATGGCTGATGTAAGCCTGATGCCCAATTCAGGCGCCGCCGGTGAATATGCCGGATTAATGGTGATTCAGGAATACCATAAAAGCAGGGGAGATGATCAGCGGGATGTAGTATTAATTCCGGCTTCGGCACACGGAACAAACCCGGCCAGTGCAGTAATGGCCGGAACAAAAGTGGTTGTAGTTGCCTGCGATGACCGCGGTAATGTGGACATGGCCGACTTGCGCGCCAAAGCAGAACTACACCGCGACCGGCTTTCTGCTTTCATGGTAACGTATCCTTCCACACACGGTGTGTTTGAAGCTTCCATTATTGAAATGTGTGAAGTAATCCACGATAACGGCGGGCAGGTTTACATGGACGGTGCCAATATGAATGCACAAGTTGGTTTAACCAATCCGAGAATGATTGGCGCCGATGTTTGTCACCTGAACCTGCACAAAACATTTGCAATTCCGCATGGCGGCGGGGGCCCCGGTGTTGGCCCGATTGGTGTTGCCAGCCATCTGGTTGACTTTTTGCCTTCGCATCCGGTTATAAATAACGGCCATGTTGGTATAACCGCAGTTTCAGCTGCCCCCTGGGGGAGCGCTTCGGTGTTGCCCATTACATATGGTTACATCAAAATGATGGGGGCAGAAGGTTTAACGGAAGCTACAAAAGTGGCCATTCTGAATGCCAACTACATTGCCGAAGCATTAAAAGATAATTACGGTATTTTATACACCGGAGAGAATGGAAGAGTGGCGCACGAGCTGATTCTGGAATGCAGGCATTTGAAAGCTTCTTCAGGAATTACGGAAGAAGATATTGCCAAACGTTTGATGGATTATGGTTTTCATGCTCCAACACTTTCGTTTCCGGTTCACGGAACTTTAATGATTGAACCAACCGAGAGCGAATCGAAAGCCGAATTGGACCGCTTTATCAGTGCCCTGAATTCAATTTTTGAAGAAGTAAAAGAAGTGGAGACAGGAGTAGTAGATAAAGAGGATAACGTGCTGAAAAATGCACCACATACCGCCGAAAGTATTTGTGCCAACGAATGGTCGCATGCTTATCAGCGCGAAAAAGCCGCTTATCCGCTTGAGTGGATACGCGAAAACAAATACTGGGTTCCGGTAGGCCGGGTTGACAATGCCTGGGGCGACAGAAACCTGATTTGTACCTGTGGCTCGCCCGAAGAGTACGAAGCATTCACAAAAGAATAAAACGGGCTTCATAAATATTTCGAAAGCCATCTGCGAATATCAGGTGGCTTTTTTATTTTTGTGCCATGATATCGTTTCCGAATGCTAAAATAAACATAGGGTTGAACGTTGTTTCAAAACGTGCCGATGGTTATCATAACCTGGAAACGGTATTTTATCCTGTAAAACTGACCGATGCACTGGAAGTGGTTGAATCTGATAAACCCCGGTTTTCGGCATCAGGATTGCCAATTGACGGGATGCCGGAGAATAATCTGGTCTTTAAAGCTTATCATTTACTTCAACAGAAATTCGATTTGCCGCCGGTGCATTTGCATCTTCATAAAATAATACCGTTTGGTGCCGGGTTGGGCGGAGGTTCGGCGGATGCGGCCTTTACCTTAAAAATGCTGAATGAATATTTTTCTTTGGGTTTGAATGATGACCAACTGGAGAAATATGCCGCAAAGCTGGGCGCCGATTGCCCGTTTTTTATTCGCAACAAGCCTGTTTTTGCTCATGGCATAGGAGATCAGTTTGAACCGCTTGATCTTGATCTTTCGGCCTACGAAATTGTGATTCTGAAACCGGAATTTTCCGTTGGCACTGCCGATGCTTACCGGAATATTGTTCCTCAAAAATCGGATTTTGATCTTCGGGATCTTGCCGGTCTCCCTATTGAAGAGTGGAGGACATTCATTAAAAATGATTTTGAAAAATCTGTTTTTCCGCACTATCCGCAAGTCGAATCGCTTAAAAACCTGTTGTACGGCAACGGCGCTTTGTATGCTTCTATGTCGGGAAGCGGGTCGGCTGTTTACGGTATTTTTCGCCATTTACCGACAGATTTGGATAAATTCACACCTCAAGGTATTTTTACTTACCGATAGTATTGGCTATTTACCGACCTTAGGATTTCATTAACATTTTTTTTATTCTTTTTAACAAAACGTAGTGTAACCTTTGTGCGCATAAGGAGTCTATTAAACAGAAGACAGAAACAATAAAAGACCTTAACGAAGGCAACAAGAAAACAACAGAAAGAAAACAATTTTAGAACAAGAGACATGAAAATTAGAATGAATCACTTTGTAGCACTGGCCATTTTTACTGTAATACTTTTTGCAGGAAATGCCAATGCCAATGAAAACAAGACGAAAGCCTCGGGCCATGAAGCAATTGTTGAGAGCTCATTAACAATCGAAAACTGGATGACAGACGAAAGTGTGTGGAATGTAAACACAGCAACCACGTTTGCAGCCGAGGCCGAAACGGCACTTGAGATGGAAAACTGGATGACGGATGAAACCGCATGGGGGACCAGCACAAAAGGGCCGATTGAACATGAAGAGCAATTAAAGCTTGAAAACTGGATGGTTAACATCATATATTGGAAGATATAAATAAAGAGCGCGATTAGTTTTATTTGAATTTTAGGGGTTGTCAATTTTTGGCAACCTTTTTTTGTTTTTGCTTTTTTCGAAACAGTGGATCATTAAAAATATATCTTTATTGCGCTAAAGCAAATCAAGATAGTGTTAAGGGTTAAATTCATCATCGTACTTTGCGTTTTTGTAATTTCTGTGTTTCCGTTGGTAGCGCAAGATGTGTCATTTTCGCAGTTTTATGCAAATCCTGTTTATCTGAACCCTGCATTTGCCGGAACGATGGGAGTGCCCAAAATAGCTTTACAATACCGCGACCAGTGGCAGGGTTTTGACAATGCGTTTACAACTTATTCGGCTTCTTTTGATGCGCCCGTTCCAAAACTGAGGGGAGGCCTTGGATTTTACTTTATGAATGATGTGCAAGCCGGAGGTGCGATGAATGCTTATCAAATCAATGGCGCCTATTCTGTTTCGGTACGTTTAAACAAAGACTTTATGATGAACCTCGGAATTCAGGCGGGGTTTAACCAAAATTCGTTACGGGTGGGTGAGCTGGTATTTGCTGATAATGTTGATATTGTAAGCGGGAACCACGGAGTTTCAGGTGAATTGGCATATTTAACCGACCCAAATTATACCTACTGGGATTTTGGAACCGGTGCACTGGTTTTTAGCGAACGCTACTTTGCCGGTATTTCAGTCAGCCATTTGTCGGAGCCATATCAAAGCTATTCTTCGGGCGAACTTTCAGGTTCTAAGCTGCCCCGGAAGTTTACCGCTCATTTTGGCGCCAGGTTACCGGTTTATTTACACGGCCACCTGCGTAAGAAATTTGATATTTCACCACAGGTAATTGTCCAGTCTCAAGGTAAATTTCAGCAATTTAATTACGGATTATTTGCTGCAAAAAGAGGGATTGCACTGGGCACCTGGTTTCGGCAAAATTTTGGCTTACGTTACGATGCGGTTATTTTTCTGGTAGGTTTTGTGCGGAGCCAGTGGCAGTTTACTTACAGTTACGATTTTACGGTATCGGGGTTAGCCGGAAATACCGGTGGTACAAGCGAAGTTTCAATGGTTTTTCTTTTGCATAAAAACAAAGGAAAAACCCGGTTGCCATTTTATGAGCAGTACTTCGATGAATTTGGGGAAGATTGAAGCTTAGCGGATCAACAATACCTGGCCTTTTTGTTCGTGATCAAATCCCTGGATATCTTTGTATTGCGATATCCAAATATAATTCCCCATGGGTGCATCACCTCCCTTCCGATGGCTTCCGTCCCAGGGCGTATTTACTGAACGGGATTCAAACACCAGTTGTCCCCAGCGGTCAAAAATCTTTAAATTGAAATGGTTTTCGTCGGCGCCAAGCCCAACCGGCATAAACGTGCGGTTTTCCGGAATTTCACTGTCGGGCCTGAAAGCGTTTGGCGTAAACACCGTAAACGGCAGAATCCGGATGATGGTGTCGCTTGTGTCTTTACATCCAAACTTTGATTCGGTAATAAGTTGAGCGATAAATTCTCCCAGATTTGTATAAGTATGTACCGGATTTTCTTCTACTGAATATATTTCGTCGCCAAAATCCCAGTTATAAAAATCGGCATTTTCAGAATGATTGGAGAATGTTATGGTCGAGTTTTCTAACAAAGCTACCGGATAATCTACTTCAAACTCTGCATTGGGTTTTGGGTGAACCCCAATCCAGCCGGTTTTTATCAGTGTATCCAAACAGCCTGTTTCCTTCGAGAAAGCTGTTACAGAAACATCAAACTGCCCGGAATCGGGAAAATAGTAAAGCAGCGAATTCCCGACAGGATGAGGGAATGTATCGGTAAGCCATGTAAAATCAACAAAATTATCTTGCGAAATTGCTGTGATTTCAGTTGTGTATGGCTGGCATCCTTCATTGTCGATGGTTGAAATATCAAAATCCGGTTTTCTTTTCAGCCAGGCTTCGACGGGTTGGCTCAAACATCCGTATTCATTCACGCTCAGAATTGCTTTTCCGAATGGTTCATCCAAAATTACGGTAATGGTATCATTTCCCGGGCCCGATTGATGTGCGCCGTCAAAGCTCCAAAAGCAGAGGGACGAGTCGATGCTGTTGGCATAAATTATTTGGGTAGAATCGGGATAACAGATTGTTGAGTCTGCGATTATTTCTGCCGTGGGAGTGGGAAAAACCTTGATCATACTGTCGATCTGGAATCCGATTTGACAACCGGATAAAGTATTGGTAATTAAAAGGCTGACATCGTAAAATCCCGGATTTTGGTACAAGTGTGTAACTGCCTGTTCGTTACTAATCGGCGAGTCGTCACCAAAATCCCACTCAAAACTTAAAGCATCTTCTACTTTTAGTTCGCCTTTAAAAGAAACGCTAATAGAATCGCAACCGCGTGATTTTTCAGTTTCCAAAATAAAATTGGGGTTTGCACCAAGCAGGGAAGAGGTGGTGTCGCTCCAGCAGCCATTTTCTTCCACAAAAAGAGTAAGGTATGGATTTGTGTTGTATGCCCCCACTGAAACGATAAAATGATCCCAGTTGAGCGAGTCGAGTAGTTTGGCGCCTCCATAGTTCCAGTAATAGTTTGCATTTTCTGTTGCGTTTCCGGTGTATTTTACATCTTTTGAATATCCTTTACATTTCACGTTGGGGTCATCGTCAATAATAAACTCTGCCGTAGGAGTGGGATAAAAACCGATTTCAAAAGTATCGTTTGTTGTGCAGCCGTCGATGGTTGTTAATTCATAATAAATTTGGTACTCACCCCAATTGCTTGCTTCAATACTTGCTTTTTGATGGCTTGTATTGTTGATTTTTATTCCCGGATCATTCGAACTCCAGGTGAAATTATTGTTGATGTTCCATACGTTATCGGATGTACCCGAAATGTCAGCACTTAGTTCACATTCTTTTGTATTGCAAAACAGGTGTTCCCCTTTTATTTCAATATCGGGTACCGGAAAAACAACCAAACTAAAAGTGTCTTTGTCGGTGCAACTGAATTTGTCCCACACTGTTAAAAGATATGTCCCGGTTTTATCGGCAACAATTGTTTGGGTGGTCGCCAAAGTATCGTTGGTTTCATTTTTCCAGAGGTATTTCTGAAAATCAGGCGTAGCATCCAGTTCAACGGAGTAGGGGGCGCATTCTTCTGCTGAATCAATTTTCAGATCTACATCCGGGGCACTTACATAAACAAAAATAGAATCTTCCAGCTCGCAACCGTCAATGGTTGTTGTTTTAACGTGATAGTTACCGCCCTCTGTAACCGTTAGTCGTTGTGTTAGTTCGCCGGTCTTCCATTCGTAAGTATCGAAATACGGGCCGGCATCCAGGGCTATTGAATCGCCGTTGCAAAGCAGCAGTGTATCGCCATTAAAATTGATGCTTTTTCCTAAGTCAAGCACCAGGTCGAGATTAAAACCAACACCGTAACCATACGATTCTACACCGCCATAACCGTAAACATAAGCTAAAAAACCCCGGTCTTTGTTTGTGTTGGTAATCTGATGGTTCCCGGGCGAAATTTCTTTTTGGGCAAACGAATAATCACCTTCCGAAAAGGGTTGAAACTCACCAGCTATCGAACTCCCGTCAAAACGGATGTTGTTCACCTCTTCAGTGAGGGTGACAATGTTTACATAGTATTTTGCAATCTGATCTGAATTGTATGCCACAAACGTAACGTCATTTTTCGATTGTGTGGTTGAGCTCAGAATAATCATAAAAGGGTCGCCGTTGCCGCCGGTATAATTTCTGTCAACATCCCGCGACTGGCTGAACTGGGCGACCATTATCGGCTGATCTCCGTAAATTTTTTTAGGCTCGTTATAGTAGAAAACAAGTTCTTTGAATTCACCTTTGTTTAGAGTGAAGGGAGCAAGTCCGCTTACATAAACTGTTGTATTATCGTAAGCAGCCATTATGCGGTAACGGTCCTGCTCTCTTGATTTTAGCGGAACGGCATAATATTCGCGTCCCCAGGCCTGTATTGGCGGAATCTGTTCGTACAGGTGATCCCAGCAACACAGCCCTGAAGGAACACGGGTAGCCAAAGAACCGGAAAAAAAAGCAACCGGTTTGCCGGTTTTTATATAGCTGCCGCTTAGGTCTCCCTGCCCCTGGAACCCGGTATTTACCGCATTTTCTGATTGTACCTGATATACCTCGCCCTTGTTTAATGTTATTGTAAAGGTTGAATCTTTTGGCCTGAGTTTATCGGTAATTTTTGAGGGGGTTATTTCTACTAAGGTTGAATCTTCCGAGGCTACAATCAAAAATTCACTGTTACGGCCATTGCCTTCTGTCGGATTATTTTGGTCGATGTCCGGATCGTAACACATGGCATAATATTCTTTCCCCAAAGATTCAACCGGATAAATAACCGCTACATCGGAGGAATTCTGGTCCCAGCTGAGTGCATATACATTTACCGGTTTTTCAGAAACCAAATGGATTCCTTTTCTCTGAGTTTCTTCTGATCCGGTTGTTTCTGCAATATTCCAGGGGAGTTGTACCTGAACCGAACTGTTGGCCGCTACCGTAAAATTATAGGAATATACATTGGAGCCACTTGCATCTTCGCCCACAGTCAGGGTAACGCTTGTCTGTTCCCGTGCCGTAACGGTAACTTCTACGTAATGCCCGTTGTGGTAATTTCGGCCTTCCATAAAGCCAAACCAGAATTCCTTTCCTTCGGTTGACCGGCGACACGGATTGGCAGTGTCCTGTGCATAAATCAACAGAACACTGAAGGCGAAAAGAGCGGCGAGTAAAAGTTTTTTAATATTCATATTTCAATACAGCGAAACTAAATATTATTTATAAAAAAACCGCAAAAGGATTACTTCTGCGGCTTTTTTGTAATTGCATGTATTGTTATGCTTTTTTTATCTCCAACATCAAATGACGTTTCGGGATGATCTCATCTTTCTTTATATGGATTTTCACAATTGTTCCGTCGAAAGGCATACGCACCTGATTTTCCATTTTCATGGCTTCCAGAAGCAAAAGCGTTTCGCCTTCTTTCACCTTTTGTTTTGGTTTTACGAAAATATCCACAATGGTACCCGGGATAAACGAGTAAATTAAATTATCGTTTGGTGTTTCATAATTTACCCTGTTCTCAAATTTTTGAGTGTAGGTAGTTTTATATACCGCCCCTTGAACAACCAGTGTTTTAAACTCTTTTTGATCTTTCATTTGATAGAATTTTAACGATTAAAACGGTGGAATTCCATGTTTTTTGCCAGGCATTGATGCCGTTTTATTTTCAGAAACCTGCAATGCATGTAAAATACGTGAACGGGTTTCTCCCGGTTCTATTACTTCATCAATATACCCTTGTGCAGCTGCTACATACGGGTTGGCAAATTTCTCTTTGTATTCCTGAATTTTTTGCTGACGCATTTCTTCCGGATTTTCAGCTTCTGAAATTTCTTTTCGGAATACGATGTTGGCAGCACCTTCAGGCCCCATTACGGCAATTTCTGCTGATGGCCATGCAAATACGAAATCAGCACGCAAGTGACGCGAGTTCATTGCAATATAGCCACCACCATAAGCTTTGCGTATAATTACGGTAATTTTTGGAACAGTTGCTTCGCTGTATGCGTAAAGAATTTTTGCTCCGTGGCGGATTACCCCGGCATGTTCCTGATCTACACCCGGCAAATATCCGGGCAGGTCTTCCATGGTAACAATCGGGATATTAAACGCATCGCAGTAGCGAATAAAACGCGCTGCTTTATCCGAGCTGTCGCAATCAAGTACCCCGGCCAAAACCATTGGCTGGTTGGCAACAAAACCTACTGTTTCGCCGTCCATTCTTCCAAAACCGATGATAATGTTGGGCGCAAACCCTTCCATAATTTCAAAGAATTCAGAACCGTCGGTTACGCTTTTGATCAGTTCGCGCATATCGTAAGGAATTCTTGGATCTCCAGGAACAATATCGTCAACACTTTTCCCTTTTAACGGCGCTTTTGGTTTGTGTGGAAGTGCTTTTTTCAGGTTGCTTCTCGGAATATAGCTGATCAGTGTTTTGATTTGCTCGAAGCATTCCAATTCTGTTTCAGCATAGAAATGTGCGTTCCCGGTAATTTCTGCGTGGACTTTTGCACCTCCCAGTTCTTCCATCGAGATTTCTTCGCCCAATACCGATTTAATTACCGAAGGGCCGGTAATAAACATTTTTGAGATATTTTCTACCACAAAAACAAAGTCGGTAAGAGCAGGAGAATAAACAGCGCCACCGGCACAAGGGCCAAGTATTACCGAAATCTGCGGAATTACGCCCGATGCCAGCGTGTTGCGGAAAAAGATTTCTCCATAACCGGCAAGCGAGTTCACACCTTCCTGAATACGGGCGCCCCCCGAGTCGTTAATACCAATCAGCGGAACCCGCATTTTCAGCGCATGATCCATGATTTTGGTAATTTTACGGGCGTGCATCAGACCCAACGATCCACCGGCAACGGTGAAGTCCTGAGCAAAAATACATACCGGTTTATTGTAAATAGTACCTGTTCCGATGATAACACCGTCGCCATGCAAGGTTTTACCTTCCATACCAAAATCTTTGGCTGCGTGTTCAACAAATAAATCGTATTCGTGAAATGAGTTTTTGTCAAGCAGTGCGAGGATGCGTTCCCGTGCAGTTAGTTTCCCCATTGCAGCTTGTTTCTCAATGGCTTTATCTCCACCACCTTTTTGTACTTCTCTCTTTCTTTTGCGAAGATCAAGTACGTTGCTTCTTAGTGACATAAAGTTTTTTTTAAGTTATAAATTCACCCTAAGATTCTGGGTATTTTTTATTAAGCGAAGGCAAAATTATAATTTTTTTTTATTGCCATTTGGAAATACAATTATGTACTACGTAAAATTGACAGGTGGGGTTCGATTTGTTCGAATTATGGTATTTTTTGTTTGAAAAGTTATTCCGTTTGCCTGTTTGTGACCTATTCCCGGCAACTGAAATAAGCTATTTTGCAGCCCAGCGATAAACAAAGAATGCAATTACTGCATAACAAAGGTTCGGAATCCAAACGGCTACAAAAGGCGGAGTACTGCCGCTAATGGCAAATACTGTTGAAATTTGCATAAAAAGAATGTAAGAGAAAGCCAGCATCAATCCCAGGCCAAGGTGTAATCCCAGGCCTCCTTTTATTTTGCGCGATGCTAAACTCATCCCGATAACGGTAAGGATAAAAGTAGAAAACGGGTTGGCAATTCGTTTGTGTTTTTCCAGCTCCCACTCTATATGATTAATTCCACGCATTTTCATAAGGCTGATTTCACGTAAAAGATCAGGAGTGGTGTAGGTCTCCATTTCATTTTTCATTACCCGAAAATCCTGTGGGGTCATACTTAAAGTAGTATCAATCTGGTAGCCTTTGGTGAGCTCTTCATGGTCGTCATAAATTACCCTTTTCCAGTAATTGTTGATGACCCATTTTTCCATTTCTTCGTCCCATCGAATATAGCGTGCTGTTAATTTCTCCTTTAGTTTGCCGTCTTCAAAACGTTCCATGGTAAATGGCCTGCCGGTATTGTTGGTAAAGCTCTTCATGTAAATATAAACACCCGGTTCTATTTGGCGGTGAATGTTATTTTCAGAAGTTATTTTGCTCTGCTTGATATATTTTTCCCGGAAATTAATCATGGTTTTATTGGCCGGTGGAATAATAAAGTTTCCGAGGAAGAATGACAGCAATCCAATAATTAATGCTGAAACCAGATAAGGGCGCATAAAACGCGAAAAGGAAACTCCACTGCTCAGAATGGCAATTATTTCGGTATTGTACGCCATTTTTGAGGTAAAATAAATTACCGCAATAAAGGTGAAAAGCGGACTGAAAAGGTTGGCAAAATAGGGGATAAAATTAAAGTAATAGTCAACTATAATATCTTTTGTGGGAATGTCCTTTGACAGAAACTCATCCAGGTTTTCAGAAATGTCAAAAACAATGGCAATGCTGAGTATTAGTGCAATAGCATAAAAAAACGTACCCAGGTATTTCCGGGTAATATAAAAATCGATTGTTTTATACCATTTCATCTGTCTATAATTACTTATTCTTTATGGTAATCCCGAGTCCTCGGGAGAACTCGCATGGTTATAGTCATTCGCCAATGTGTGAAAGATTTTAACATGCTCGTTTCATTCTTACTACAGTCGGTGTTTGAGTTTAACTACCATTTCGTTTTTCCAATTCACAAAGTCTCCGCTAATTATTTTTTCGCGCGCAGTTTTTACCAGCCAAAGGTAAAATGCCAGGTTGTGCTGACTGGCAATTTGTGCTCCCAGCATTTCTTTTGAAACAATCAGATGGCGAAGATATGCTTTTGAATACTGGTCAACAAACGAAGTTCCGTTTTCATCAATAGGAGAATGGTCGTTTTCCCATTTTTTATTACGAATATTAATGATGCCTTCGCTGGTAAACAGCATCCCGTTTCGTCCGTTCCGGGTAGGCATAACACAGTCGAACATATCAATTCCGCGGTGAATGCCTTCCAATATATTTACTGGTGTGCCAACCCCCATCAAATAACGGGGTTTGTCTTGCGGGAGATCGGCAGTTACCACTTCGGTCATTTCGTACATTTGCTCTTCGGTTTCGCCAACCGACAGGCCGCCAATGGCGTATCCGTCGGCACCAAATGTTTTTACATGGGCAACAGCCTGTTGGCGTAAATCGGCATATGTTGCCCCCTGCACAATCGGGAACAGCGACTGGTGATACCCATATTCAGGCACCGTATTATTAAATTGTTTAAAACAGCGGTCGAGCCAGCGCTGTGTAAGTTCCAACGATTTTTTTGCATAATCGTAACCGGCATTGCCAGGGGTGCATTCGTCAAAAGCCATCATAATATCAGCCCCTATGGAACGCTGGATATCTATTACATTTTCGGGCGTAAACTGGTGGTACGAACCATCAATGTGCGATTGAAAACGTACGCCTTCCTCAGTCAGTTTCCGTAGGTCGCCCAGCGAAAAAACCTGAAACCCTCCGCTGTCGGTAAGAATAGGTCGGTCCCAGCAGTTAAATTTGTGCAAGCCCCCTGCTTTTTCAATAACCTCAACCCCAGGGCGCAGGTACAAATGGTAGGTGTTCCCAAGTATAATCTCAGCTTTTATGTCGTCCCTTAAGTCGCGTGTGTGTATGCCTTTTACCGACCCGGCAGTGCCAACGGGCATAAAAATAGGGGTTTCAATTTTCCCATGCCCGGTGGTAATAATGCCTGCCCTGGCCCGCGAGTTACCGGCAGTTTTTTG
>JBKEDN010000127.1:0-1864 GCA_047975435.1 Draconibacterium sp. | reverse complement strand
GATTTAACCAGGAGAGGAAAACCTGCTGGCTCTGTATTGCCCGAAAGTATTATTTTGAATAATTATAAATAGCTGACAATTAGCAAATTACTAAAAACAAAATTTGGATTACAACATAGAAAGGGATACCGCGAACGGTTACGCCCTTTGATTGCCGGAATGATGCGAGAAAACAAAAATGAATCGGAACTGCGCCAAAAGTTAAAAGAAAAAGATGTTGACTTGTATCTCCGGCGAAACGATACCGGGCGGATTACCGGGGTAACTTTTATCGACCATCAAAACCGTTGTGTACTGAACGGCTCCTGGCTGGGCAAAGAGTTTTCTGCCAATGTATTCAATAGCCTGTTTAGAGAGCCCCCGTCAGTCGTGGAACACACAAAGCAGGCAAGGGAAAAAGAACCGTTCACGCCTCCGGCTGAACCGTTCTCACTGGCCAACAATCAGGCCGGGCATATTGAATCCGCCATCAGCAGCCTGTTCTCAATTTTCTCGCCGGAACCGGAATCATACGTTGAAAATCAGCAACAACTTCACAAAAAACGAAAGAAAAAGAAACGTAGGTACGGGAGACAGACATAAATTGAATTTGAGAATCAAATGTTGATTTTGGTTTATATTTTAGAGTACAACTGTACTTCAAGTACTGTTTCACACAAAAATATAAACCATTAGTTTTCTTGTGCAGAGTTTACAAACCCTCCTTTCCAATAGCATACAATGGAACATTTATCATCCACTCCTCTTCCTTGTAATCAGTTAAGGATGTACGGATGGCTTTTGAAGGTTTGTATTTCTCACAAAACAAGCGAAAACTCTTTGACCTCAGGTTTTCGCCCGATTTTACTTCAACCGGAATGACTTTTCCTTCCTCCTGAATGACAAAATCAACTTCAGAAGTACTCTTGTCGTTAGTCCAGTAACCGATATATCGTTTGCTATTCAGTCGTAGTTGCTGCATCACAAACTGTTCGGTAAGTGCTCCTTTGAACTCGGTAAATATTTCATCTCCTTCAATAATTGTCCTAACATCCAGTCCTGCCATAGCACCAAGTAAACCGACATCGTGCAGGAACAATTTGAATACAGAAATTTCCTGATAAGCTGCCAGCGGAATGCCCGGTTTTGATACCCGGTGGCTTTTTAACAGTAAGCCGCAATCGACCAGCCATTGGATGGCCAACTCAAAATCTTTGGCACGGGCTCCTTCTCTTAAAACCCCGTACACAAATTTTTTATTTTCTTTTGCCAGTTGCGAAGGGATACTTTGCCAAACCATTCGAATCCGGGGAACAGCTTCATTGGGTGCATGTTTCGAAAAATCACCTTCATAAGAATTGAGAATCCTGTTTTGAATCCTTCGGGTTAGCTGCCAGTCGCGGGTTTCAGCAAAAGTCGACACAACTTCGGGCATTCCACCAACGTAAAAATAATAACGCAGGTATTCTTTTAATTTTTCAGTAAAAACGGAAACCACACCCCAGTTCTTTGCCTTTAGTGCATCAACCAGTGCCGATTCATTCAATGAAAGCAGGAATTCATAAAATGAAAGCGGACGCAAATCGAGAAAATCGACCTTGCCAACCGGAAAAGAAACCTGGCTGTGCAATCCCATACCAAGCAGGGAGCCTGCTGCAATTATGTGGTATTGCGGAGCGTTTTCACAAAAATATTTTAGCGATGTTACACCACGTTCGGCCGACTGTATTTCGTCAAAAACAATCAGGGTATCGTCTGCCGTTATTGTGGTTTGGGCTTGAATTTGAAGTATGGTAATGATTCGCTCAATATCAAAGTCTGTCGCAAAAATATTTTGCAGTGCAGGTGTCTCTTCAAAATTTACATAGACCAGTTTTGCATACGA
>JBKEDN010000037.1:0-30763 GCA_047975435.1 Draconibacterium sp. | reverse complement strand
CAAACCCCTAAGCCAAAGTCACTCCTAAACCGCTCAAAGTTCTCCGAACATTTTAAAGAAACTTTGAAAGAAAACCACTCCGTCTACAAAAACAAGACGGGGTTGGCCGAATGGTTACGTTGCAACCGATGCATTTCAGGCCGTTTTAATGGTAATTACCTGTGTGGTACTCCCCATTGTTGCGCTCGGAATTGCGGCAACGAACAACATCGATATTGCAAATGCCATTACCAAAGCCAGTTATACCATTCCGCTAAATGCCGGAACAGTAAAGCAGGCTACAGGCGGACTACTTATTTTAAACGGATTAAGCTGGGCATTTGGCTACACCGGCCAGCCGCAACTCCTCACCCGGATGATGGCCATGCGCAGCCAAAAAGAAACACAACAAAGCCGGTGGCTGGCGATCGCCTGGACATTACTAGCATATACCGGTGCATTTTTAATCGGAATCATTGGCTACAAACTGGTACAGGCCGGGTTACTGGGTGAAGCTGCTGCATCGGTTACCAACGACGCAGAAAAAATAATGCCTATCATGGTAATGAGCCTCCTGAACCCGATTTTAGCAGGTATCCTCCTGTCGGGAGCCGTTTCAGCTATGATGTCAACCGCCTCTTCACAATTAATGGTAGTTTCGTCATCGATGACCGAAGACTTTTACCTGCACGTTACCAAAAAGAAAATCAGCGAAAAAAGAATGCTCAATCTTAACAAACTACTCACACTGGGAGTTGGTCTGGTAGGTTTTCTTTTAGCAGTTACCATGAAGGATACGGTTTACGGACTGGTTTCGTATGCCTGGAGCGGAATCGGGGCTTCTTTTGGCCCGGCAATCGTTTTACTTATTTTTTGGAAAAGATTATCACGGGCCGGTGTTTTTGCCAGCCTCATTACCGGAACTGTTTCTGCAGTGGTATGGAAAACATGGCTCGTTGACGTCACCGGAATTTCTGAAAGGCTGGCAAGTTATGTATTGGCTTTTACTTTGGCTGTGGTATTTAGTCTCTTGTTTCCGGAAAGCGAAAAAAGAAATTCCCGGAGCAAAGCCCGGGAAATTCTACGTTAAAATTTCCCAAAAACCAATCTGAAGTTCTTGTCACACAATGATTTTGTACAATCGTCGCTTTCGCACCAATACCTGATTTTAAAATCCTGATAAATCTCCCGTACAAGTAAGCCCGCATTTTCAATTCTGGCCTTTATTACATAATCGCCGTTCGACTGCCAGCCTGCATTGTCATCTTTCACCCGCACCAGATTGCAATTATCATTTGATGCATCGGCATCGTTTTCACCCAGTTTAACACTGTGTGGGCGCCCGGCCCGTTCGTCTTTATCATCACTCGCGGTTGGATCGCACAACCCGGACTCGCACCAGCATTTTGTATTGATATTACTGATACGTATTTCAATAATATCTTTGTTGTCGAAACGTAAGCCATCATCTGACATATTAATTATTTCCTGGCCTGAACTTCCGGCTGTACGATGCGAGCTGAATGTACTGCGGGAATTTTGCTTCAAGGGGTCTTTGGCATTCACATTAACCACTTCAACATCGAGACTGATATCGCCGCAATAACAATCGTCTTTTGCCTGCTTAAATTTAAATTTATAAGTATCGGAACATTCCACGGGCTCGCATCCATTCGACTCACATTGCCAGCTTACCCTTACTTCAACTGTTTGACGGGTTTCATTCGGATTGATTACCAATAATGCCGGCACGTAAGTAACATTATTTACATCACACTCCACGTTACTACATTCCCCGCAATTAATATCAGTCCCGGTAAACCGTAGTGTTAGCGGCCCTTCGGGTAATTCTACCAACGACGGCTGTGAGCCCAGTTCAACAAAGCCAATAACCTGGTTGTTTTTTAACACGTTTGCAAAAACTTTATTACCATAGGTAGAAGTGCAACGGCATTTGGGGTTACTAATCAGGAAAAACGGTTCGGAACCGGAGGCAACTCTGTCACCTGAAACGGCATCAAAAGCATCAATAGCCAAAGCATAATTTCCTTCTTTTGACACTACGCGGTTTAATTCTCCAGAATAAAGAGAGGTAGTTTGGATGTTCTCTTTTATAAAAACAGGTTCTTTTGAATAGAGTTCCTCCTGATTTTCGATATAATCTTCGCCCAAATAATAAACTTTTACCTGGTACTGTGTGGCCGGGGCCATTCCAAAGCCTTCCCATCTTATTTCGAGCGAACCGGGAGGGACCTCTTCGCTGTTAGTTGGCGAAAGTATTTTAATAAATGCAGAAGCTGGTTGGGCAATTTTTGCCATAACGGAAAAACTTCCGGAACGCGATGCCTGAATAGCCAGCCCGGTATTAAAAGAGCCACCATGTGAAACCTGGTCCGGATTAACGTGCAGGGTTTGCTCATTTCCCCCTTCAATGGTTATAACCGAAGGACTTAAATTGCGAACATCAATATCAACTGGTTTTTCGATTTGCTGAAGGCCTGTCACCGCAATGCTGACCTTTGTTTTTTCTCCTTTTGCCAAGGTAAGTTTATTGGCGCTAAGATGAAGATCGGCAATATTTACTTCTTCTTCAAACTGCATTTCGCCCTCTGTAAGTTGCAAAGTACTTGTTCCACTCACATCCTCCGGAACTTTTAAGAACAATCCCTCGGGCGATTCTGCCACAATATCTACATTTTGAGCGTTCATTTTTAACCCGGTGTTATCGGCCCTGCCATCAAATTTTCCGGGAATCATTTCAGTTTCACCACTCCTTAGTAGTTCAGGAATATGGAAATCATTACGGGCAAGGTGAAGTACGGGAATCGAAATCCTCGGCTCGGGATCGACCGGCAAACTTGCTGCCCCCAGTTCTTTCCCATCCGTATCTCTCAATATTAACCTGACAATCTCTTCGGAAAGGTTCACTGGGAGTTGCCAACTTAGTTTTTGTTTTTCGACAGGTACGCTTTCACCCTCTATTTCAATGACATACCCATTTAAAACTTTGTGGTTCTTTGAGATTTGCTTTGCCTTGCTACCTTTTGGTTCAGCAATAACGGTACCTGAAATAATATCGCCTGAATGAAGATTTGCAGGAAGATAGGTGGTTACTTCACCTTCCGGGGTTTCAAAGACAATACTGGTCAGGCCATTTTCAGTATTTGTACCGGAATTGTGGTTGGTTTGGGCAATAATTACCTGGCTTATTACCAACATAGCCAAAGTTAATAGTAACGGTTTCATAGTTGATAGTTTTAAATTAGAAGAGTTATAGATATCAAGATATTCTATTTCAAACTATTTGTCAACCAATAACACATTCTATACTTCCATTTTCGTCTGGCAATAATCAGAACCTAAATAAAAGCCATCATATATATTACTGTATTTCAAAACATTGAACCAAATACCTTATTCTTTTACTTGACGTAAACTTCGGGGAAAAAAGATTTCATAAAACAACTTTTCTTCTCATGCAATTACATAAGAAATATTTTGAAATGCGAAATAATTTTCGGGTAGTAAATAAACTGTTATCTTCGTGCCTCGTATAAAATACAATGGATTTTTCAGGTAAAACAATATGGGTAACCGGAGCTACTTCGGGGATCGGAAAAGAGGTTGCACTTGCGCTTTCAAAAGAAAAGTGTGCGCTTATCCTATCCGGAAGAAATGGGGATGAACTGCAAAAAGTTGCTTTGGCCTGCACCAATAACGGGAGTAAACCCTACACTGTTACTTTCGACCTTGGAAATACCGAAACGATTGAAAAAGCCTATCAGCAAGTAAAAGCAGAAGGTCTAGCCCCCGAGGCACTTTATCATTTTGGTGGAATAAGCCAGCGTGCCCTGGTAAATGAAACGCCACTACATGTTGACCGGAAAATTTTTGAAGTAAATTATTTTGGTACTATTGCACTTACCAAACTGGTTTTGCCCGATATGATTTCCAGGGGAAGCGGGCACATTGCAGCAACATCAAGTATTGTCGGCAAATTTGGTTTTCCGTATCGCTCATCGTATTCGGCTTCTAAACAGGCGCTTCATGGTTTTTTCGAAAGCCTTTTGGCTGAAAATAAACAGAACAATATCCGTGTTTCGATGATCATTCCGGGATTTATCAATACAAACATCTCGGTGAACGCAGTAAACAGTAAAGGCGATGCACACGGGAAACTGGACGAAAACCAGGCAGCGGGGATGCCCGCAGATAAATGTGCCAAAATTATTTGCAATGGCCTGAAAAAAGAAAAGAAAGAGATTTTAGTAGGTAATAAAGAAATTATAATGGTTTACATACGCAGGTTTTTACCCCGATTATATTATTATCTTGCATCGCGCGTAAAACCCATGTAAATATTAAATTGAAATGAAGGTATGAAGGAACAGATTAATGGCATTCAACAATTAGGCGTAGGTGTCGAAAATTTTCACGAAGCATTTAAGTGGTACCGTGAGCATTTTGCGATGGATATCAGGATGTTTGAAGAGGAGGCTACTGCGGAATTAATGCTGGCCCATACCGACGGTAAACCCCGGGAAAGACGTGCCGTACTGGCTCTGAATATGCAAGGGGGCGGAGGCTTTGAAATTTGGCAGCATACCGGGAAAAAGCCTGTGCCCTGCCCTTTCGAAATTAACCTGGGAGATTTGGGTATTAACATTGGAAAGATAAAAACTGCGGATATCCAGGCTGCGTACGATAAATTTAAAGCTTCGGAACTCAATATCTTAACACCGATTACCAAAGATCCTTCAGGAAATGATCATTTTTTTCTGAAAGATATTTATCAGAATATCTGGGAGTTTAAAACAAAAAAAGAAGTTTTCAGAAAAAAAGAGAAATCGGTAAGCGGAGGTGTAATCGGAGCTATTATTGGTGTTAAAAACATGGAAGAAAGCCTTCCTGTTTACCAGGAAATTTTAAGTTACGACCAGGTTGTATATGATAAAACCGGGCAATTTGAAGACTTTAAAGACTTACCTGGTGGAGACAAAACATTCCGACGTGTCCTTCTGAAACATTCGGATGTAAAACAGGGAGCTTTCAGCCCGTTCTTTGGCCACTCGGTTATTGAACTGATTGAGGCTGTTGACTATGAACCACGCAATATTTATGAAAGCAGAATTTGGGGAGACCCCGGTTTTATCCACCTTTGTTTTGATATTAACGGGATGGATGCTTTCCGTGAAAAAGCAAAACAATTAGGGCACCCGTTTACCGTTGACAGTGCCAGGGCAATGGAATCGTTCGACATGGGCGAGGCCGCCGGTAACTTTGCCTATATTCAGGCTCCGGAAGGAACTTTAATTGAGTTTGTTGAAACGCACAAAATACCGATTCTCAAAAAAATAGGCTGGTACATCGACTTTCGGAAAAGAGGCCATCATCCGCTGCCGAATTACATGCTGAAAATGTTCCGTTTTATGCGGGTAAAAGACAAAAAATAACCAAATTAAATTTCAGGCTCACAAGATTTCATTTTTCCAGGTGCAAAAGTATCTCAGACTTTCTGTTAATATACGAAAGTAAAGTATGCCTTTAAGCCCGTTCCGGAATTATTTCTTAAATCCTAAATTTGTTATCTTTAGCCAACAACAAACAAATCGGAAACGAATGCAAATTACTTCCATTCTATTTCTTCTTCTTCTGCTGCTAAGTGGAAAATTACCGGCTGAATTACCCGAGAAATTCGAAAAAGCAGACAAACAAATACTGGAGAATATTTTCCGGGCATTAGAAAGGAAAGGCAATGCTTCAACTTCAGAATTGGTGGTGGCAGCAGGCATGCAATTTCTGAATACCCCCTATGTTGCACACACTCTGGAATCGGACAAAGAAGAGTTAATCATTAATCTTCGGGAACTCGATTGCACCACTTTTGCAGAAAACTGTCTGGCCATTGCCCGAAGCGTAAAAAGTGGAGATCCGTCTTTTAAAACATTTGTAGCCGAATTACAGAAACTCCGTTACCGCAACGGAAAAATCAACAAATATCCCTCACGATTGCATTATTTCAGCGACTGGATTTATGAAAATACAGAAAGCGGCTATTTAGATGATCTGTCCCGCAAACTTTGTAATACTCCCTACCCGCTCAATGTTAATTTCATGAGTACGCACCCCGACAGTTACAAGCAATTAAAAACAAATCCGGCATGGGTAAAAAGAATGGAAGGTATTGAGTCGGAAATCCAAAAAAGAACGATGTTTTATGTTCCGAAAGACAAAATAAAAGACATAGAAAGTGAATTACGAAGTGGCGATATTATCGGAATCACAACCTCTGTTAAAGGCCTTGATGTTACACATGTAGGCATCCTGGTAAAAGTAAACGGAAGAATTCACCTGATGCATGCTTCTTCGGCAGCAATGAAAGTTGTGATTTCGGAAGAACCGCTTTCTGACTATTTAACCCGAAGTAAAAGTAATACCGGAATTATGGTGACCCGTCCCAAATAAGCGTTTTTGTAGAGAAACATTCGCACTGTTATACAACCTTTTTAATAAAACCACGTTGTTTAAGTGAACATATTATAATTATTTTTGTAACTTGAAATCAAATAATCCACACATAAAATAGAAATTATGAAAAGCACAATTAAAAAGTTATTGTTTGTATTCGCAATTATGATGGGCAGTGTTCTGGCTTCAAATGCGCAGGAACTTGGTGTTCGTTTTGGTGATGTTTCCGGAGGGAATGTTGCTATAGATGGGATTTTTAGTACAGGTCAGTTTAACAGAATTCATGCCGATGCATCATTCGGTAATGGTTTTGGAGTTGATCTGCTATGGGATTTTCTTTATCGGCCTTTGGGAGATGAAGCTTTTAACTGGTATATGGGTGTTGGACCATATCTCGGAGTATTTGACAATGGGAAAGATAATGACACCAATTTTAACCTTGGAGCAGCTTTCGAGATAGGCCTTGAATACAGGTTTAACAGTATCCCTATTGCATTAGGCTTAGATTACCGCCCTTTGTTGGAAATTGTTGATAATACCGACTTCCATCCCGGAGGTTTTGGACTTAACGTCCGGTATGTGTTTGGACAGTAATAAATGTTATGAATATTTAAAGCGCCTTTACGGCGCTTTTTTTATGCCTGTAGCTCATCGTAATTTCCACCCTTTTCGGCATCTTTCATTTTAAAATACCTACGCAGCAAAACTTTTTTTAGATCACGTACAATTACCTGGTGTGCAATAATTTCCAGATGCGAGTAATGAGGCAATTCAAGTTGAGCTTTTTGTATTTCACGATCTGTAATATCAACCTGATAAAGTACCGATAGTAACAAATCGTAATTTCTCTCGACCAGGGTTGCAATTTGATTAATCAGTTGATGATGCAGCTCCTCGTAGGCATTGTCAGTGTTTCCTGAAAATGTAATTTCTACACCAAACATTCCAAAATCCTTCATTATCTGCTCAGCTGTTTGTCGTACAAGATCTGCTCTGTTTAAAAGAATATCAACATTTTTATTTGTTACCTGAGGAAAGTCCATTTTTCAGCTTTTTTCAAAGATACAATTTATACTGTCCCCTTATTGTATATAAAAAGAATCTCCCAAAATAGTTGTAATCATTCAATTCTAAATAAGAACAATGAACATAACATAAATAACACGTCCACAACAAATTAGAACTAACACTTATTTGTAACGGGATTTTCAAGACACAGTAATCGCTATTTTTTATACATTCGGTTGACAATTTCATGTCTATAAAAGAGAGGAATCCATGGCGAAGTATAGAAAATTGGAAGAAGGATATCGGACACTGAGTTTTGGGGAAGAAATTTTTAACAGCATTACCCACGGGATAGGCACCTTATTAAGCATTGCAGCCTTAGTGTTGCTGGTTGTTTTTGCCAGTATAAGGGGAAATGCGTGGCACATTGTAAGTTTCAGTATTTTCGGGAGTACACTGGTTTTGCTTTACCTCGCATCGACACTGTACCACAGTTTTACCAAAGAAAAAGTAAAGAACCTGTTTGCGCGTTTCGATCATGCTGCCATTTTCCTTTTAATTGCCGGAACTTATACACCATTCTTGTTAACTACATTGCGCGGAGCTTTGGGTTGGACAATTTTTGGAATTATCTGGAGCCTGGCGATTGCAGGTGTAGTTATCCGTTCGATTTATCTTACCCGTTTCAGGAAATTAATGGTTGGAATGTACCTCGCAATGGGCTGGATGTTTGTTTTGGCAATCGTTCCAATGGTAAAAAATATGCCCACGTCAAGCATTGTTTTCCTCTTTCTTGGCGGAGCATTTTATTCCATCGGTGTGATTTTTTACATGTGGAGAAAGCTGAAATACGGTCACGGAATCTGGCACCTTTTTGTACTGGCCGGAAGCATCATGCACTTCTTTTCGGTGCTTTACACCTTAAAATAAAGTTGCTCGTATTAAATAAATTCGTTTTGAATTTTACGATTTTTGCACCGTGGCTTTAGCCCGGTGTATCAGCAAATCTATCAGAATTGAGGCTTTAGCCATTAAACTTCCGAGAATTAACGGCTAAAGCCAAACTTGCATTCTTCTTATGATCACCGGGTTAAAACCCGGTACAAAACATAAACAATCTGTTTCAATATTCAAACAGTATGTAAGATACAGTCAAATAAATAATTCGAATTATCTGCTTCCAGGATTTAACTCTTTCTATCAGTCCAGCGTTTTAAACTTTTCGTAGGCCGAATTCCAGTCGAGTGTTGGATTGGGCTGATGTTCAACCAGTTCAAATGAATTTTTAACCACCTGCCTGATCTCGTCGAGTGTATCAACAGCTTTTAGCGCACGTGCCTGAATCATTAAGTTACCAATTGCGGTGGCTTCGGTTGGCCCGGCAAAAACCGGAATTCCAAGTGCATCAGCCGTTAACTGGTTCATCATGCGGTTATTGGCGCCGCCACCAATAATGTGCAGTTTATCAATTTTTGTACCCGTTATCGATTCAATCTGCTCGATAGTGAATTTATATTTCAAAACTAAACTATCGTAAATACAGCGTGCAATTTCGCCTTTGCTTTCAGGAACCGGCTGGCCCGTATTTTTGCAGTACTGCTGAATGGCTTTGGGCATATTTCCCGGGTTCAGAAAAACCGGATTATCAGGATTGATAAAACATTTAAAATGCGCGGCTTTCATGCACATGTCAACTACCTCCTGCCATTGCAGTTCCTTTTCTTCGTCCCAAATGCGTTTACATTCCTGGATGAGCCACATGCCCATAATGTTTTTCAGGAAACGGCTGGTACTGTCCACACCACCTTCGTTGGTAAAATTCATGGCAAGTGTTTCTTCCGAAACCAAAGGTTCTGCACTTTCAATCCCCAGTAGCGACCAGGTACCCGAACTCAGGTAAGCCCAGTTTCCTCCGCTTGCCGGAACCGATGCAATTGCAGAGGCAGTGTCGTGCGAGGCAACGGCAATACAGGGAATTTCGCTGCTGCCGGTGTCCTCCTGTATCTCGGGCAGAATAGTTCCAACCACCGTTCCGGGCTGAATCAATTCTTCAACCAAATCAGCCTGAACACCTGCAGCTTTAAGCAGTTTTGTTTCCCATTCAGCCTTGCCCGGCTTCACCATTTGCGAAGTACTGGCAATGGTGTATTCGTTCTTTTTTACACCCGTGAACAGATAATTTAGCGTATCGGGCGTGAATAACAGGCTTTTGGCAATATTTAATCGCGAATGACTTTCCTTTTTGGACGCAAACACCTGGAACAGGGTGTTGAACTGCATAAACTGAATACCCGACAACAAGTAGGTTTCCTTTTTTGAAACCTGTTTAAAAAATTCGTCCATGATGTTGTCGGTGCGGTGATCGCGGTAAGCAAAAGGTAATCCCACCAACTGCCCCGATTCTGAAACCAGCGAATAATCAACTCCCCAGGTGTCAACACCAATCGAATCGGGCTGAACGCGATGTTCGAGGATACACTTTTTCAAGCCCGTTTTCAGTTCCTCAAAAAGGCTGTAAATGTTCCAGTAATAACTTCCGTGAATACGGATCATCTGGTTTTTAAAACGGTGAACCTCTGTTAGTTCCAGTTTTCCGTTTTCTAATGTTCCAAGAATTGCTCTTCCGCTCGATGCACCCAGATCGAATGCCAGTAAATGCTTTTTGCTCATATCAGTTTCAGGTTCCGATTTTTATGCTGCAAATTAAATAATTCTGCACTTTTCTTGTATCCTGTGGTATCCGTTTTTATACGCCCGAAAACAAAAAAAGCAGGATTACTCCTGCTTTTTATTATAAAATTTAAGTAACTGCTATCCGTGTTTTTCCGACAGGTAACGTTCGGCATCAATAGCTGCCATACAGCCACTGCCGGCCGCAGTCACTGCCTGACGGTACTGATCGTCCTGAACATCACCACATGCAAATACACCCGGTACGTTTGTTTTCGATGTTCCCGGAATAGTATTAATGTAGCCCACGTCGTTTGTATCAATATAATCTTTGAAAATATCGGAATTTGGCTTGTGCCCGATTCCAAGGAAGAAACCATCTATTTTGATTTTCACCTCTTCTTCGTCCGCCTCTCCCTGGTTTTTTACCAAGGTAGCACCTTCAACAACACCATCGCCAAACAGTCCTTTGGTTTGGTGTTTCCAGAGGATTTCGATATTTGGCGTTTTCATGGTACGCTCGGCCATCACTTTTGATGCGCGCAGCTCGTCGCGACGAACAATCAAATATACTTTGTTACACAAACCGGCCAGGTACATGGCTTCTTCGGTTGCTGTATCTCCTCCGCCAACAACGGCTACATCCTTTCCCCGGTAAAAGAAACCATCGCAGGTTGCACAAGCCGACACACCGCCACCGGCGTATTTCTTCTCATCTTCCAAACCTAAATATTTGGCTGTTGCACCGGTTGCAATAATCACTGTTTCAGCCTCAATCAGCTTTTCGTCATCAATCCACACTTTGTGAATATCACCTGTAAAATCGACCTTTGTGGCCATTCCCCAACGTACATCGGTTCCAAAGCGTTCGGCCTGCTTTTTCAGGTCTTCCATCATAACGGGGCCGGTAACTCCTTCAGGGTAACCTGGGTAATTTTCAACTTCGGTGGTGGTTGTTAACTGTCCGCCAGGCTGCAATCCTTCGTACATTACCGGCGATAAATTGGCTCTTGCTGCATAAATTGCTGCGGTATAACCGGCCGGACCAGATCCAATGATCAAACATTCTACCCGTTCGCTGGCTGTAGTTTCGCCAGTTTTGTTTTCGTTATTATCGTTAATATCAAGTGGTTTAAACATAGTGCTATTTTTTAGGCCGTAAAAATACAAAACAAAGCAATTCCGGCACAATAATTTTTATTGATTCTAAACATATGCGATCAATCAATTCTATCCGTTCTTTTTTTTGGGAAAATAAAAAAAGGCTTTGTAAAAATAAATTGTAACACTACATTTGCAGGCACAAAATGCAAAACGGGATGTAGCGCAGCCTGGTAGCGCACTCGTCTGGGGGGCGAGGGGTCGCAAGTTCAAATCTTGTCATCCCGACGTTTGAAAACCAAGGAGTTAAACTTTTGTTTAGCTCCTTTTTTTTGTCCTTTTGCAAAATAGGTATTACAAAATCACTTGCAAGAACCACTTTATTGGGTCAGATTGGAATTCTGGTGGACAAAAATAGCTCATTCAAAAAGTTACAGGATTGAATTAAGCAAGTAAGCAAAAGCAATATTTTTTTGTCAGTCGGATTCTACTCTTTATTTTAGCCTAAAGCGCGAACTTGAGGAAGGTTTTAACTAAATAGCTATAACCCCGGTATTTTTTACTTACACACTTTGTGAAAAAGCATCGTGCCTTATTTTATTAAAGCCTCCAGATTTAACGAGTTAAACGCTTCCCATATCGATTCTAATTCCATACCTTTTGCAGTTATAGAAATAACCAACCTGTCTTTGTAGAGTAAATCGAGTGCATATTGGTTAAGCGACTTAATATAAAGAGCTTTGCCTTCAATTCCGTTTTTATTAATGTAAGTAGTAATGCTTGTCGTGTTTTCGCTATCTTCTTTCGGCTCTTTATATTCAAGATATTGTTTATAGAGTTTTGCTCCACCTTCTCCGGCGCAATCGGTAATGGAGATAGATACCATTTTTTTTCCTTCTCCGTGATACATGGCACTGGCTCCATTGGCATTAGGTGCCAGTAAGGTTCCCTTGCTGCTTACGGTTCGTTTGGTATCCAGTAGCGTTTCCGGAAACCGTTGTTGTAATTCATCTTCGGTAAAAGGAGTGGTTGCCAAAAGTTTCTGTGCGGAATCTGTTTGTTTGGGCTCTGCAGAGCTTACTTCTTTTTGTATTAAGGCGCTTTTATTGTTTGGCTTGTTATCTTGTTTTTTAGCATTGCTGCCACAACCAAGGTTTAAGACTAATACTGCAATTGCCAGAATATAATTTTTCATCTGTTAATAATTGTTTGTTTAATTTTCAGTTAGTTGCAATGACTTAAATTTGCATCTATTAATGTTATAGCAATTAATTTCTTGGAAGCCTAACTTTTCCAGAAAGTATATCGGCCATATTATTATACTTTTTGGGCAAAGTGACAGTGATGTCCCTATCATAAAAATAACGAGCCATTCCATCTTTTTTATCATTTATTCCAATCAATCGGTCATATTGATCGAAATAAAGTTTTTTCCCTTTCTCTGGACCTTTGGTACGAGTAAAAACCGTACAGTTAGGTATATCGAAGAACTTTTCCTGACCCGGCTCTGCATCGGGATACAAATCACGAACCGTTTCCGGGGTATAGAGAAAGGCCCAATGAATAAAAATTGGGAAACCCTGAATTTCATCAAATAACTTATGAAGCAGGATGTCTAATTTCTCATCCACTTTTTTCTTGATTTTATTGAGCTCTTCTTCACCAATTTTTTCCAAATCCTTATTATACCAACTGTCATTATCTTTAATGTTTTCAAATAAACCTACGTTATATAAAATTTCCTTATTGTTAGCGGTCGTGGTTAAATATTTCCAATCAATATCTTTAGTTAAACCTATCAATCTTTTTGATATGGTATCCTTTTGATATTCAATAACTTTATTTTTTAAATGCTCTAGATCGTTTTGTACGGCCATTTTTGCATTGAATCTAATCCATGCGGTTCCAGTTGAAATCTCGACCGGAGTATACCAATATCCATCCGCATCCGTATATTGAATATCTCCTTTTTTAAATGTTAATTCAGCATTGTTGCCTTTAGGATTTCTCATTTCTCCGCCTATCATTATTTGAGCTCTATTTTCAAAATCAAACCTTATTTCCATTGCATTGAAGTTTTTATATTCTAAACGGGACCAAGTATTTGTCCGAACATCTTCTATATAGGCGCCTTTAGTTTTGTCGCCATTATCAGCAATCATAATCATTTCAATATCATTTCCTTCGAGAAAAATATTCCCAAGAAATTTTGGAATATCATCATTTTCCGAGTTTTCCCAGGTGCTTTGTAATCCCCCCCAAGGGTTTTCGTCCATTTGTGCCTGTAACTTGGCTGGAGTACATAGTAGGTATAACAGCCCTGCAATTAATATTAGATTGGTAGTTTTCATCTGTATAAAAATTTTTTGATTTCTGAATGTTCAATCCCGAAACATCGGGAGAAGACATTCAGGAACTCACATAAATTTTAATCATTCTTGTTTTTGAATTTGGAATGAAGAAAATTCATGTTCGTTTCATAATATGCTTTTAAAATTCTATATAATCATCTTTGTTAAATACCAGGTTTTCTGGTTGAAATTGGGTACAGACCATTTGGTAATCCCTACCGCGATCTTCCTTCGACGTAAAGGTAGTTTCCATGATCATCGTATTTTTAGTGAAGGGGGAATCGGGTGCTTCGGCGCGCTTTTCGAATAGGGTACGGTACATAGTTGCCGGGGCTTCATTGGTGATCCACACCTGGGTAGTACCCGAGTCGGTAGTGATTTCATAACCCTCGCAATTGTAGCCCAAAATATTTTTGCTTCCAATTGGTTTTACTTCTCTATTAGGGGCATCCCTATATGCACCAACCAACTTGGCTACAGTGAGGAGATCCATTTTTTTACGGGAGATTATTTTCTCTCCTTCCATTTCCACAAAATAAATTTCCCGGCCAATGTCGATATCGTAAACAACGTGTTGAGTATATTTATCTTTGACTTCCTTTTTAACATAGTAGGCTTCATCGGGTTGTAAGTAATATTCCATTTCTTTTGTTCTTTCCCCTTTTTTTATTTCCATCGTTACTTTATATGAAAAATTGTAACTATCCGGAACTTTTACATTGTTATCCGGTGGAGCCGGGATGGGCTCTCCCAGCATATCCTCAGGATTGTTGCTGTCAGGTGTTATCAGACTATCTAAGGCCTGGTCGGTTTTATCGGAAACCACCTCGTCTGTTTTATTTAACAGGCTACGTTCGGCAGCCTCTTGTGCTTTTTGTTTGAGCTTTTTTAAAAGCTGCGCTTCGGCGGCATTGCCTATACTCAGACAAAGCAGAATAAGTAGTATGTGTTTTAATTTCATAAGTATTAATTTATTTAAGTGTGAGCATCCTCCATTATTAGTTATGCAATTTTGGAGTAAAATACCTTTATCGTTGAGTGCTTTGGTCCAGGCAATGTTTGGTTGTGTTCTAAAACGTTTTCAATCTCCTGGCAGAACTACATAGTAACTGTTATCTCAATCAGTATGATAAAGAAGCAATACGCATCTTTAATTCTTTAATTTTAAAAAAGTCAAGGCTTTATTCCTAATAAAACAAATAATACTAACTAGTATTTTGTATTTAAATAAACAGTAAGTCTAAGATTAACGCAATCCGGGAGGAAATCAAATCATAAGCCAGATGGCTTAGAAGTTCAATTTACACAGCTTAGCCAACCTCCATTTACCAGAGGAAAAATGTGGCTTTTTATAAAAATGAAATCATTTTTAAAAATGAGACCAATAAGGTGACCTGCAAAAAGCAGTACGATGTATATCATTGATACAAAAATATTTCCAGGCAACATCTTCCTTGCGAACACAGTGAAGCAATCTGTTGCTTTATATTTTTTATCGATCAACAGTGTTCATGCAAATAGAAATTCAGAGAGCAATCCTTAAACAATTTCGGTCGAAATCAACTTTATATTCTGCATACATAAACACGTAATATGAATCCTAAAGTTGATGATTTTTTGCAGAAAGCACCCAAATGGGGTGAAGAAATGGAGAAGTTAAGGACAATTGTTCTTGACTGTGGGCTGACAGAAGAATTAAAATGGCGCCAACCCTGTTACACTTTTAACCAAAGCAATGTGGTGATCATTAGTGGATTCAAGGAATATTGCCTGCTGGGATTTTTTAAAGGTGCTTTGTTAAAAGACACATACCAACTACTCTCCCGCCCGGGGGAAAATACACAATCGGCGCGGCAGATTCGTTTTACAGGCATTGAGGAAATTGCTGAAAAAGAAAAGCTTGTAAAAGCCTACATTTACGAAGCCATTGAAGTAGAAAAAGCCGGGATTACCGTTAAGTTTAAAAAGACCTCGGACTACGACCTACCCGAAGAACTTCAGCATAAACTGGATGAATCGCCCGAATTCAAGGCGGCTTTCGAAGCCCTGACACCGGGCCGGCAACGAGCGTATATCCTTCATTTTTCGGCTCCAAAACAATCCAAAACCCGCGAAGCCAGAATTGAAAAGTGTACACCCGGAATTTTTAAGGGAAAAGGATTAAACGACCGGTGAACAAAAAAACTGAATCACCCAACTACCATCAGCTATACGGGTACGATCGTACTTGATAATTTCCGAAGAAATTCGGACGACATTTTACTTAATTATTCGTCATTAAAAACTATTTTTAGATCATATTAACCAAGTACCCGAAAAAAACAATAATGTTCATTTGTTGCAAAATCTGATTTCAAACAAAGTATAAAATTTGATTTACCAGATGTGGAAATGCTTTTTTTCGACATACGTCCATCGATAGCCATCTGAAATAGAATAATATGAAGAAATTTAACAACACTAAAAAACTGTTCAAAAATACGTTTCGACAAATCCTTAAAGAAGGAGATAATTATGAAATTGGAGAGGCAGCACTGCCTGCCTATTCACACAAAAACCCTTTTATTGATTGGTTGTTTTGGGAAAGAATAAAAATTGCTTACAAATTCGCAATAAACCATAAATCGGCGAAGAAAGTTCTTGATTTCGGGTGTGGCTCGGGAGTTTTAAGTTACATTTTAGCGGAAAATGGTTATTCAGTTACCGGGTGCGATGTAGAGTTTGGCCCACTGAAATTGGTAAAAAACAAAGTCGAATTCCCCTTAAATATTGATTTCATCGAAGGAGACATTCTGAGCCAGAATTTGAATGACAATTCTTTTGATATAATTTTTGCCATGGATGTACTGGAGCATATCGATAATCTTGAGCCATACATAAATGAATTTAGCAGATTACTTTCGCCAAACGGCGTGATTTTAATCTCCGGGCCAACAGAAAATGCATTTTACAAAATAGGCCGAAAAATTGCCGGAGATAGATTTACAGGTGATTATCATGTCACAAATATTTCTCAAATTAAAGCATCTTTTGAACAAAATATGAAGGTAGTTTCAATAAAGAAGTTGCTGTTTCCGGTGGTTCTTTTTGAAATTTTTACAGCTCAAAAGCCCCACTAGTCGTGTCAAACGTATTTTATCACGACGTCATGCTGAATTCATTTCAGCATCTTTGCTCAAAATGCAGATTCCGAAATAAATTCGGATGACGGTACGTCAATTTAAAGTTGACATAGTTAGTTGAGTAGGCAGCACTACGCTTAAATTCCGAACTCCAAAACCACGGCTAAAAGCCTTGATCGGAAATTGGCAATTTAAATTGAGTATTTGTTATTGATTATTCGATATCCGATCCTTCAATCCAGGCAATCACTAGATCTTTTTCCCCTGCGAACTACTCCCTTTTCCATTCGAGCAAGCCATCTACCCGGTATATAATCTTTTGGTTATCAATGTACCAGCGCAATACTTCACGCATTCTTTCAGGTTCTCCCTGCAACTTAAAAATAAGGTCGTCGAGCTTACACGGTTTTTCAAGAATTTTGGCAATTCTTTTCCCAATGGCTTTGAACTCAAAAGCTGAAATTTCCATTTGTTTCAGTGCCTTGCAAACATCGCAAATACCACAGGGAGGCGAATCGTCTTCTCCAAAATAACTCAGCAGCATCTGGCTTCTGCATTCCGATGTACTGCCTGCATAATGAAGTACTGAATCAATTCGCGCGGCATAATCTTTTTTGCGTATTTCATAATTCTCTTTCGAAATCTTCAGGCGGTCAATCGTCACCCGTTCCTTACTAAAATAAATAAAGGGAGTTTGGCTGCGGGGAACGTAATCAATAACTTTCGATTTCCGCAGGTGCTTTAAAAAATTATAAACACGATCCTGATCAATCCCGGCACGTTTGGCCAGCAATTCCTCATCAATGGTTACATAACCATTAAATAAGCCGGTGTAGGATCGCAGCAGTAGTTTTATAAAATCATCAAAAGCAGCATTCGCTACCTGGTATTTGTACAATTCGTCACGCGAAACCACAAACGAAACACGCGAAGGATTATCCACTTCCTCGGTAAACTCAATATAACCTTCGCGTTGCAAAATTTTCAGGCTGTTATAAACCATTGCCTGCTGAAATTTATAGGCCTGGGCAAAGTTCTGTAATCCAAATTCATGAATCATTCCTTTTCCGTACCCCACTGCCACCTGAAAATAATTACAAAGTGCCTCATAAATACGCTTAATATTGGCAATTTCGGGGAAAGCAACCACAACATGTTTTTTGAGTTTTACCCGGTCGGCATTGTTAAACAAAAGCACTGCCGCCGATTTTTTGCCATCGCGCCCGGCCCTTCCGGCTTCCTGATAATACGCTTCGAGGGAATCTGGTGCATCAATATGAATCACAAAGCGCACATCGGGTTTATCGATTCCCATTCCAAAGGCATTGGTAGCAACAATCACCCGTATTTCTCCCTTTAGCCAGGCATCCTGCCGCGAACTGCGCACCAGGTTACTCAAGCCGGCATGGTAATGACCGGACGAAATCTTCTCTTTCTTTAGAAAATCTGCCACCTCGCGGGTTGCCTTTCGGTTGCGCACATAAATTACCCCCGAGCCTTTTACTTTCTGAAGTGTTTTTAGCAAGTAACCGTTTTTATCTTCCACCTGCCGAACGAGATACGAAAGGTTCTCCCGCTCAAACGACATTTTCAGGAGGTTCTTTTGGGCAAACTTCAGCTTATCCTGAATATCGTCGGCAACCTGTGGTGTGGCGGTTGCTGTTAATGCCAGCACCGGCACATCTTTCAAAATTTTCCGAACATCGGCAATGTTCAAATAACTCGGCCTGAAATCGTAGCCCCACTGCGAAATACAGTGCGCCTCATCAACGGCCAGCAGGTTGATATTCATCTGTTCGAGCCGCTCCAAAAAACGTCCCGTCCCCAGCCGCTCCGGAGAAACATACAGAAATTTATAATCGCCCCAAACCGCATTATCGAGGGTAAGCTTTATTTCCCGTTTCGACAAACCACTGTGAATGGCCAGCGCTTTAATACCCTTTCTGTTCAGGCTCTCTACCTGGTCTTTCATCAGGGCAATCAATGGCGTTACAACCAAACACAAACCGGGCTTCGACAAAGAAAAAACCTGGAAAGTAACCGACTTACCACCACCGGTAGGCATCAACCCGAGGGTGTCGTTTCCCTTGGCAATCGACTCAATGATTTCAAGCTGCAAAGGCCTGAAATCGGAATAGCCCCAATACCGGGTTAATATTTGGTTATAAGTACTCATTTAAATGATCGCCGAATCTTCTTTCTTTTTAGATACTGTAACGGATCCTATTGCCCGTTTCATACAAATTAAGAAATCATTTCAGGCTTTAACAATTTTTATTGTTCAAAATAATTCCATGCTGCGATTAAGTGCCACAGGTCTGCTATTTTTTTGTAGTTTTGCGCATTAAAATAATTCATAAAAAAGATAGCCATGTCGTTTATTGAAGACAAAATCCAATTTGAAGGGCTCACCTTCGACGATGTTCTTTTACTTCCCGCGTATTCGGAGCTTTTACCAAGGGAAGTTGACCTTACCTCATACTTCTCACGCAATATAAAAATTAACACGCCCATTTTATCGGCAGCAATGGATACCGTTACCGAACACAAAATGGCGATTGCAATTGCACGCGAAGGCGGAATTGGAGTGATTCACAAAAACATGGGAATTGAAGAGCAGGCACACCAGGTAATGACCGTTAAGCGTGCCGAAAACGGGATGATTTATGACCCGATTACCATTACTGCCGAAAAGAAAGTAAAAGATGCGCTTGGACTGATGGCAAAATACAAAATCGGCGGGATTCCGGTTGTTGACAAAGATGGTTATCTGGTAGGGATTGTTACCAACCGCGATCTTCGTTTCGAGAAAAACATGGGCCGCCCAATTTCGGAAGTAATGACCAAAGACAACCTGGTTTCTACCACTGATTCAACCCACCTGGAAAAAGCAGCTGATATTCTGCAACAATATAAAATTGAGAAACTGCCTGTTGTTGATAAAAACAACAAACTTATCGGTTTGGTAACTTATAAAGACATTACCAAAGCAAAAGATAAACCGCTGGCGTGTAAAGATGAAAAAGGCCGTTTGCGGGTGGCTGCCGGAGTTGGAATTGCCGGCGATACAATGGACCGTGTTGACGAGCTTATTAAAGCACAGGCCGATGCACTGGTAATCGATACAGCACATGGCCATTCAAAAGGTGTTCTTGAGATGCTGAAAAAAATAAAAGCAAAATATCCGGAGAAAGACATTGTTGCCGGAAATATTGGAACTGCCGAAGCCGCTATTGCACTGGTAAAAGCCGGTGCCGATGCAGTAAAAGTAGGAATCGGCCCCGGGTCGATCTGTACCACCCGTGTAATTGCCGGAGTTGGTATCCCACAGCTTTCAGCCATTTACAATGTTTCGAAAGCCATAAAAGGTTCGGGCGTGCCGATTATTGGTGACGGAGGTATCCGTTATTCGGGCGATATTGTAAAAGGACTAGCGGCCGGAGCTGATTCAATTATGGCTGGTGGATTGTTTGCCGGTGTGGAAGAATCGCCCGGTGAAACCATTCTTTATCAGGGACGAAAATTCAAAGCATACCGCGGAATGGGTTCGGTGGAAGCCATGCAACAAGGTTCGAAAGACCGCTATTTCCAGGACATGGAAGAAGACATCAAAAAACTGGTACCGGAAGGAATCGCAGCACGTGTTCCGTTTAAAGGTTCGCTATTCGAAGTTCTTTACCAGCTAATTGGTGGTTTGCGTGCCGGAATGGGATATTGTGGTGCACAAAACATTAAAGCTTTGCAAGAGGCCAAATTCACACGTATTTCGAATGCCGGTGTTGCTGAAAGCCACCCGCACGACGTTAGTATTACCCGTGAAGCACCAAACTACAGCAGCCGTTCGTAACGAGCGCTGCTTAGGTTTTGCCTTGTAATTTTATCATTTAAACCTTGAATAAATGTACCGGGTTATTTTTTTATGCCTTTTTGTTTTGAATGCTGCTTTGCCATTGTTGGCGCAAAATGATGAAACATTGCTTACTATTAACGGGAAACCGGTTAGCAAAGCAGAGTTCGAATACATTTATCAAAAAAATAACACAAACGTTTACGCCGATTCGGACAAGAAAACACCCGAAGATTATCTGCCACTGTTTATCGACTTTAAATTAAAAGTTACCGAGGCCGAAAGCCTGAAAATGGATACAAGCCGGACTTTTGTAAACGAGTTGGCGGGTTACCGGAAAGAAATCGCGGCACACTACCTCACCGATATTAATTTTGAAGATAAACTGGTGCACGAAATGTACCGGAGAATGACACAGGAGGTAAATGCCAGCCATATTCTCTTGCGGCTTGATAAAGATGCAACACCCGATCAGGAACAAAAAGTACTTGAAAAAATAAAAACAATACGCCAGGATATTTTAAACGGGAAAGATTTTGGAGAAGCAGCAATGGAGTTTTCCGAAGATCCGTCGGCAAAAGACAACAAAGGCGATTTGGGATATTTCTCAGCCTTTACGATGGTTTATCCGTTTGAGAATGCAGCCTATTCAACACCTGCCGGTGAAATATCGGAACCGTTTCACACAAGTTTCGGCTACCATATTGTAAAGGTAAACGACATCCGCCCAAATAGTGGGGAAATTCTGGTGGCGCACATCATGAAAAGTGTACCTGCCGATGCCAGCGAAGAAACAAAAGCAAGTATAAAAGCACAGATTGACGGGCTCTACCAACAATTAAAAAACGGGGCCGATTTTTCAGAACTGGCCAAAAAAGAATCGAACGACCGGCGCACTGCCGTAAAAGGTGGCGAAATGCCCTGGTTTTCGAGAGGCAGAATTATCCCGCAATTTGCAAATCCGGCCTTCGAACTAAAAAATGCCGGAGATATTTCGGAACCCGTTGAAACACCTTTCGGATATCACATTATCAAAAAACTGGACCAACACCCGGTTGCTTCGTTCGACGAGCTTAAAAAAGAAATTGAAGCCCGCATTGCCCGTGATCCCGAGCGCAGGACATCGAGCGAAAAAGCTTTTATAGAGAAACTGAAAAAGGAATATCATTTTTCTGAAAACAATTCAGCAAAAAATTCACTCGCCGGAAAAAGCATCGGTTCAGAGGATATTTATGCCGGTCTTACTTTGTTTACAATCGACAATAAAGTCTATACAACCGGCGAGCTCAGGAAATGGCTTTCAGCAAAAAAAGAAAAAGCAGGCTCCCTTCTGTCGTATTACGATGAATGGGTGGATGCCGAAATTATTGCATTGGAAGATTCAAAACTGGAAGATAAATACCCCGATTTCAAACACCTTATCCAGGAATACCACGACGGAATTTTGCTGTTCAATATTTCGCAGGAAAAAATCTGGAACTTTGCCAGCGAAGACTCAGTTGGTTTGCTGGAATTCTACAACCACATGAAAGAAAAACCCATGTGGAACGAACGTTTTAAAGGTAGCATTATACAGTGCAAAAGCGAGGAAGTTAGAGACCAGGCAGATAATTTATTTGGCGCCGACCTGAGTGTTGAAGAAGTGGCCGAACATTTAAACACAAACGGAGAAGTATTTACTTACGAAACCGGAGCCTGGGAAGAAGGAACAAACCCGGTAGTGGATTATTATGTGTGGAACGGCGGCGAACCGGAAAATTTTAACAACGTAACTACGTTTATAAGAGGAGACAAAATTGCGCCCGAGCCAAAATTACTGGATGAAGCACGAGGGCTGTACATCTCTGACTATCAGGAATACCTCGAAAATAAATGGATAAAAGAACTTCATTCAAGATACAAGGTAAAAGTAAACCGGAAAGTTTTAAAATCGATTGATGGTGTTTAATAAGGGATTAGAATATTTATTGCTGGCGGGTGCAGTTTTAATGTTGAGTGCCTGTACCCAAAAGCTAAAAGAAGAACCGGTGGCACAGGTTGGCGACCGCTTTTTGTATAAATCTGATTTGCTAAAAATATTCCCCGGAAACGCTTCAAAAGAAGACAGTATAATCATTGCCACCGATTACATCAACAAATGGGTAAAACAGGAGTTGATGATTCAAAAGGCCAACGAAAACCTCTCGCAGAATCAGAAAGACGTATCGCGCGAGTTGGAGGAATACCGCAATTCCCTGATTATTTTCAGGTATAAAAACGAGTTAATGCAGCAACGCATGGATACCGTGGTTACACCCGAACGTATTCAGCAATATTACGACCAAAACCAAAGTACCTTTAATTTAGACCGTTGCATTGTAAAAGGTGTTTATGTAAAGATTGCTAAAGAACTGGTTAATATTGAAGCCCTAAAAACGATGGTTCAGGACATGACCGATGAAGGACAAAGCGTACTGAAAGATTATTGCACGCGTTATGCCAAAAACTTCGAGATTGCCACGAACTGGATCGATTTTAAAGTTTTGAACCGGAACCTGCCGGTTTCAGTTGACGACCCCGAGACTTTTTTGAGGAATAACAGCCTAAAAGAAATGAGCGACGAAGATTATTATTATCTTGTCAGCATTCTCGATTACAAACTAACAAACGATTTGGCTCCCCTCGAATTTGTGGAAAACGATATAAAAAACCTGATCCTTAACCAGCGTAAAATTAAGTTTTTGCGCCAGGTAGAAGACAATATCTACAAAGAAGGTGAACGACAAAAGAAATTTAAAATTTATGATACAGCCATCAATAATGAATAAAATGCAAAAGATTTTTGGAACGCTGTTGCTCACAGTTTTTATTGTGGGAAGCGTTGCTGCACAAGACAGAGTAGTTGACCAGATTGTTGCCGTTGTGGGCGGAAATATCATTCTGAAATCAGACATCGAGAACATGCACATCAGTCAGCAGGCACAGGGAATTACTTCGGAAGGTGATATGAAATGTGAGATTCTGGAACAATTCCTGATCAACAAACTGCTGGTTGCCGAAGCCGAACTCGACACGTTGATTACCGTTACACCCAGCGAAGTAAACCAGCAAATGGATGGAACACTTCAAATGTACATCGCTCACTTTGGCTCTGAAAAAGCTGTGGAAGCTTATTTTAAAAAGCCTCTTGCTTCAGTAAAAGCCGACATGCAGGAGTCGATCCGTGAACAGCTGCTCAGCCAGAAAATGCGTAGCAAAATTGTGGAGAATGTTACCGTAACCCCTTCAGAAGTTCGTTATAACTACCGAAACCTGACGAAGGACGAAGTTCCCACCATCCCAACGCAGTACGAGTATGCACAAATTACCAATCAGCCAAAGATTGACCTGGATGAAGAAAACCGTGTAAAAGCACAGCTCCGCGATATTAAAAAAAGAATTGAGAACGGATCCAGCTTTGCTGCCATGGCAGTTATTTACTCTGAAGGGCCTTCGGCAAAAGATGGTGGTGTAATCGGGTACTCAGGACGTGCACAGCTCGATCCGGCGTATGCAGCCGCTGCTTTTAACCTGAAAGGAGACCAGGTTTCGAACGTGGTTAAAAGTGCTTATGGATACCACATTATTCAATTGGTTGACAAACAGGGAGCCAAGATAAATACCCGCCATATACTTATGAAACCCAAAGTTTCGGTAGAAGCTAAAGAGCAGGCCTACAACCGTCTCGACAGTCTGGCAAACCTGATCCGCAAAGATGAAATTGGTTTTGACCAGGCAGCAGCCATGTTTTCATTCGACAAAAACAGCCGCAACAACGGCGGTATGGCAATTAATCCGAACACGATGTCGTCGAAGTTTGCAGTAGAAGAGCTGGATGGAGACGTAAGTAAAGTACTTACTTCCATGAACCTGAATGAAATCTCGAAACCGTTCGAAACAATCGATCCCGAAAATCAGCAAACAATTTATAAAATTATTAAGCTCACCAATAAAATTGATGCGCACAAAGCCGATTTGCAAAACGATTACCAGACACTTGCCGAGATGTACCTCGTCAAGAAAAAAGAAGATACGCTGGAGAAATGGATTGCCGAGCGCCAGTCGCAAACTTACATCCGTATCGACAATACATACGCCAACTGTAACTTCAAATTTGATCACTGGATAAAATAACACCTGAATAAGCCCATGGAATACAAAAATGATGTTGCGGCGCTGGATGCCCTGCGCGAAAAATTTAACGATCTAAAAACAGAAATCAAAAAGGTCATTTATGGCCAGGATGAAATTATTGATCAGGTACTGGTATCACTTTTTAGCCGTGGCCATGTACTTTTGATCGGAGTACCCGGACTGGCAAAAACCCTACTGGTTACCACCATTGCCAAAACGCTGGGCTTAAAATACAACCGTATCCAGTTTACGCCCGACTTAATGCCTTCGGATATTATTGGTACCGAAATTCTGGATAACGAGCGGAACTTTAAATTTTTACAGGGGCCTATTTTTGCCAACATTATTTTAGCCGACGAAATCAACCGTACGCCTCCGAAAACGCAATCTGCTTTGCTCGAAGCAATGCAGGAACGGGCAATAACAGCTGCCGGGCAACATTTTGAACTCGACAGGCCGTTTTTTGTACTGGCTACACAAAACCCGATCGAGCAGGAAGGCACCTATCCCCTGCCCGAAGCACAACTCGACCGTTTTATGTTTTCGGTGTGGCTCGATTACCCAAAACTGGAAGACGAATTAACCATCGTAAAAAATACAACTTCCACGCTGGATGCCAATCCGTCAACGGTTATTTCAGGAAAAGAGATTTTGTTTTTCCAGGAACTGATCCGCAAAATACCGGTGAACGACAACGTACTCAAATATGCCGTCACACTGGCTGCAAAAACGCGTCCGGGTTCAGAAACCGCTGCCGAAGTTTCTAACCAGTACCTGAAATGGGGGGCCGGGCCACGTGCTTCACAATACCTGGTTCTGGGAGCAAAAACACATGCTGCGCTTCATGGCAAATACTCGCCCGACATTGAGGATGTAAAAGCAATTGCGCCTTCAATTCTGAGACACAGGATTATTAAAAACTACAAGGCGGAGGCCGAAAATATTTCAATCGACGACATCATTGCGAAACTGCTTTAATGCAAAAATTCCATCACAATACAGTTCAGGTTCAAAAACCGGCATCAATTTTTCTAACTTTAGGAATGCTGCTGCTTTTTACGCTCTCTGCACATTCGCAGGAGAAGAAGAAAGTAGATATTCTCCGGGCCGGATCGCTGGAACAAAGTCAGAGCATTGCCAATGCACAGCGCCTGCTTGACAGTGTGATTATCCGGCACGAAAACATATTAATGTACTGCGACAGCGCCTACACCTACGAAGGCACAAACCGGGTAGATGCTTTTGGCCATGTGCACATTAACCAGGGGGATACGCTGCATCTTTATGCGCGAAAAGTTTATTACGACGGCGACAAGAGTTTTGCTCAGGCCATCCATAACGTAAAACTTGTTAAGAGGGAAATCACGCTATACACCGATACGCTTGATTATGATATGAACCTCAACATTGGTTATTACGATTGCTCCGGAAAAATTGTTGACAGTACAAACACCCTTACCAGCAAAATTGGCCAGTATTACTTAAACGACGATGTAGTTCATTTTACCGACAGCGTGGTTGGCTTTAACGAAAAATACACGCTGAACAGCGAAGACATAAGATACAACACCCAAACCGAATTAATCGAATTTTCGGCGCCAACAACCATTCAGGATTCATCAAATACCTTGTATGCCGAAGAAGGTTGGTACAACACAATAACCGGGGATGCCGACCTGAATAAAAAGCCAAAGATTTATAACGAAACCCAATTCCTGAGTGCAAAGAAAATTACTTCGAACAAAACAAGCGGGGATACCCATGCTTTTGGGAATGTATATCTTGAAGATTACGAAAACCACAGTATTGTTCAGGGACAAAAAGTAGATTACAACGAAAAAACGGAAGTTGCTGTGGTTACTGATTCTGCTGTTTTCATTTCCTACAGCCCAACCGACAGTTTATTTCTGCATGCCGACACACTACAAACAATGCCCGACACAATTGAAGGCGAAAACATTGTAAAGGCACATTACGGGGCCCGGTTTTACCGTACTGATGTACAGGGCATTTGCGATTCAATGATTTATTTTACAAAGGATTCAACGGTGGAACTGCACAACAACCCGGTTTTGTGGTCGGGCATTCAACAGTTAAGCGCCGAGAACATTAAAATGATACAACATACCAATGCCCCCGACGAGTTGCGCCTGTATAACAACAGCTTTATTATTTTGGAACAAGACACCGGTATGTTCGACCAGATAAAAGGCAAGAACATGATTGGCTTTGTAAAAAACGGCGAACTCGACTACATTGATGTGGATGGCAACGGGCAAACACTGTATTATGCACGCGAAAAAGAGGAAATTATCGGGCTTAACCGCGCAGAAAGCAGCAACATATCCATCCGTTTTCAAGAGGGAAAAATTCATAAAATAGCCTTTCAGAAACAACCCGAAGGCGAATTAACCCCTTTAGCCGATGTAACTGAGAATAAAAAGAAGCTTTCAAATTTTAACTGGCAAATTGAATTAAGGCCGGTTTCGAAAGACGATATATTCCGAAAAACCGAGAAAGTAAAACCCGTTCAGGAAGAACCCCAAAAAGCAAATGCCAAATCGATGCCAAGGCTTGGGGTACAGTAGAAACCATGTAAGGGTATTTTTCCTTCATCTGATCAAAAACAACAAAACCAGAGTGTCGTGTCAACTTTAAATTGACATACCGTCATTCCGAATTTATTTCGGAATCTGTATTT
This sequence comes from Draconibacterium sp., assembly GCA_047975435.1. Lineage (GTDB taxonomy): Bacteria > Bacteroidota > Bacteroidia > Bacteroidales > Prolixibacteraceae > Draconibacterium. The sequence continues at coordinate 3,364 of JBKEDN010000037.1, read as the reverse complement.
TGGAAAGAGATGCTGAAATGAATTGCTAATGACGTCGTGATAAAATACGTTTGGCGCGGCCCTAGACCGGAATGAAGCTTTCAATTATCTGCAGGAACTGTTCTTGTCATCAGGATTGCTTCGCGCCGGCCTGCAACTAACAACCCGGAACAAAAAGCAGGCTGTTGCAAACCTGCAAGGGACTACCTTTTTCAAAATAACCTTTCCTGCAAATTTGCAGGAGCCTTTCCTTTCGGTCAGGTTGCTTACCGCAAACATGCAGCTAACCATCTTACGCCCCGGGTAGTCAGTCGCAGATTTGCGAGAGCCTGCCTTTCAGCAAATTAGACATTTTAAGGCTTTTCATAGAGAGAAACCCTGAACTCTGAACTCTGAACCCTGAACCCTAAACTCTGAACTCTAAACTCTGAACTTTAAACTCTGAACTCTGAACCCTCCCCCATACAAAACTACCTTTTCCAAAGTTTAGAACTTGGGAAAAGGTTTGCGCCTGCATTACTTTGTACGGTCAATTAGTTCCTTAATTTTCGGGAGGACAGCGCCAAGCGCCGCATCGCCAGTCATCCGATAGTATCCGGGAAGGATTTCGAGCAGGTCTTTCAGGGTTTGCTCCAGGCTGCCACGGACCGCAGTCATCGAACTTATTTGTTCCATTTCGGTGTTATGGTCGAGTTGTTCCTGCCGCAGCGCATCAAATTCGGTTTGCGAGGTATTAAGTAAATCAACATAATCGGCCATACCCAACAAGGCCACCCTTTCGGCCTGTTTGCCGGTGAGTTCTTTTAGCAGGGTTTTCAGCAATGCCGATTGTGTATCGTAGCCTTCGCGGTTAAGGTGCCAGCCCACTTTTCCAATAACTTTTTCCAGTTCAACGGCAGCTTCCAGCATTTCGGCATTGGGGTGCAGCAGGTAGGCCTGTGTCAGGTATTTTGTACCCCGGAACAGGTTATCGCGTTTCAGGTCGGCAGCCGCCAGTGCCTCGGTTTGTTGTTTTGCCACCTGTTTGCCAATGGCATCGGCAGCGGTTTCAACACATACGTTAAGGGCCTGCTTAAACGGCTCGTAAATTACCAAAACACTACTGCCCAGCGGCTCTAACAAAGCATCCAAATTTTGGGCAAACGCCAACAATCCGGCATTGGTAAGCCCCGATAGGTTAAAAGTTAAAATCATAATTTATTGTTTTAAATGAGTATTTGCGGGCGCGCTTTGGGGCAGCCCGGTTAATTGTTTTTTATTGGATTTGTGTTTACGTAATAAAGTCCTTCAAGGTTTTCGAAAAAACCCGCTGCCGCACTGATTGTATCGCGTGGCATTATTTCCAGGCAACAGTTCGGGCTTTGGGTCGCTGGCGCTACGAGGCTCATTTTAGCAGGATACTATGTTTTGGGATTACGATAAGTCAAGAATCTTTTTCAAACCACGCGATACAATCGCGCGGGAGCGGGGGGGAATTTTTTCATTAGTTTTATTTTAATCGTTCAAAGTATTTTTCAATCTTTCCGTTTCGTATTATTTCGTTTATTTTTACTGAATCTTTGAACTCTAAAGTAGAAGTGGATCTCCAAAATTCCAGATATGGGTCTTCATCGACGATGTATTTCTGCAATGTATCATTCGGAAGTGCATGCCCGGGATTATTCATCGCTATTTCTTTCAAAACAACCTCTTTAAATGTAAGGGAAAGATAAACGTCTGAAAGTTTTGCAGGACCACTAATTACATAACCATTAGCAGCTTTTTGCCTCCATACATAAATTGTATCCTTATTCAACCCTGTCCATAAAGTTTTATCAGTGGTCCATAAATTAAGATTCTCATCTCCTGTAAGTCGAATTGTATATAGATGTCTGTAATCACCTCTTGTTTTATATAACCAAACGTCGTTAATGTTGGGTGAATTAAACATCCAATAGCAACCTGCCCCAGTAAATATTAGGAGCAGGGCAAATAAGCTTAATTTTAAAATTGTTGTTTTCATATTTTTGTTATTGTTTAACCATTGAAAATATTGTACTGATAAATTCTTTGTCTTCTTTGAAAGCAACAAACTCAGGGCTTGGAGGTGTTAACGTTTCCCACTCAAAGACGACATCGCCAGAACAATCAAAATATGAAATGGAGGAGTAATGCTCATCATGTATTGAAGGATGACCTATTGAAAAAACATACTCATCCTTATCAATTACTTTTAGCATATGGATATAAAAGGAGGAATATTTTTTCTGATCTTTAACATTGTTGTAAAGGGTTTTCAACCATTCAATATTCACCAAAGGATCTTCCACTCCACAAGCGGAAATCTCGTGGTTTTCATTAATCTCATATTGTGGCTCATTTTCATCATCGCATCCAGCTCCTAACAAAACCACACCTAATGGTAACAGGAGCAATAAAAGCGTAATTCGGTTTAATTTTTTCGATTTCATATTTTTATAGTAATTAGTAGTGAATAATTAGTACAAAGTACTTTTTCGTATTCAGGGTAACGGTAGTTACCGGGCAGGAGTGCGAGTAGGTTCAGTTATATGCTTAGCGCATCATTTCTCCTCGTGACATTATTTCCAAGCAACAGTTCGGGCTTTGGGCTGCTGGCGCTGCGAGGCTCATTTTAGCAGGATACTATGTTTTGGGATTACTAAAAGTCAGGAATCTTTTTCAAACCACGCGATACAATCGCGCGGGAGCGGGGTGTTTCCCTTGTTATTTCTTTTATAATTTTCGTTTGCGATCTTTTTTGCTTCGCTTTTTTCTACTTTTTGTCCGTAGGTGATACAAAGAAAGATCGTTAATGTAAGTAAGGTTAATATTGTTTTTTTCATAATAGCTATTTTATTTTCTCAAAAAATTTATCGATCTCTCCATCTAATAGTATTTGTTTTATTTCCAGGGAATCAGACAGCCTAAACCGTTTTATTCCTGTCTTGTTTCTGTAAAATTCGATGTAAGGGTCCTTATCTAAAATGTATTTAAATAGTGTGTCATGTGGAACAGCAATGCCAACTCCATTTTCGGAATTTATAATTTCTCTCCTGAGATGTTCTTTGTGGGTCATATCAATAAAAACATCATATCTTTCATCTGCCTCTGTGTCTAAAATATAACCGTTTCCCAAATGGTATCTTTGGGTATAGAGCGTGTCACCATTTATAAATTTTATAAAATGATAGGAACTATATCTGGCATTCCAGAAGCTATTGGTCCTGTATATTTCATCCCCTTTCATCCCTATATCAACCAGATTAAAAAAAACTGCTTATCCCTTTTAGTCAAGTAAAGATTTATCTTTGATACATGAACGAGATTGAGAAATATCCAAGAGATTTTCAGGAGTTTATCACGCAGTTCAAATGCGAGGCTGACT
>JBKEDN010000331.1:0-5579 GCA_047975435.1 Draconibacterium sp. | reverse complement strand
AACCTGATAATCAGATAGTTTTTAAAAGAAAGTTAAGCGGCATTGCCGCTTTTTTTATCTCAAATAATTAACTCTTAAATTTTTTGTTTTATGAAAAATTCAAAGCTTGAGAAGTTTTTTCTCACTATTGTTTTAATTGTTACCGCAGGTATTTCATCGGTTTTTGCACAAGATGGAATATCGACCGGGATTAACACAGCTACCACTACGCTGAAAACCTATGTAGTGCCAATCACGGGATTTATTTATGCTACCGGGGTTATAGTCGGGATCATTGGAGCTATCCGCATTTATAATAAATGGCAGGGTGGCGACCGCGACATTAACAAGGAAGTTATGGGCTTTGGCGGAGCAATGATCTTTCTGCTTCTTGCTCCAACTGTAATAAAAGCAGTTTTTGGTGTTTAACCGGAGCGGAAATTATGGAACAATCATTTTTTCCAATATACAAGGGGCTACAAAAGCCCCTTGTATTTAAAGGCTTTAAGGGCAGGTACATCTATTGGGCTGTTAGCTTTATTGTTTCCGGTATCGTGCTAACGGCACTCATTGGAACAATATTCAATGTGCTGACCGGAGTTTTTGTATTTGCCATCATTACCGGTGGAGGTATATTCTATACTTCACAGAAACAGAAAAACGGGCTTTATGACAAGACCCGCAACAATGCGATTTACGTGTTTAAAGTTAACCTAAGAGGAATACGAAATGTCAAAAAAGAAAATATTTAAACTCCCATACATTGGTATTGAAGATTCTGATAATGACTGCCATCTGCTTCAAGGAATGAAAGCTGAATCGAGTGCGATTATCCGTATTCAAAACCCGGTATTGCAATATTCCGCAGACCCTGAAAAATACATGGGGTTTCACTACACCATTCTTCAAATTATAAAAATCATTGGTGAAGGGCATATTTTTCAGAAACTCGATGTCTTTTCAAAAGAAGAATACTCTTCAGGGAAACAATCAAGTGAGTTTCTCCAGAAGCATTACGATGAACATTTTGAAGGACGTGAACATGCCGTTATTTACTCGTACATAGTAATAACTGTAAATGAACAGAGTAAAATAAACAGTAGCGATCTCATTAAAAAGCAGACCGCATTAAAGGAAAAGGTGGATAAAATTATCCAGGTACTTGATACATCCGGCTTTCATCCAACATTATTCCAAAAGAAAGATATTGAAGTTTTGGTTATGCAACTGCTTTCGATGAATTTCAAACAATCGAATGTTGTGCTGGATAATATAAAACCAGGCAATACGCATATAGAAATGGGGGACTATTCGATAAAATGCCTTTCATTAATCGATATAGACCGTATCGATCTCCCTGAACAGGTTTCGCCCTATGTTGAACGAAATGAGAACGAAGCTATCAAAGGTTTTCCGGTTGATACAATGGCATTTCTTTACAGTACACCGGAGTACGATACAATTGTTTATAACCAAATTATTGAAATCCCGAAACAAGTACCGGAAATCCAACGGTTGCAAATTAAACGGAATCGACACAATGGAATCCCGGACCCGGACAATGACCTTGCCGTTGAAGATATTCAGCAGATGCTGGAAGATGTAGCCAAGAATAACCAACTGGTTGTCAATAGCCATTTCTCAATTTTGGTAAAAGCCGAAAACAACAAACTTAAAAAGGCTGTCAACTCCATTGAAAACGCCTTGTTCTTACAGGGGATCATCCCGTCAAAGAACAGTTATAACCAGTTGGAGTTATTCAGAGTGGCACTGCCCGGTAATGGTGTGGAACTAAAAAATTACGATAAGTACCTTACAACATCCGATGCAGCCCTAACCTTCCTTTTTAAGGAAGCCCTGCCTGTTTCTGAACCGGCTCCTAAAGGTTTTTCCATCCGCTTTACGGACAGACAGGGCATTCCGCTTTCCATAGACCCGGCAGATTATTCACGCGATATCGGCCGTATTAACAACCGTAATAAATTTGTTCTTGGCCCTTCCGGTTCCGGCAAGAGTTTCTTTATGAATGCACTTATTGAGCAATACATGCTTTATAATATGGATGTGGTTATTGTTGATACCGGGGACAGCTATTCGGGTATATCATCCTATTTTAATGGTAAATACATTACATGGAAAGATGATAAGCCCATTACAATGAACCCTTTTATCGTTAACAGGCAAGAATACAACCTTGAAAAAAAGGACTTTCTTGTTACATTGATCGGCTTGGTTTGGAAAGGTGCCGACGGTCAACTATCACAGGTTGAATCCGATGTTATCAGTGATGTAGTAGGTGCCTATTATGATAGCTATTTTAATAAGAAAAATGAGGGCTGGATAGATAAACTGACAATAAAAGAACTGGAAGAACATTTGGAAAACTTTGGCTCTGAAACAGAACCTCTTTTCGAAGAAGCAAAATTGATGTTGCTCGAAAATTATTCACAGCCCAATTGGGAAAATGAAGATTATTACTCGATACTTGAATTAAATTGTAATGCAACGGTCGATGAAATTAAAGCATCGTATCGGAAATTGGCAAAACTGTATCATCCCGATACAACAGATGTTCAAACAAACAATATTCAATTTCACTTAATTTCCATTGCCTATCAGGTGCTTTCTGACCCGGAGCAGAAAAAAGGGTATGACCTTGCCAGAACTATTGATAAGGTTTCCCTTTATGATGACAGTATTCTCCTGAACCAGGAATATTCGCAGGAACTCGCGAATATCTATCATGGCATATTAAAGCGGGAGGCGATCAATATTGAACAGCATTTTAATGTTGAATCGCTCAGTTTTAATACATTTTATGAGTTCTCACTGTTTATGATTCCGCGTATTATTAACAAGGAAGAAATATCCTTCGAATTTAAAACGTTTCGATACGTACTGCGAAAGTTTTACAAGGGTGGAGAGTTTGAAAGCATATTGAACGAACAGGCTGATAGTAGTTTGTTTGATGAACGGTTTATCGTTTTCGAGATTGATAATATTAAGGAGCATAAAATCCTGTTTCCAATCGTAACCTTAATCATAATGGATGTGTTTATTCAGAAAATGAGAAACCGCCATCAACAACGAAAAGCCCTGATAATTGAAGAAGCATGGAAAGCAATTGCAAGCCCGCTTATGGCTGGTTACATTTTATACCTGTACAAAACCGTTCGAAAACACAATGGGGAAGCTATCGTTGTAACTCAGGAACTGGAAGATATTATTGGCAATGCAATCGTTAAAAACAGTATTATCAATAATTCTGATACGATTTGCCTTTTAGATCAAACCAAGTTTAAAGACAATTACAAAGAAGTGTCTGAGTTGTTATCTATTAATGAGGTTGAAAAGCGTAAGATTTTTACCATTAACAACCTCGACAATAAGGAAAACCGCTCCATATTCAAGGAGTTTTATATGCGCCGTGGTGCTGTTGGTGAAGTTTACGGAGCGGAAGTATCGTTTTTCCAATACCTTACCTATACTACTGAAAAACCTGAAAAGATGGCCGTTGAAACTTACGTCAGACATTTTGGCTCTTATCCAAACGGACTTGAACACTTTTCAGCCGACCTCAAACGAAGCGGATTATCCGTTTCAGCCTTTTTTACTTTTATCAATTTGATTGCCTGTCCGGTTAATGAGAATGCATTCAGGTTTTTGAAAGATTATCAACGCAAATTCGGGCATCTTGCCGTAACCACTTTAGCCAGACAGCTTTCCAAAAAAGAGATTGATATTTCACAAATAATCGGGGAGTGCAAACAATCTGCATAATCTGTTTTTTGTTAAACCTTAAATTAATTAGTCATGAAAAAGTTTCTAATGATAATTGTATTGTTCTGTATTGTCAAGATCACAATTGCCCAGGCAATCTATGTTGACCTCGTTACTACCGCTGCAATGGCTGCATCGGCAGCAAAATTGGAAACAGAACAAAACAAAACGAACAATAATCTTTCTGCCATTGCAACGGCACAGGCTACAATTGCAATCCAACTAGAAGCAGCAAAAGAATTACAGGATAAAATACTGACAGGGTTAACTACCGTTTCCGATATTGTAAAAGATGCAGTTACCGTTAAGTACATTTTAGCCACAACCGATGATATTATGTCCGAGATTTCAGAAACGGCAATATTGGCAGCAAAGAATCCTGAATACACAATTTTTGCCAAAAAAAGTGCCACGGCATTTTACACCCGCGCAACACGGCTTGGCGCAGAAGTTACCGGAGTTCTTACCGGTGGCACTAAGAATATGATGGATGCCGGCGACAGGCACCAATTGCTGAACCATATTTATTTTGAACTACGTGTTTTATATGCCGAAGCTTTTAGCGTAAAGTATGACATTAAATGGGCAGTTCAAAAAGGCTTCTGGAATAGTATTAACCCATTCTCATCATGGGTGAATACAGATGAAATGCTTATGAACGAAATCATGGGAAATATTAAAGGGATTTAATTATGAAGTATATTATTTGCCTTTTGCTCGTTTTGGTTTTAACTCCAAAAGTTGAAGCTTTTAGCGGTGGATTTATCAATTATTTCCATATACTTGAATTGGTTAAGGAAACATTGTCGGAGGACACCCGCCAACGATCAATAAAAACAAAACAGGCTGCCGTGCGGGTGAACGAAGATAACAACAAGAAACAATTGAGCTACTTTCAGGAAAAATACAAAGCAGTAAAATCCCGTCTCAATTCCCTTGGTATTATCATCGATGCGGCTACATTCTTATCGGAGGTAGTCCCATTAGTAAATTCAATCAAAGAAACACAAAGTAAGATCGTACAGATGGTTACCCAAAATCCTGAATTTGCTCTTATTGCAGCTCAGGGGGAAAAGCTGTTTATTGAAAAAGCTGTATCCGTCGTCAGGCTTTATACCGGATTGTCTTTGTCGCTTGGTGAACTGAATAAAATGGAAGTTTCTGACCGGAAAATTCTATTGGATTTTTCAATAGCTGAATTGCAAGAGCTTGATGGTCAGGCTTTTCTTTTAGCTGCTTCATTGCGCCAAATGGTAATGACCAAAGTTAATCTGCTCTCATTTGCCTGGGTTAATCAGGATAAGCAGCTTATTGAAGAAATTCTTTCCAACGCCAAAAAACTATAAATATGAAAACAGCACTATTCTTCCTGTTTATGCTTATTAGCTCCCTGGCATATTCTCAGGCAGTTCAGGTTGTTAATGACCCGAAACATACAGCTACCGTTGTTCTAAATAACAGTTACAGGGTAGCATCGGAAGTAAAACTCAAAAACGAGACACAGACAATAAAATCCAATACCAATAAGATTCGGGATAATGTTGCAAAACTACTGGCAGCAAAAGCCCTTGTGTATAAATCACTAACGCAGGTTAACGAAGTGCTGAAAGACGGCAGGGAAGTTAAATACATCGGATCACTTGTTACCGATATTTTTGAACTCTCATCAAGTATCACCGGAACTGTATTTGACGACCCGGAAATGGCATTGGTGGCCAATAAAGCAACTTCCGACATGAAAGTTCAGGCGGTTGAGTTATACAGTGAAATTGCCGGATTTATTGCAAGGGAAGGAAAAGATGCAATGATGGACATGGCGA
>JBKEDN010000247.1:0-2012 GCA_047975435.1 Draconibacterium sp. | reverse complement strand
CTTACCCTTGTTGGGCTTTAGCAAGGAAATATTATCCAAACTGTTTTTTTGTAATATGCTGTTATACAATAATAATACAATAAACGGTTTGGATAATAAATAAGTTTTGATAAGCTACTTTATCCAAATGTTTGGATAAAGTAGCAAAAAACCTTTATGAAGTACTACTAAATGAAAAGGCAATTTTGCGGCTCAGACAAATGGAGACAATACAGGACATGTTAACTAATAGCAATCAACTCTTTGAGTTTCTAAAATAGGTTTACCTCGACTGGCTAAAAAGCCAGTTATGTAAGCCTATGCAGAAAACCAGAAACAGAGATATTGAAGAAGCAACACAAAGGGTCAGGGAAAGGATGCCATTGGAGAAAATCCGGCAAATTCCCAAATACAGGGATATATCCCCGAAAGCATATGAACAGCTTATCAAAAATGCCGAGACCGTCGCCCTGCTGATACTAAAAGCCTTTATGTCTAAGAAATAGCATCTAGTCGGCCCGATGTTTGCGGGATTTAACAGTCGCTCTTATCCAAAATATTTAAAGCTATGAACGATTTAACCCTTTTTAAACAATTCGCACCGCAAGCCCCAAAACAATTCCAGGAAGGTAACAATGCAGTTATTTATACACGTGTTTCCTCTGCCGATCAGGAAGACAACACCAGCCTGGCATCGCAGAAAAAGCACTGTGAGATGTATGCTGAAAGACGTGGTTTAAACATAGTTGGGTATTTTGGTGGAACTTACGAATCGGCAAAAACAGACGACCGTAAAGAGTTTAGCCGAATGTTAACATTTGTAAAACGCTCAAAAAGTGTTAATTATGTAATTGTGTACTCTTATGAACGCTTTTCCCGATCGGGCATTAACGGGGCTTCCATTGCTGATGATTTACTGAAAAAGTACGGCGTTATAACACTGGCAACCACACAGGAACTTGACCCTACGACACCTGCAGGTTCTTTTCAGCAAAAGATATTGTTCCTTTTCGGGCAGATGGATAATGAATTAAGGCGCGATAAAGTCGTTACAGGAATGAGGGAGTTATTAATGCAAGGGTATTGGGTATGGGCTGTTCCGCGAGGGTACAAAGACTTAAACAAGGGGAAGGCAACTGAACGTAAGCTGGTCATCAATGAAGAAGGAAAGCTTTTAAAAAAAGCTTTTGAATGGAAGGCTTATAAACAATTGTCAAACGTAGAAATTGTACGCCGGCTAAATAAAATAGGGTTAAACATATCTGAAAAGCGTTTAAACTCCTTGTTTTTAAATCCTTTCTATTGTGGCCTTATTACCAGCAAGATGCTCCCCGGGCAAATAATTGAGGGCAGACATGAGCCCCTGGTTTCTAAAGAATTGTTTTTATTGGTACATAATATCCGGCAAGAAAAAAGAGTACATGGCTTTGTCCATGAAAAGGATAACGACAATTTACCTCTTAAAGTATTTGTAAAATGTGAAAAATGTGGTGGGTATCTAACAGGTTACCTGGTTAAAAAGAAAGGACTTTATTATTATAAATGCAATACAAAAGGCTGTAAGATAAATCGTAGCGCCAAGGCAATGCACGAAATGTTCAGGTCGGTATTAAAAACATTCCGGATAGGGAAAGAGGAGTTTGGTATTATCAAACTTCAATTGGAGGAACAAATGGCGGTTTTCTTTAAGTCACAAATCGAAGAAGCAAAATTACTGAAAAACAAGTTGGCAGAAACAAAAAGAAAATTGGAAGCTATTGAAGAACGTTTTGTCATCGGTGAAATTGATCGTAATCTGTATGAAAAATTTCGCCCCAGGTACGAGAAGGAATGCTTTGAGATTGAGCAGGAACTTGGCAAAACCGGAGGATATAAATCGAACCTTGCAAAGGTGGCGAATTTCGCTGCAAAAGCATGCCTTAATCCATTGATAATATGGGAGAAATCAGATTTTAACGGAAAGAGGGCATTTCAAAATCTACTGTTTCCTGAAGGAATCATCTATAACCGGGAATTAGACTGTTATCGAACCT
>JBKEDN010000230.1:0-3644 GCA_047975435.1 Draconibacterium sp. | reverse complement strand
CTTACCCTTGTTGGGCTTTAGCAAGGAAATATTATCCAAACTGTTTTTTTGTAATATGCTGTTATACAATAATAATACAATAAACGGTTTGGATAATAAATAAGTTTTGATAAGCTACTTTTTTTCCGTACAGGCTCATGAAAAAAGTAGCGGGCCATAGCCCGCCTTATATCCTTAAAGCGTCAATAAGCCAATAAATAATGTGAGTAGCAGCACTATCATAAACACCAATCCTATCAGCGACAAGAACAACCTCAGAAAGAATTGGAACAGGAACATGAAAACAAAATACCCGGCAAGGCAGTATCCTATTCCCAACCCTGTTACCTGTGAAGCAACAAAAACCATAGCGAGCCTTATGCCCCATATCCTCAATATTCTTGTCTTTTCCATGATTAACGTGTTTAATCAATAATTGAAATGTTTAATTGTACGCCGGCACTTAGCCGCTTGTTTTCTTCTTTTACACGGTCTAAATAGCCTGTCTCCAAAGCGGAGTAAGAGACCATTTCATCATAAGCCGTTTTGTCCCGGTTATTGAACCACCAAATCACCGAATACGCCATAATAAAATGCGACTGGTAGATTGATTCTTCTGTATTTGTGGCTTCCCATTCAAGGTGTATAAGGGGCGTACAAATCTCTTCCAGTTCCATCTTTTCGCATTTTGCTGCCTCACAGATGCCAAAAGGCAGGTAGGTTGCTTTACACCGGTATTCAACCTGTCCGCAGGAATACCTGAAAATATGGTTGCCCCTGAATTCTTTAGGTAAATCTTTGAGTAACATAGTAACTTAGTTAGATGGTCAATAAATAAGCTCGCCTCCGTACTTTAACGCAACAATATCCCGATGTATCCGGCAGATGGCTCCCATGATGGCGCCATCGTCCAGAGGTGAAAAATTATCTTTCTTGAAACACCGGTTTTCCAACGTGCTGCAAATGGATGTAGTTCCGTCAATATGGTGAACCACATGTACCTGGTTCCTAACGAAGAAGTCGAAATCAGTGGCATATTCAGCTTCTTTAATCCTGATAAATTGATGTTTAAATATTAGAGAACCTCCACCCAAACCTATGCGGATTCCGGAGGGGAGGGAGTTTTGTTTTTCATTCGTCGAATTTTCAAAACCATTTATTTCTTTTTTCTTTTCCATAGTATTGTTATTTAAAATTATGCGTCTTTCCATCGTGTCGTCCGTTGTTGTTTTGGTGGCGTAAAAAGGTAGTGTGCGAGGGCAGACAAGTTTTTTGCGAAAAATACTATCCGACGCAGGAGGATGGAGATTTTTTGCAAAACCGGAGGCCCTGAACTTGTTTGCGCCTGCACACGGGTTACCTTTGCCACCGTGACGGCAACGGACGACGGGAAGGCGGGAGTTTAAATTTTACTGTCGGGAAAAGAAAAATACACGGTTAAAGCTGAAAAGCATTTACCCTGTTGAGCTTAGGAAATTATTGCATTATATAGATATTACACTCATACAAGCCATTAACCCCGGGTATTATACAGCGATGGAAAAAGGAAAGTATGGCGACAGCCGGAGCCATTCTTGTGCGGGCTGCTGAAACGGCTGAACGAAGAGAAAAGAGAGACCGAAGTAAAGCGGTTGTAAATAAAATAAATCTTGTGTTTTATAATTCTATCCGGTCACGGGTGGTGAAGCAAACTGTCCGGTTTAAACCCCATGGCTTTACACTTTAGCCCAATTTTTGTATCTGGCCCAAAAATCATCAAGAATCTACATTCAAACCCAATAAAGATTGTAATAACCAATAAATACTTATTTTATGAGAAGTAAATCATTCAAATCATTTTTTTATGAAGTTGCAGGGTTAGCTGAATTAACAGAAGATGTCCGATCACAGGAAATGGAGAAATTAATCGAAAAATGGAAAAAGCTTATCGAGAAATATCAACAGCCCCATAGAAGTCTTGCTGAAGAATACCGGAAACTATACCATCTTAAGTTACATGTCGAATGGATTAAAAAAACGTTGAATAGTCGAAAAAAAATCCTGTTTATGATTTGCATGAATTTTTAGATCATTTGATCCAATATGTTAACGTTGAAATAGAATGTGTTAACATAAAAAAGAATGAGACAACAGATGCCAATAGCTTGAACCTGAATGCTAATGAAGGCACACCCCTTACCTGGACAGCCAGTAAACGGGCTTTGCTTGAGTTGATTTATGCTTTGTATCTTACAATGAGTATCAACCATGGGAAGGTTTCATTCAAAGAATTGGTTGGCTTTTTTAGCCACATTTTCAATATTTCACTCCCCGGATATCATACCAAAATAAAAAAGATGACAGACAGGAAAATACAAAAGATCCACATAGAATCCCGTTCTTTTTTTCTTGACGAGATGGTCATTAAATTTAACAATAAATTAGAGCTTTTAGATGAAAACTAATGAGGCACTTACCGGTAAGTATCCCATTAGTCTTTTCTTCCCTGTTCAAATTTGCGAAAAACAACGTTAAAATACACGAGTTATGGATATTGACAGGGAAAAATTTGAAAGCTATATGGAACGCATACTGGAACAAATAGAATTGCTCCACAAAAAGACAGACAAACTCATCCCCGGGACAGCAGTCAAAGAACTGAAACTATTGGACAACCAGGACCTTTGCCAGTTATTGAACGTTGATAAACGGACATTGCAACGATATCGATCAAAAGGTACTTTGAAATATTTAAGGATCGAAGGTAAAACATTTTATACGACTGACCAGATCAATAATTTTATCAGAATTTGTGATTCCCTGTAAAAGAAACTTTATTGAAAGATCCGGATTGAATAATATTTACATCTAATTCAGGGTATTGAGATGCCTGTTACGGGTAATCAGTTACCCGGACATTGTGGGTCTTGCATCGTTTATTACTTTTTTTGAGAAAATATTTTCCCTTTATATACAGATAATTACTGTATAGCCGATATTATAGATCGGTTAAGGCATAATATTTGGATTAGTACTAAATGTTTGGACTTTTAGTTTTTTGAAGATTTTGTAATAAATTACATGTTGCTCTCAAGTTGACATTAATCATTCTCAATCTTCTTAAGATGCGTAAAAATAGTAAGCACCAATATGATTGTTGGTTTTTTAGAAAATAAATATTGGTAGCTTCAATGGCGAAGCCATGTTAATAGCCTAACCCATGACATCTTGGTTTGTTTTTTATACCTATCCTAAAGCAGAAAAATCCGTTTTTGAACATTTTTCTAATCTTGGCTTTACTGTTTATCTCCCACTGGTAGAACACGTAAGACAGTGGCACGACCGTAAGAAGAAGCTTAAAGTACCTTTATTCCCAAATTATATATTTGTCCTTGTTGAAAGGTGCAATATTTATAAAGTGTTATCTCACCCAAGAGTTGTCCGGGTAGTTTCTTTCAATGGTATTCCGGCAACATTGAATAATGGTGAAATTGAAAAAATAAGAAAGATCGTTTCCAATTGTTCCGAGTTGAATGTGGAGTCCAGGCTGGCAAAAGGAAGCAGCGTGGAAATTCTTGAAGGACCACTTAAAGGACTGATTGGCATTTTAAAGACAGATTTTAATAATAACAAGCATATATGTATTAACATTCCATCCATCCAGTATTCATTGTGTTTAAAAATGT
>JBKEDN010000193.1:0-25016 GCA_047975435.1 Draconibacterium sp. | reverse complement strand
ATCAGGCTCTCACCCATTGTCCAATATTCCTCACTGCTGCCTCCCGTAGGAGTCTGGTCCGTGTCTCAGTACCAGTGTGGGGGTTCACCCTCTCAGGCCCCCTAATGATCATCGGCTTGGTGAGCCGTTACCTCACCAACTACCTAATCATACGCATGTCTATCTTGTAGCGATAAATCTTTTAATAATGTACGATGCCATACTCTATGTTATGGGGTATTAATCCAAATTTCTCTGGGCTATCCCCCGCTACAAGGCAAGTTACATACGCGTTACGCACCCGTGCGCCGGTCTCTATAGTAGCAAGCTACTATATACCCCTCGGCTTGCATGTGTTAAGCCTCCCGCTAGCGTTCATCCTGAGCCAGGATCAAACTCTCCGTTGTAAATTAAAAAGTTTAAATATCCTTCGCTCCAGGTTTACTTGTCTCTCAGAAATCAACAAAGTTGGTTAAACCTTGCTTTTTTTTTGTGCTTCAAAATTTTAAAGAACTTTTGCCGTAAAAAAACCAGCACCTTAATTTTACCTCTCAATGCCGGTCATCTACTCTTTTTATTTTACTGGCCTCATCTTTCCTTCTTATCAATCTCCACTATCGGCCAGAACTCGTTTCCCACTTTCGGGGGCGACAAAGGTAATCAGTTTTTTGTTTTTCCAAAAACTTTTTCAAGTTTTTTTCATTTTTTTCATTTCCCTGTTTCCCTTATTCTGTAAAGGTTTCATCGCCTGTCGCCAGACTCTTTTCCCCTTTTCAAAACTTCTCTCAGTCGCTTTAAGAACTTCGCTTTTTTGTAAAGCGGCGGCAAAGGTAAACATCTTTTTTTTAGCTCCAAATTTTTGAAGCTTTTTTTTGAAAGTTTTTTTTTCAGAAGTTCAATCTCTCAATCTCACCCCTTCCTTCAAAACTCCCGGCGCTTCCCCCACCTGTCCTTTTCTTATCATTCCCTCAGTGAACGTATTGCTGTAAAAGCGGCTGCAAAAGTAAGCACCTTTTCCAGCTTTCCAAACTTTTAAAACAAAAAAATCAAAGAAATTCGCAGGGTACGGAATCAATGGTTTGAGACTCAACCTTGTAGATAAAAATCTTTTTTCAGAATATTTTCAAAGCAGCCGATTTAAACAGACAATATACCCTTTGACCTACTTCAAGCTCCATGTTCCTGCGCAAGGCCTCAGTGATCTCTACCAATAACTTCTCTCCTGTATTTACCACGCAAAATGATAAACCGGCGCGCGAAAAGATCTTTTCAATTGTTCCTTTTAACTGGTTTCGCAATGAAATATGATCGATGGGATGAAGAGCAATGGAGATATCTTCCGGTCTTATCAGCACCTTAACCGGCAGTCCAACTTCTGATTCCTCCTTAAACATTTGGGGTAACACCTGCACCTGAAAATCGCTGCTTTTACTTCGTAACAACACCATGCTCCGTGAAGGCAGCGTCGCAAAAACATACAGATCAAATACATTATACAGCCCCGCACCTTTCATTATCTCAAGATTCGATTCGTCAAGAATCAGATCCTGAAAACGCCCCAAAGCTTTCACTTTTCCTTCTTTTAATAATAAAAGATTGCCGGTAAGACTTAATAAATCGGGCAAATCGTGGCTCACAACCAGCATGGGAATCTTAAACCGAAGATTGATTGCCTTTAAAAAAGGAATGATATTGTTACGCAAATTCACATCCACAGCTGAAAATGGCTCATCCATTAACAGTATCTGTGCTCCACTCAATAGAGCACGTCCGATGGCAATCCGCTGTTTCTCCCCGCCGGAACACTCCGATGGTTTCTTGGCCAGCAAATGTTTTACGTTAAGAATATCAACTACTTCATTAAAATCAATTTCAGCGGCCACTCCTTTTTTTATACCATATTTCAGATTCTTTTCAATCGTTAAATGCGGAAACAACCTTACATCCTGAAAAACATAACCGATATTTCGCTTTTGTACCGGTAGATTGATCTTCTCTGATGAATCAAAAACTTTCTCATCACGGATGGTTATACAACCTGAATCAGGTTTTATCAATCCGGCGACACAATTTAACAGACTGGTTTTTCCATGCCCTGAAGGCCCGTAAACTCCGGTAATTCCACTGTTGATTGTAGCCTGAACATCGAGCAGAAATTCCTTTCGCTGAAGTTTTATGTCGAATTTCAGAATTTCACTCATACCCTTCTTTTTAAAATCCGACGGTTTAAATATTCAGCTCCAATCATTGCCGCCAGCGACAATAGAATTGAAACAACGACCAACCGCAGCGTAGAAAACTCCTGACCAGGTATCTGCATTGTTGAGAAGATGGCCAGTGGCAAAGTCTGCGTTTCTCCGGAAATATTCCCGGCAAAAGAGATGGTTGCTCCAAACTCACCCAAACTGCGGGCAAAGGCAAGGATGGCTCCGCTGATTACACCGGGAAGTGCCAATGGTAAGGTAATACTGAAAAAGACCCTTAAACCGGAAGCTCCCAATGTACGTGCGGCATCTTCATAATTCTTATCAACCAGTTCAATGGAAAGGCGGATTGAGCGAGTAACCAACGGGAAGGAAACCACCACAGCAGCAATTACAGCAGCCGGAAAGGAAAAAGCAATTTGAATGCCCCAGTGCTCGTAAAAGAAAGACCCGATCCAACCGTTTCTTCCCAAAAGTACTAAAAGTATATAACCGGTTGTTACAGGGGGCAGTACTAAAGGCAGATGCAGAACACCTTCAATAAACGCTTTCCCCATAAAATTTTTGCGAGCCAGCAGCCAACCAATAAAAACGGCTACCGGCAGCACTGCTATCGTACAAAGCAAAGCTACTTTCAGAGAAAGTTCAATAGCTGTTATCTCGGACGATGAATATGAAAAAAGGTTGTTCAATCCTGTTTATTGAATAAATCCGTATTTCTCCCAAACCGGAAGTGCTTTTTCGGACACAATATAATTATATAGTTGGAGAGAATTTTCATTTTGGCTGCCTTTTACAATGGCCATATAATAATTCACCGGGGTGTGCAACGAATCAGGGAACTCTGCCAGTATTTTTACTTTTTCTGATTTTAACGCATCGGTTTTATAAACAATGCCGGCTTCCACTTCGCCTAACTCAACAACCATGAGTGCTGAGCGAACATCTTTTGCCGGCAGAAAACGTGGTTCCAATTTCTTTTCGCAACCCAAATTAACGAGAATTTGTTTGGCATATGCACCGGCCGGCACATGTTGCGGATCGCCAATCGAAAGACGACCATCGAATAAATCGGGAAGATTGATTTCTTCGGAGAATTGAAAAACTTGCAAGGCAGAATTTGTCGGGGCGACCAAAACCATTTGGTTTCCGGCAATTCGTTTTGCCAAAGCAGAATCGGCATTTCCAGTTTCAACCAAATAATCGAGCCATTTTTTATTGGCCGATATAAACAGGTCGGGACGCGCGCCGTTATCGATCTGCCGCGCCAAGGTCCCCGACGATGCTAGGTTCAGTTTTACCTTTGTTTGTGTGTCTTTTTCGAACGTCGCTGACAGATCACTTACAACATCGGTTAAACTGGCAGCACAAAAAACCAGCAACTCTTGTTTCCCTGCGGGTTTCCTCGGGCCACATCCGGCCAGAAGCAATAGTATTATTAGGTATATAACTGGTGTTCTCATTTTTAGTGGCAAGTTATTACATTTCTACTCTTTTGTACTGAACTCCCAGAATCCCACTCGAAAAATTCCGTACATCTTCGGTAAATCCCAACATTCGGTTAAGATCAGAGCTGCTTGGTTTTGGAATTTCCATCACTTCAAGCGAACAAAAATAATCCATAAAGCGATTCATAAATCGCGATTCGGCAGCAAAAGCCTCCGGAATTTCAACGTATTTCTTCAGCAAATGCAGCATCGAGCCGATTGTTGAGTGTTCGGGCAGGGTATTAAATTTCATGCAAACTGCCGTGAGGTAATTTTCAATTGACAGGCCAATTAAGTTAAAAACGACCTCGTTTCCCAAACGATTTTTCCTGAAGGCGCCAAAAGCAGCTTTTGCATAGCCACCGGCTTCGTCGTAATACTTTTTCCAATCTTCCATGGTTTTATTTTTTTAATGATTTTATATCTGAAATTGCAATCCAAGCACCGCATAATTTCCGGGATATCGCCCGTTTTTTACGTACCTGTTATTTTCGCCTTCACCATCGAACAACACATAATGAAGGTTGAGTTTCACTTTCCGCACAATCGAAATCAGGTTAATCCCCAAATCCAATCTACTGTCTTTTCCATCAAAATAGGCGCCGGTATCGTCGCCCGTAAAGTGCTCATACATTACGGTGGGTTCAAGTACCAATCCCTTTTTCAGAAAAATATTGTACGACATGCGCCCCATCAAACAGCTTGCTTCATACTTCTCTGACGTTTTTCTTACCAGCCGATCAACTTCTCCGTCGATTTTCAAACTTCCAAAATAAGCCATTAAATCGAAACTATAAGTACCCGAACTTTTAAATGTATCGGTTTGGCCCTGTTTCGAAAAACCTGCTCCAAGGCTTAAACTCGTTTGTTTGCGAAGCTGGTTGTTCGAGAAAGTAAATTTGTATTTTTTGAGTTCGGGCGCACCAAAAGTAATCATGCCATGCCCCATAAATACAGGCGACCACTGTTCGGTTTGAATGCTGGTAGCATCCTGCCGGTTTACCATCGCAAAATTATAGGTAAGGAACGATTTACCTGCTTTTCCGGTTCCTCCAATATTAATACCGGGTGCAACACCATTAGCTTTACCGGTAACAAAATAACGCAGATAGTTCGATGTTTCTGCCTTATCGAGCGAACTCACAGTCCAGGGCGAGGTAGTTGCTTCGCGGCTGATGTGTGGCAGAAAATATCCGCCTGTTACATTCAACCAATCGCTTTTGCCTACTTTGTAGGTCATGCAAAAACTCCAGACATTTACACCGCCCGGCGCTTTTCCTTTTAGCGAAATATTTTCGGGAATTCCCAGATAATCGAGCGTTAGCATAAGGTTGTACGACAAGCGGGGCAAAACTTCACCTTTAATTCCCGGCCTTATTCTACGGAAATAAAAAGCCGAGCGCGCGGCAAGTTCACCATCAGTGGTTTGCACACTTTCGCTGAAAGCATTCCAAAACTGAACATTCAGGTAAGAAGTTATTGTCGGCTTGAATTCATCGTCACGTTCTTCCGCCGAAACAAACTTTACAGCAAACGAAATACAAACAAGTGTTACTGTAAATTTGAGCTTCATACCGAAAAGTTTAGTGGATTAGCGGTAATCAGATGTTGAATCTCACTGAATTTCAAATCTCTTTTCAACTTAGCTGAAAGCGATTTTATTTTTGAAATCAGATCGCTGGTCTCCGTTTTAGAAAGGAAAATATTTCGTTTTGCCAGAAAATCGGCAAGTGCTCCGGTTCCTGAATGTTTACCGATAACAAAGACCATGTCGCGGCCAATTTCTTCGGGATTGAAAGGTTGATAGGTCAGTGGATTTTCTTTCAGGCTACGACAATGAATGCCCGATTCGTGCGAAAAAGCCATAGCACCGGTTACCGGTTTCGATAGTGGTAGTTGGCGTTTCGAAATGGTTTCAACCAAGGCAGAAAGTCCGTTTAGCAGGGTTCCATTATAATCCAGATCGATTCCGTAAGAATATTTCAGGGCATAAATAACTTCCTCGAGCGCACCATTTCCGGCACGTTCGCCAAGCCCGTTAACGGTTAAACTTGCCGAGGTAGCACCGGAAGTTAGTGCAACGGCATGATTTGCGGTGGCCATTCCAAAATCGTTGTGTCCATGAAATTCGAAATCGGTATTGGGAAAAGCGAAACTTAGGTCGTGGAAAAGTTCCTGTGTACTTTGTGGATTGAGGATGCCAACCGTATCGGCAATCCGGATTCGGCGGGCGCCATAAAATTCTGCTGCGGCAATGTATTCTTTTAGCAGGTTTCTGTCGACACGCGAAGCATCCTGTGCACCAACGGCTACAAACGAAAAGTTGTCGGCAGCCATTTTCATCATTTCAGGAAGTTCGCGAAATACCCAATCAATGGTTTTTCCGAGCGCCTTTAGTTGAATCTCCGAAACAGGGAAACTAAGGTTCACCCGGTCGGCAACGGTATTCAGGGCAGCATTCAGGTCGTGGCGTGTTGCGCGCGCCCAGCAGGTTGATTGAAAAGAAAAGCCCTGGTTTAATAAACAACGAATATCGCTTTGCTCAGTTCGACTAATGGCAGGTGTTCCGATTTCGAGTTCCGGAATTCCCAACTCATCCAAACGCCGGGCAATTTCAATTTTGTCTTCCAGTGAAAACACGACACCAGGCGCCTGTTCGCCATCGCGAAGGGTGGTGTCGATAATATATGGTGTCCTCTCATTTTTCATAATTACCAGTTTTATGGGCCGCAGCCCAAACCAAACAATGTTTATAAGAGGGTGTCTAAAACATTCTAAGCCGTCAATCAGAATTCATCTCAGAATCCAAATCATTTCTGACTACCTGCAAGTTTGCAGCTTCTGATACAAGTCCAGGATGATGAGACTAAGCGTTTTAGACGCCCTTATTCAGGTTTGATCGTTTTATTGGATTAGAAAAAGAGGAGGTAAACCGTTGGTTTAACAGTTTAACTTATTCACTAATGAGATATTCCTCAACAGCCTCCCCCTCTTCAAGTGCATCAAGAATGTCGTCAATTCGTTCTTCAGTAAGACCACCGTACCAAAAATTATTCGGGTGAACGACCATTACAGGCCCCTGCGAGCATACATTTAAACAGGCAGTAGACGAAACGGCCACATCGAGTCCGCGGTCGTTACATTCTTCCATTATATATTGTATAAAATCGGCAGCACCATTTTTATTACAGTAGCCTTTGGCATCGCCGGCAACCCGGTACGAGTTGCACACTAAAATGTGGTAATCTGGTTTTTTCATTTCTCAAATATTTTATTAATTGTTTGAATCTATTTCTGTTTACCCCAGAGGCGCAAAGCCGCAAATTTTCCCTTTCATTCACTCTGCGACATAGCGTCTTAGCGGTTACCTATTTTACCCGCAGCCGGTTCCTTTGCCCGAGCACTCGGCGCCACATTTAAAAACATCGGCTTTTTTGAGTGTTTTAAGTTCTTTGCCTTTGTAAACAGCATCCAGTCCCTCGTCAATTAAACCGGTCATTTCAACGATTTTAATTCCCGAACGGCCAATTATTGAAGACGGTGACGGCCCGATCCCTCCCACCAGCAAAGCGCGGCAGTCGCTGATAAGTGAACCCAGTTCTTCCCAGCGCGTGTTGCCTGCTCCCGGTTTTGGGGTTGGCCGTTGTTCAACTAACTTATAACCGTTTGGTGTTTCGCGAAAAATAAATAGTTGCTGAGCTTCTCCCAGGTGCTGATTCACGAGCAGACCTTCGTAACTGGCCACGGCAACATTCGGACGCGACTCATCGAGATTAACCGAAAGGTTGGAAACTTCAGAAAGAATACGTTTGGCTTCCGAATCATCTTTACCAAGAAGTCCTACTGCATCGGCACGACAACGTGCACAGTGTGTCATCGGCGGCAAATATTCTTTTATTTCCCGGCGCAGTTCCTTCATCATTTTTGGAGAAGGTTCTTCAAAATCTTCAAAAGGAGTTCCTTCAACCGGGTAAAGCGGGATGGTGTTCATCAGATCAACACCCAATTCTTTCATCTTTTTAGCCACTTCAATTACTTTCCCGTCGTTAATTCCCGGAACTACAATTGTATTTGCCTTCACGGTAATTCCTGTACGTTTTAATGCCCTGATGGCTTCCAACTGGTTCTTCAACAGGATTTCAGCTGCCTGTTTCCCGAAATAGCCGCGCTTTTCGAAACGCACCCATTTATACAGTTTCGATAAAGTTTCGGCTTCGGTAGCATTTATGGTAATTGTTACATGACTAACTTTTAGCTCCTTTAACTCGTCAACATACGGCAAAACATTCAGCCCGTTTGAAGACAGGCAAAGAATCATTTCGGGAACTCTTTCCTAATTAATCGCAGGGTTGACATGGTTTGAATCGGGTTGGCAAACGGATCGCCCGGACCTGCAATTCCCACCACCGACAGATTCGGCATTTTTTCTTTTAACCTGATTGTATAAGCCAAAGCTTGTTCTGGCGAAAGTACTTCGCTGGTAACTCCCGGGCGGCTTTCATTTACACAGTCGAAATCGCGTTTGCAATAATTACAGTGAATATTGCATTGCGGAGCCACCGGAAGATGTACCCTGGCGTATTTGCCTTTGGCTTCTTTATTGAAACATGGATGTTTCTTAAGGGCCTCTCCCCAACCCTCTCCCAAGGAGAGGGAGTTAAAACTCGTGTTCTTATTAGTCCGTTTCATATCAGTTCGTTTTTTTTCAATTTCATAACTTATTGCCTTTTTCCTTTCTCCTCCCCTTCGGGGAGGTCGGGAGGGGCTACTACATATATTTATATCCAACCGGCGATGCGTCCTGTTTGTACTCAATCAATGCATTTACAATTTTATCGAAGAGTTCCTGTGTTCCGGCGTAGCCAAGATGCTTGATGCGCTGGCCGCCAATCCGGTCGTGGATCGGGAATCCAACACGAACGATCGGAATTTCCAGTTCGCGGGCGATGTAGTATCCTTTGCTGTGTCCAACCAGAATATCGGGCTTGTTACTTTCGCACCATTCTTTTATCGATTCGAAATCGTAACCTTCACGAACATCGGTTTTAGTGTTGTTCTCAGGACAGTATTTGAGAATTTCCTGTTCGAGCAAACCGCTTTCGCCACCCGAAGCAGCCAGTGCAATTTCAATCCCAATCTCATCAAGGAAAGCACACATACCCACCACAAAATCCTCTTCGCCATACACCACGGCTTTCTTTCCAAACACATATTTGTGTGCATCAACGTAGGCATCAACCAGACGGCCACGTTGTTTGGTATATTTTTCAGGAGTCTGCTTTCCCGAGAGTTTTTCGAGTTCTTCGAAAAAGCGATCGGTTTGCGTAATACCGATGGGCATTGGCAAACGTACCAGCGGCACATCCATTTGTTTTTCGAGGTACTGTGCGGCGGTTTTTGTGACGTTCAGGTTTTTTACACGGCCACTTAATTTTCCCAGGTTCAAAACGGTCCCGAATTCGATGGAAGCTAAGGCCGAACCACTTTTCTTAACTTCTTCCAAAGTTGTTCCGCCTTCGGGAATTCGTTTGTAAGTTTGCCAAACCGGATTGTCCAAACTTTCAGAATAATCGGGAAGAATGGCTGCTTCGATTCCAAAATCGGCAACAATTTCTTTTAGCAGACGAATATCTTCGGTTGAAATAAATCCGGGAAACAGATTGATGTGTTCTCCGGGTGTTTCTTTTTTTGCAAATTTCCGAACCACGGCAGCCACGGCTTCATGAAAACCATCGATGTGAGTTCCCTGGTAACTTGGGGTTGATGCGACAACAAATTCTGTTTTGCCATCAAAATCTTCACTCTTTAGTTCATGAAGAAAAAGTGTTACGTCATCACCGATGGTTTCACTCAGGCAGGTAGTAGAAATTCCAATAATTTTGGGCTTGTACTGATTGATAATATTCTGAGCCGCAAGTTTAAAATTTCTATCACCTCCGAAAATGGTGGAATCCTGGGTGAAATTTGATGAAGCAATATCGATCGGTTCCTTGTAATGACTGATCAGGTAGCGACGAATGTAAGTGGCACAGCCCTGCGAACCGTGGATGAGCGGAACACATCCTTCAAAACCTTTGTAAGCCACGCTGGCACCCAGCGGCGAACACAATTTGCATGCGTTTTGGATAGCGACAGCCCCTCCCGACCTCCCCAAGGGGGAGGAGTTGAAAACCTCACCCAACCCCTCCAAAGGAGGGGAGTTCGGAATTGTATTTCCATTTATATTTTTCATTTCCATTCAAATTTTGTTTTGCAATTCGTGAAGCGTCTTCTTTTTACTCCCTCCCCTCGGGGAGGGCTGGGGAGGGGCGATGAATTTCCAAACCGGGCTGGTTACCGACGCATATACTTCTTTGGCGAAGTTCATCATGCCAACATAGCCGGCGAGGGCTTCTTTACGCTCGTGGTTGTGGTCGCAGAAACCAAGACCAAGTTTATGTGCGATCGGTCGTTCTTTAACTCCTCCAATAAAAAGATGTGCCCCGGTGAGTTTTACAAATTCCGAAAGTTCGTTCGGATTCGAGTCATCGACAATGATGGTACCATCGTCGCAAAGTTCTTTTAGCAGTTTGTAATCATCGGCATTTCCTGTTTGCGAGCCAACCACCACTGTTTTCATACCTAGCAAGCGAAGCGCTTTTACCAGCGAAATGGCTTTGAATGCGCCGCCCACATAAATGGCGGCTTTTTTTCCTTCCAGTTTCTGGCGGTATGGTTGCAGCGCCGGAAGCAATTGCGAGATCTCGTCGCGAACCAGCGTTCGGGCTTTTTCCATCATTTCCTCATCTTTGAAATAACGGGCCACTTCGTACAGCGCATCCGACATGTCTTCGATTCCGAAGTAGGAAACCTTCATAAACGGTATGCCGTACTTTTCTTTCATGTCTTTGGCCAGATGAACCATCGAACCCGAGCACTGTACCACATTGAGCGTAGCTTTGTGTGCCCGGCGGATTTCGGCAACACGCCCATCGCCGGTCATGCACGAAACCAGTTCAACACCCAATTTTTTATAATACTCAGTCAGTATCCAGAGTTCGCCGGCGAGGTTAAAATCGCCTAAAATATTTATGGAGTGTTTTGATGGTTGATAACTGTCGTCGGTGCCTACCAGTTTCGAAAGCGCATCGCAGGCAATTTTATAACCGTCTTTTTTCGATCCGTTAAAACCTTCCGACATGACGGGAATAACATCGATTCCTTTTTCGCGGGTCACCTGGCGGCAAACGGCTTCAACATCGTCGCCGATTACACCAATAATACAGGTCGAAAAAACAAAGGCTGCCTTGGGTTGATGTTTGTCGATTAACTCGCAAAGGGCATGGTACAATTTCTTCTCTCCACCAAACACTACATCTTTTTCTTTCAGATCGGTGGTAAAACTCAGGCGATGCAGTTGTGGTCCCGAAGAAAGTGCACCGCGAATATCCCAGGTATATGAAGCACAACCAACAGGGCCGTGAGTCACATGAAGCGCATCGGCGATCGGGTAAAGAACTACCCTTGATCCGCAAAACACACACGCACGCTGACTAACTGATCCGGCCAGACTATTCTTTTCGCAGGTAATTTCTGCACTGTCTTTCCCCTTGGTTACAATTTGAGTTTCGCGGTCTTTTAAAAAATTATTCATTGATGCACTTGTTTTAAGGTACCTCCCGGGTAAAAAAAGGCTCCCGGGAGGTTGGGTAGTTATTGTAGTTTAGAATTACATAACCAACTCGAAAGATTCTTCGGGAGCGTTGGCGTCCTGCTGATCCATAATCACCCCGAGCATTTTCTCGAGAATACGAATGGCACCCTGGTAACCCACTGTTGGGAAGTAGCTGTGACCAATGCGGTCGAGGATCGGGAATCCCATGCGAACGAATGGAATGTTTTCGTCGCGCGAAATGTATTTACCGTAGGTGTTACCGATCAACAGATCCACCGGATTTTCCTTGATCCACTGATGCATCAGGAACATATCGGCTTGCGGTCCGTTTTTGTATTTAGCTTCCGGTACTTTTTCGCCAAGAATGGAAGCCATACGTTTATCGAAAGCTTTTCCGGGAGTTCCGGAAACGATGTAAACGGGTTTCATATCCATATCAACCAGGAATTCGGTTAATGGAATCAGTGTGTCAGGATCGCCGAAGAGCGCCACACGCTTACCATATAAATACTGGTGCATATCGGTAATCACATCAACCAGTCGTCCGCGTTCCTCTGAAATTATTTCGGGAATAGAAATACGCCCGGCCAGCGACAGTTCCTGAATAAAACGGTCGGTAGCTTTTAAACCGATCGGCACCTCGGTGAGGCTAAACGGAACTTTGCATTTATTGTCGAGCATTACAGCAGCACTTTTAGCGCCCCACTCGCCCATGGCAACCGTTTTCATGCTGTCGCCCATGCTGGTTATCTCTTCCACTGTAGTTCCTCCTTTGGGATACATTTGGTAGCTCCCGGTCATCGGAGTATCGAGAACATCGGAAGTATCGGGCAAAAGCACTGTTTTAATATCCATTAAACCGGCCAAACGCTTTAATTCACGCATATCAGCGGGTTCAACCCAACCTGAAAGCAGGTTTACCTGACGCAATTTTTCTTCGGTGTTGAATGAAAAATACTTAACAAAAGCCTCCAGCATATTTGCATATCCGGTTACGTGCGAGCCCACATAACTTGGCGTTGAAGCCTGAACCACATATTTTCCTTCCGGGATTTTTCCATCGTCGAGTGCCTTTTTTACAATCTGCCCAAGGTCGTCGCCAATGGTTTCAGAAAGACAGGTTGAATGAACGGCAATTATTTCGGGTTCGTAAATGGTAAAAATGTTATCGATGGCCTGCAAGAGGTTGGCTTGTCCGCCAAATACCGAAGAGCCTTCGGTAAACGAACTGGTAGCCGCCATTACAGGTTCTTTGTAGTGCCTTGTGAGTGCGCTTCGGTGATACGAGCAGCAGCCCTGTGAACCGTGACTGTGTGGTAAACAGCCGTGCACACCCAGTGCAGCATACATTGCACCAACCGGCTGGCATGTTTTTGCCGGATTAACCGTTAGTGCTTTTCTTTCTTTTACGTTGCTTGTTGTATGTCGTAATAACATGATAATTCCTCCTATTTTAATTCGTCACAGGTTACACATCCTACAATCTCGGGTTCGTGTTTCCACGGTGCATCAACCAGTTTCCAGATATCGGTACCCAGCATGCGTTCCATTTCTTTATAGAAATTAATTGCACCGCCAAATGCCGCGTATGGACCGCCGTAGTCGTACGAGTGCAGCTGTTTTAACGGAATACCGTATTTCTGAACCACATACTTTTCCTTAATACCCGCACAAAAAATATCGGGTTTATAGAATTCGATCAGCTTTTCAGTTTCCCAGTGGTTTACATCGTCAATCACCAGCGCATTCTTTTTCATATCAGGCATCATCCCTTTGTAATCTTTGAATTCATACCCACTCTTTTCGAGTTTGGCTTTTTTAGCCACCAGGTCGTCGCGGAAATTTGCTTCATCTTTGCTTACAATAAGATCTTCGATGTTCCGGGTATCTGCATCAATTTTAATATTGGGAATTACCTCGCGGCCTTCGTAGTCGTCGCGGTGGGCAAACTCGTAACCGGCAGAAACTACACGGACTCCGAGTTCTGCAAACAGCTCCTGGTAGTGGTGGGCACGTGATCCGCCAACGAACATCATGGCCAGTTTTCCTTCAACTTTAGGTTTAACTACCTCGGCAACAGCTTTAACCTTTGCTGCTTCGCGGGCAATTACCGCCTCTACTTTTGCCGACAATTCCTTATCGCCAAAGTAGTCGGCTATTTTTCGCAGTGTTTTTGCAGTGGCGTCGGCACCAATAAAATTCACTTTAATCCACGGAATACCGTATTTTTCTTCCATCATCTCAGCAATGTAGTTGATGGAGCGGTGACACATTACCATGTTTAAATCGGCCGTGTGCGAATAGGCAAAACTTTCAACGGTTGAGTTTCCGCTGTAGGTTGAAAGCAGCGTAAGGCCGCATTCCTCAAAAATCCGTTCAATTTCGAAAGCATCGCCACCGATGTTGTATTCTCCTAAAAGGTTCACCTGGAATTTCCCGGTGCGCGGCCGCTCGGTATTCCCCACAACATGTTTGAAAATGCCGTTGTTAGCAATGTGGTGACCGGCCGATTGTGAAACGCCGCGATAACCTTCGCAGCTAAAACCAAAGATGTTGATGCCGAGTTCGGCTTTCATTTCGCGGGCTACCGAATGCACGTCGTCGCCAATCAGTCCTACGGGGCAGGTTGAAAAGATGCCAATTGAACTGGGTTTAAAAATATCGTAAGCTTCGCGAATAGCATTTTTTAATTTTTCTTCTCCTCCGAAAACAATGTTCTGGTCCTGCATATCGGTAGAAAAAGCGTAAGTCATAAAGTTGGGTTCACCTTCTTCTGCGCGTGTTTGGTTACGCCGGGTTAACCAGGCATAAAAACTGCACCCGATTGGTCCGTGAACAAGGTTGATAATGTCGCGCGTTGGCCCGAGTACCACTCCCTTGCAACCGGCATAAGTACATCCGCGTTGCGTAATAATTCCGGGAACAGTACGCACATTCGCCAGAATTTCCTGACCCTCTGACGGGTCGTTTACCACCATCGCCTTGTCACGTTTTTTGGCGACTTTGCGCGGGTATTTTTTCAATATCACCGCTTTAAACGCTGCCGGATCGGGCAATCCGTTGGTATAATCTTTTTTGTTTGGCATAATTTTGTCTTTTTAATTAAAGAATTGTGGTGCCTGTTTCACCGGTGCGAACCCGTAAAGCATCATCCAGAGGAAGGACAAATATTTTTCCGTCGCCGGGAGCAGGTGTTTGATTCACCTCGATAATCGTATCAATTGTTAGTTGCACATTGTGGTCGGAAACCGCAATGTTAAGCACTCGCTGGGGCCTTAGCCGGGGTTCTTTCCCGAGATGGGTAAGTGCTTCGGGCATATCCATTTTTGCACCTTCCATCACTTTGGCATCCCAAAAACCTTTTCCGCGGCCGAAAACTTTTCCGGTTGCGGTCATCGATGTAATACCGGCTTCGGTTAGGGCGCGTTTGGTTTCGTTCATTTTATCGATCCTGATGATCGCCATTACCATCTTCATAATCCTAAGGTTTTAAGGTTATAATTCTTTTGATCCGCGACTGATGGTATAGGCTTCATCCACTGAGGTAACAAATATTTTACCGTCGCCAAAAGCACCTTTTGGTTCGGTGCGGGCAGCCTCCATAATGGTATTTACAGCGAAATCCTTGTCTTCGTCCTTAATTACCATAATCAACATTTCCTTCGGAAGCTCGTCGTAGGTAATGTCTCCGATTTTGATACCGCGCTGTTTTCCGCGTCCCACAACCGGGATTTTGGTTACTGCAATGTAACCGGCCTCGAACAGTGCTTTCAAAACTTTACTTGATTTTTCGGGGCGAATAATGGCTCTTATCATTAACATATTATATTCTCCTATGATTTAGTTTAAATTTGTTGAAATCTGTACGGTCATTTCTACAAGGAATAAAAAGCAATCAAACAGCTGTAAACGGGAAATTTGTTCCTTACCCTATCCCTGAAATGACAGGAAAACTTTTAGCTGGCAATTCCGAATTCGATCAGTAATTTCTCCAGCTCTTCAATCTCTAAAGGTTCAGGAATGACAAATAATTTGTTTTCGTCGATGGCTTTGGCCAAAGCGCGGTATTCATCAGCCTGCGGATGAGAAGGTTCGTAATCGATCACGGTTTTTCGGTTGATTTCGGCACGCTGAACCATGTTATCGCGAGGCACAAAATGAATCATTTGCGTACCTAAACGTTTCGCCAATTCTTCAATCATCTGCGATTCATTATCTACTTTACGCGAGTTACAGATTAAGCCTCCCAGACGCACACCACCTGCCTGCGCATATTTCTTAATCCCTTTGCAAATGTTATTGGCGGCATACATGGCCATCATTTCGCCCGAAACAACAATGTAAATTTCCTGGGCTTTCCCTTCGCGAATCGGCATCGCGAAACCTCCGCACACCACATCGCCAAGTACATCGTAAAAGGTATAATCAATTTTGTAGCTTTCGTCCCAGGCTCCCAACTGTTCCAACAGGTTAATGGAAGTAATGATACCGCGGCCGGCACAGCCAACGCCAGGTTCAGGACCTCCCGATTCAACACAACGTACACCGCCATAACCTACTTTTACAATGTCGTCGAGTTCCACGTCCTCGCCTTCTTCGCGAAGTGTATCGAGTACTGTTTTTTGCGCCAGGCCACCCAATAACAGACGGGTTGAGTCGGCTTTGGGATCGCAGCCAACAACCTTTACATTTTTTCCTGCTTCAACAAGTCCGGCAACTGAGTTCTGGGTAGTGGTTGATTTCCCAATACCACCTTTTCCGTAAATAGCAATCTTTCTCATGATTTCAGTTTTAAAAATTAATTTTCGTTTGCCGGGCCTTTAACGAGAGTTGTGCCAGAAAACATGTTAAAAAACACATTCAGCAAAAACAAATGCGATAATTAACTGTTTTGCAGAATTTTACATCTCTACAATTTTTAAATACGAAAACATAAGCTTATTGTATTTCCTACATTTATGTAAGAAATAATGAATCGGTTTACATTTTAGTGACACAGTAAGTTATCTGCTGATATTCTGCATATTACACCCATTTAACATAGACTTGACCTACAATTTGGTAGGAGTTTGCGGTTAGATGATAAATCGGATTTTTATAGATATGAAGCAGCAAATTCAATCCTCGGAGTTTTCCACTTCCGTTGACCAAAGCCTGACAGAAACGAATAAAATACCTAAAGGTCTGAATTAGTTAACATTCAAGAAACATTACAGAATACTGGATTTCATATACTTACAAAAATTATGGTGTTTTCATAAATAAAAACACTTAATTGGTTGACTTTTGCAACCAATTCGATCTATTTTTGCAGTCTGATTTACGACAGGAAAATGAAAACAGAAAAGCCACTTACCTATTTATTGGGGCAAACATTTAATCTGATGAGGATGAAACTTAAAGAAAGTTTCAGGGAGAATAACATGGATTTTAGCATGGAACAATACATCATGCTTAACCTGATCAGCCACAAAAATGACCTGACCCAGCAAGACCTGGCCAATCATTTTCAAAAAGATAAATCACTGATTTTACGTCACGTAAATATTTTGATTGAAGAATTGTACGTTAACCGAAAAATCGATACTGACGATAAAAGGAAGAAGATTCTGAGTCTGACCTCGAAAGGACAAACCGTTTTGGATTTATTGAGAAAAACAGCACATCAGGTTTCAGAAGACTTGCTCGAAGGAGTTACCGAAAGTGAAAAAGAGGTTTTCCAGAAGGTGATCCAAAAAATTCAAAACAATACCGGGCAGATTGACCCGCTCGAAAAAATGGAAAATTGTAAGCAATAAGTTTAAAATTATATCTCAAAAAACATGAAAACAATTAAACAAATTAGAAATCTGGGGATCCTTGCAGTATTATTTGCAGCTTACTCGTGCTCCAACACTCCCAAAGGCCCGGCCGGGATGGCCGGACAAATCAGGGAATTAAAAGTTCTGGAGCTAACTCCCCGCGACGTTACCCTTTATCAGGATTTTCCGACCATCCTTCAGGGAGAACAAACAGTTGAAATTCGCCCGCGCGTAGCCGGATACATTGAAAAAATTCTGGTAGATGAAGGAGATCAGGTAAAAAAAGGACAGGTTCTTTTTAAATTAAATGCCAACGACATTGAAGCACAGGTCCGTTCAGCCGAGGCACAGGTGAAAGTAGCCGAATCGCAGGTAGCCACCGCCAAAATAAATGTTGACAAGACCAAACCGCTGGTTGAAAAAAACATCATCAGCAGTTTTGAGCTTGAATCGGTTGAAACCAGCCTCAAATCGGCCGAAGCACAATTGGCACAGGCACAGGCGAATGTGGCAAATGCCAAAGCCAATTTGCAATATACCATTATAACCAGCCCAACCGAAGGTATTATCGGGAATTTCCCGTACCGTGTGGGCAGCCTGGTAAGCAGCAGTATTACACAACCTTTAACAACTGTTTCAAATACCTCGTCGATGCAGGCCTATTTCTCAATAAACGAGAAGGACTTTTTGCAAATGACAAAAGACCTGGAAGGAAGTAACACCAAAGCAAAATTGGAAAAACTTCCTGAAGTAGAATTGATTTTGCCTGATAATTCGGCCTATAATGTTAAAGGGAAGATTGAAACAGCCAGCGGGATTGTTGATCAGGAAACCGGTGCAATAAATATTCGCGCTTCGTTTCCAAACCCGGAAGGAGATCTTCGCTCGGGAGGAAGCGGCAGGGTGCGTTTGCCTGAAACTCACCACTCGGTATTAACGGTTCCGCAAAAGGCTGCTTACGAAATTCAGGGCAACCATTTTGTGTATGTTGTGAAAGACGACAATAAAGTAGTAAACACCCGGATTCAAACACTGGCCGGAAACCTGAAAGAGGAATACCTTGTTATTTCGGGACTAAACCCCGGCGACAAAATTGTTACGGAAGGAATCTCAACACTCCGCGACGGAATGGAGATCAAGCCAAAACTTGAAAACCAGCCAACAACCGCATCCAACGATCAACTTTCAGGCAAATAAAAATTAAACATCATTTGTTATGTTACGAACATTTATAGAACGGCCGGTACTTTCAACGGTCATCTCAATTATATTGGTAATTCTGGGGATACTCGGAATTGTCACCCTTCCTATTGAGCAATACCCCGATATTGCCCCGCCAACCATCAGGGTAACTGCCAACTACACCGGTGCCGATGCGCAAACGGTTTTGAACAGTGTGGTTATTCCGCTGGAAGAACAAATCAACGGTGTGGAAGACATGATTTACATGAACTCTACCGCCAGCAACTCGGGGATGGCATCGATTGAAGTTTACTTTAAACAAGGCACTGATCCTGACATGGCAGCGGTAAACGTACAAAACCGGGTGGCCAGGGCCAATGCACTTTTACCTTCAGAAGTAACAAGGGCGGGTGTAATTACTGCCAAACGCCAGAACAATATGTTGATGGTGTTCTCGATTTATAGTCCTGATGGGAAATACGACGAGACCTTTCTTCAGAACTATGCAAAAATTAACCTGTTGCCGCAGGTGCAGCGTGTAAACGGTGTAGGTGAAGCCATGGTTTTTGGACAAAAAGACTACTCGATGCGGGTTTGGTTGAAACCCGATGTGATGGCCAGCTATAACCTGATCCCCGCCGACATTGTTGCGGCATTAAATGCTCAAAACCTTGAAGCGGCTCCGGGCCGTTTTGGTAGCGAAAACGATCAAAGTTATGAATACGTAATTCGTTACAGAGGAAAGTTAACCCAGCCCGAAGAATTTGAAGACATTGTAATTAAAGCCGACAACGATGGCAATATACTTCGCCTGCGCGATGTGGCCCGTGTAGAAATGGGCTCGCTTAACTATGCCAACCGAACCCAAACAATGGGACAACCGGGTATTGGGATGGCCATTTTTCAATCAGCCGGCTCCAATGCACGCGAAGTAATCATGAATATAGAACAGGTGCTGGAAGTATCATCAAAAACCTTTCCTCCGGGAGTAGATTATGAAATATTGATGAATACCAACCACTTTTTGAATGCTTCTATTTCAAAGGTAATTCATACTTTAATCGAAGCCTTTATTCTGGTATTTATTGTTGTTTTTGTATTTCTACAAAACTTCCGGGCTACCTTGATCCCGGCCATTGCGGTTCCGGTGTCGATCATTGGTACTTTCTTTTTCCTGAACCTTTTTGGCTTTAGTATCAACCTGCTTACATTGTTTGCGCTGGTACTTGCCATCGGGATTGTGGTGGATGATGCCATTGTTGTGGTGGAAGCGGTGCACGCCAAACTCGACAAAGGAAAAATGACACCCAAGGCAGCAGCCATTTCTGCCATGGATGAAATTGCTACCGCTATTATTTCCATCACTTTGGTTATGGGCGCCGTGTTTGTTCCTGTAACCTTTATTACGGGAACAACGGGAGTATTTTTCCGTCAGTTTGGGATTACACTTACCGTATCGATTGTTCTGTCGGCGATTAATGCATTAACCTTGAGTCCGGCACTTTGCGCGCTGTTCCTGAAACCACACAATGAAGAAATGAAAGGGAAAAACGGACTGATGAAACGTTTTGCCACCGCATTTAACACGGCATTCGATACCATGACACTGAGGTATAAAAAAGTGACCGGGTTTTTTATCCACCGCAAATGGGTGGCTTCAGGATTGATTGTTGTTTTTATTGCCATTCTGGTATTTTTAATGAAAACAACACCTACCGGTTTTGTACCTACCGAAGACACTGGCCGTATGTTTGTTGATATTGCCATGCCTCCGGCAACATCAGCAGAAAAAACACTTGAAGTAGCAAAAGAAATCGATAAAATTATCCAGGCCGTTCCCGATATTCAATCAAGAACGGTTATTACCGGATTCTCGTTTATGGGAGGTTCGGGCAGCCCTTACGGAATGATTATAGCCAACTTAAAACCTTTTGATGAACGAAAAGGGAAAGGACAGGATTTGAACAGCATTGTACAAAAAATGTACATGCTTACTTCGCAGATAAAAGATGCAAGAATTATCATATTTTCTCCGCCAATGGTTCCCGGGTTTAGTGTAACCGGAGGTTTTGAGCTAAAACTCGAAGACAAAACCGGTGGGGATATTCATCAGTTTGAAAACATATCCAACGAATTTCTGGGAGCACTTAACCAGCGTCCTGAAATACAGTATGCACGTACTTCATTCAACACCGGATTTCCACAATATAAAATTGATGTGGATGCTGCCCGTTGTATGCGCTCGGGAATCCAGGTAAGTTCGGTTCTTTCGGCCATGCAGGGTTACATTGGCGGCTACTATGCTTCAGATTTTAACCGTTTTGGGAAACAATACCGGGTAATGGTTCAGTCGGAAGCTGAATTCCGTGGTAATCCGGATGATCTGAACAATATTAAAGTAAGAACGGCCACAGGAGAAATGGCACCAATCAGCGAATTTATTACGCTTACTAGGGTTTATGGCCCGGAAAGCATCAACCGTTTTAATATGTACACGGCCATTTCGGTAAACGGTGCTCCCAACCCGGGATATAGCTCGGGAGCTGCAATTGATGCAGTACGTGAAGTTGCTGCCGAGTATCTGCCCACCGGATACGATTATGAATTTTCGGGAATCACACGTGAAGAAATTAGTGCAGGGAACCAAACCATTCTCATTTTTGCGCTTAGTTTGATCTTTGTCTATTTCTTCCTGGCTGCACAGTACGAAAGCTATATTATGCCGCTTTCTATTCTGACATCGTTGCCAATTGGTATTTCCGGAGCATACATATTTGCCCGAATAATGGGAGTTGAAAACAATATTTATCTGCAAATCTCCCTGATCATGCTTATCGGGCTTCTTGCCAAGAATGCGATCCTGATTGTGGAATTTGCCCGACAACGACGGGAGTCCGGAATGAGCATCGTTCAGGCAGCAATTGAAGGGGCAACTGCCCGGCTCCGTCCCATCCTGATGACATCGTTTGCCTTTATCGTTGGTTTGATTCCGCTTGTTATTGGCGGCGGAGTTGGAGCAAATGGTAACCGCTCAATCGGAACGGGTGCTGTTGGCGGTATGTTAATTGGTACTTTAATCGGAATTCTGGTTATTCCCGCCATGTTTGTGGTATTCCAGATTCTGCAGGAAAAAGTAACGAAACCGAAAAATCAAGAAATCTCAGACATGAACAGCCTGGCCTAATTCCAGTGCAGAAATGAAAATTATGACCATGAAATCATATAAAAATATAATTCCGGGAATTTTGGTAATGCTTGTACTGTTTTCGTGCAGTACGAGCCATCATTACCAACGCAGTCAGACAAACACCGACGGACTTTTGGGGGAAGTTGCCCCCGATAGCCTGAACCTTGCCAACGAAAACTGGCAAAACCTGTTTAACGATCCACTGCTGGATAGCCTTATTTCTGAAGGATTAAACAACAATTTCGACTTGCAGGCAGCCATTCAAAGAGTTAGCGCAGCCGAAGCATATTTTAAACAAAGCCGCGCTGCACTGATTCCTTCATTCTCGGGGCAGGCAGGACATACTTATGTTAATACATCAAAATCTACTTCGCCAAGTAGCCCGGCAAGTTACAATGCATCGCAAGTAATCGTACAAAGTAGCTGGGAAGTTGACATTTGGGGAAAGTTAAACAGCGCTAAAAAAGCTGCTTATTTTGATTTTCTGGCTACCGATGCGGCACAAAAAGCCGTTCAAACCAGATTGATTTCAAGTATTGCATCAGCCTACTACAACCTGCTGGCACTCGACAGTAAACTGGTAATTACCCGCGAAACGGTTAAAACCAGTGCCGATTTGGTTGAAACAATGAAGAGCCTGAAGGAAACAGGACGTGTTACAGGTGCGGCAGTGGTGCAAAGCGAAGCAGCCCGTTACGCAGCTGAAGTTACTATTCCTGATATTGAACAACAGATCAGGGAAACAGAAAATACGCTTTGTCTTTTGCTGGGAAGAACACCCGGCCCTATTGGAAGAGGCAAACTGGAAAACCAGCAGGCCAACAAATTGCTGGCAACCGGTGTTCCTGCCGATCTGCTGGACAGGCGCCCCGATGTAATGCAGGCTGAGTTTGGAGTAATCAGCGCTTACGAAATGACAAACAGTGCCAAAGCCTATTTTTATCCGTCGGTAACCTTAACTGCCAACGCAGGTTTTGAAGCTTTAAAATTTAAAGATTTGTTTGACCCGGCCTCGTTTGCAGCCAATATTGTTGGAGGACTTACACAGCCAATTTTCAACAAACGGCAAAACAAAACACGCCTTGAGTTAGCAAAAGCACAACAGGCCGAAGCATTGGCCAATTTTAGCAGTACTTTGCTAAATGCAGGGAAAGAAGTAAACGATGCCCTGAATGTTTACGATGCATCGGTACAAAAAATGGAACTTCGCCAAAAGCAGCTGGAGGCGCTTGAAAAATCGGTAGAATACACAAAAGAATTGCTTAACTATGGTTCGGCTACTTACACCGAGGTTTTGAATGCACAACAAAGTTTGCTGAATGCACAATTAAGCAATGTAAACGATCATATTCAACAACTGAATGCAGTGGTGAGTTTGTATCATGCACTGGGCGGCGGGTGGAAATAACATTCGCTTTTGAGGATAAAAAAAGGAGTCATTTTTAAGAAATGGCTCCTTTTTCGTTTCACCCCGGATTCTTCATAACAATTAATCCGTTGTGATACACAAGCTCTCAAAAACGGTTTTCCCAGAAATAATTGTTGGGATCGCACTCCTGGAAACCGGCCTTTTTATAAAGATTTTGTGCCTTGTAATTATCGTGACGCACTTCGAGGTTGATGCGGCAATAACCGTTTCCCTTTGCATAATCCTCAATCGCCTTTAAAAGGAAAAGTCCGACTCCCCTTTTGCGAAAATGCGGCGACACAATAAAATCGTGGATATTAATGAGCGGTTTGGCTTTCCAGGTCGAGAAATTCAGGTTACAATTGGCAAGTGCGGCAAATTCTCCGTCAATCTCTACCAAAAACCCAACATAGGCCACATGCTTTTTCAGCCCTTCAATGATCTTTGGTCCCAAACCGTTGGGCATCATCTCTCCAATTCCCATTTCGTCGAGCATGTAATCGTTTATCAACGAAATCACTGCATTGCTGTGGACTGTGTTGTGTAAATCTACCTGTACAAACTTCATTGATTTTTCTATACTTTGAACCTCCAGGCATCAATATTATATTTTTTCAACCGGGTTCCCAACATTCTTTCCGTAATTTTTAAATTTTCAGCGGCTTTTACAATGTTCCCCTGGTTGTAGTCAAAGCTTCGCGAATCAATTGCTTTTCTACCTGTTCTACGGTGTACATCATTCCTCCTTTTGACGAAGTATTGGTTGAATCGGCTGTTTGGAGCGAGGGAGGAAGATTATAACTGTGAATTACATTGTCGGTACTTAAAATACAGGCCCTCTCAATTGAATTTTCCAGTTCACGTATGTTTCCCGGCCAGGAATAAACCATCAGCATATTTAAAGCGGAAGTAGTGATACGCTTTATTTTGGAGTTGTTTTCTTTATTGAATTTTTCGATAAAATGATCCACCAGCAACGGGATATCGTTACGGCGTTCGCGTAACGAGGGGATAAAAATCGGAAATACGTTGATCCGGTAATACAGGTCTTCCCTGAATTCACCGTCTTTAATCATCTCTTCCAGGTTTCGGTTGGTAGCTGCAATAATGCGCACATCGGTGCTGATGGTTTCGGTTCCTCCCAACCGCTCGAACTGACGTTGCTGAATAATGCGAAGAATTTTTACCTGTGCCGAAAGCGGAATATCCCCAATCTCATCAAGGAAGATTGTTCCTTTGTCGGCCAGTTCAAACCGTCCTTTGCGCTGCATCTCGGCCCCGGTAAAAGCACCTTTTCCGTGCCCGAAAAGTTCGCTTTCAATCAAAGACTCCGGAAGTGCCGAACAGTTTACTTTTACAAAAGGTTTCCCTGTGCGGATGCTGGCCATATGAATAGCATCTGCAACCAGTTCTTTTCCTACGCCACTTTCGCCCCGGATTAAAACTGTTGAATTGGTTTTCCCAACCATCTGTACCAACGAAAATACATCTCTCATTTTTGATGAGTTTCCGATCATGTTCAGATTCTTCAGACCGGAAAGCCTGTTTTCCAACTCCAGGTTTTTTTGCTTTAACTGCTCCAGTTCTTCTAACCTTTCCTGTCGAGAGCGCACAACCTGCCCTATCAGTGAACCGATAATGCTAAGCATACGAATGTCTTCATCAAAGCTAATGCGGGGATTGTATATGCGCACCACGCTTAAGGTTCCAACCACTTTGGCTTCGTCAACAATTGGCACACAAATAATCGAAAGTTCCTTTCCTCCTTTTTGGATTTCCTGATTGGTTTTATTCAGGAACAAATTTGATTTGGAAATCTTCTCAATAACCACAGGCCTTGCCATTTCAACTACCTTTCCGGTAATTCCCTCGCCCAGTTTGTATTTTCCGCGGGCTTGCTGTGCCGAGCTTAAACCATAAGCAGCTTCAATATAAATGTTAGAATTTTCGCGGTTAAATATTGTCAGAAAACTACGTTCTGCCTTTAAATACTCAAGGAAACCTCTAAAAATTAAAAATCTACCAATCAGCCTATTATAATAGTAAATAGTATCTTAGGAGCATATTCTTATACAATGAGGACAAGATACAAAGCAACAGGGACAAACAGTTTA